>JAXIYS010000046.1:0-68121 GCA_036304385.1 Collinsella sp. | reverse complement strand
TCGCAGACACGGCCCGTGCCCCCTTCGTCGGTGATTTGTTGTTTAGTCGCTAGAAATCATATGACGGGGCACGGGCCGTGTTCCGCTATGCGGTTGTCAATTTGCGAAAGAAATTATGCGTCACCCTCAGCACGCATTTGATTCATACGCGTTTCGTCAATCTGATCGCGAAGATATTCCTGCCCATAAGCATGAGAAGAGCTCATGAGGCACTCGGCTTTTGCCTTAAGCTCGCTAACATCGCCCACAATCTTTGCAGGAACACCGGCAACGATTTTTCCGACGGGAACATCTTTTGTCACGACCGCACCTGCACCCACAACAGCATCATTTCCGATGGAAACCCCAGGCAGAATGATTGATCCATACCCCACAAATACGTTGTCGCCTACAGAAACACGACCGACTCGCGTATAGCCAGTTAGTTTTTTAGTACTTGCATCGTGGGCAAGAACACAAACATTAGATGCAAAGGTAACGTTGTCACCAATTTTGATAAGCCAAGGACAGACCGCATCGATGTTGCAGCCCTTTTCCATCTGAAAGCAATCCCCTACCATCAAGCCATTCTTGACAAGCCTTTTCAGGTATAGGGAACGGACAATTGCGCGTACTTTTCCTAACATAACGTCCGGTACAGCCCCTTCAACCTACTGATGTTCTGATTGAACGAATACTTATCACTGACGGTACTGAATGCCTTATCGCTCATGCATAAACGCGCCTCGTCAAAATTGCAGAGATATACGATTGCGGAGGTCAAGGAGCCAATATCGCCAGGATCAATGAGAATTCCGTTATTGCCCGAATTAATGACCTCAGGAATTGCAGCGATACGAGTACTGATTGTCGGTACGCCAAAAGACATGGCCTCCAAAATGCTCATCGGTAATCCCTCGTTATACGAAGGCAAGACATTCACACCAGCTTTTCGAAGGATGTCGTCTTTGGCTTCTCCAGAAATCCAACCAAGACATTCTGCTCGACCATTAAGGCCATGACGCGAAATCTCATCCTTGGCTCGCTCAATCTCTCCATCGCCACAAAGCAGCAAATGCCACTCTTTACCAATAGAAGGAAGAGCGTTATCGAACGCCTTAATGAGATCGAACGCGCCCTTTCTGTCTCCAACTCTCCCCATGAATACAATGTTGCGAGAGGAATCAGAATATGGGTTTTCAGAAAACGTTGAGACGGCGTTTTCAATTACCTCAAACCGAGCTTTTGGAAAAAGTGAGGACAACTGCTTTTTGATGGCATTGCTAAGAACAATGTTTAAATCGACGAGTTCAAAAGACTCCCGAACATAGTCTTTACCGCGATTATCCAGGCCGTCATAGAACTGCATAAACTCTGCCGCATGATGATGGAAGATAACCGGAATACCATGGCGCTTTGCAGATTTAGCAATAAGAGCCTTGCGAAAGAAACTTCCCCTTTCGGCAACATGAAGGTGCACAAGATCAACCTCATGCTTTTTAAACATCCTAGAAAGCTTTGGATAAGTCGCTGCAAAGTGAAGGGCAACCTTCAACTTGCCACCCTGAACATGAGTAGGAACGAAACGTATATCAAATTCGTCCCAGTCCTTAGATGAGAGGTAATTCCTGACAACTGTTACCATACCGCCCCTATAGCTAAGATCAGAGCAGCACATCAAAACAGTTTTATGATTAGATTCGTTACGCACGGGAATCACTCCTGCGGGTATGCAAATAAATCGTAAGAAAATGCCAACTGTCGACAAAATAGCGCTTGAAAAGCCGCTTGGGTTCTTTAACAAAACGGTAGAACCATTCAAGGCTATGGTCCTGCATCCATTTCGGAGCCCTGTCAACGTTTCCTGCCGCAAAATCAACCGCAGCGCCAACGTTAAACACAAACGGGACTCCAAACTCTCCGAGATGACGATTTACAAGTAACCCACTCTTAGGTTCGCCAAGGCAGAGGAAGAGAATATCGGCATGTAGGCCAGCGACCTTCGACAAGAGCATTTGTAGCTTTTCGGCATCTTTCTCAAATCCATATTCGGGAGAAATGGAGCCCTTAAAAATCAATCCCGGGTATTGAACCGACAACGCGGCAGCGGCTTTCTCCGGGACACCAGGCATCCCGCCAACGATAGCGCAGCTATACCCCTTGCTGGCGGCGAAATCACAAATGCGGGGCATCAGATCCGATCCCGACAGCTTTTCGACGCAGCCAACGCCCCTCTTACGTGCGATTTTCATAAGAGGAGCACTATCCATAAGGATAAGATCCGCGCCTTCCAGGGCAGCACGGAACTCTGAATCTTTGTCCGCCCTGATAAGGATGTCGAGGTTCAACGACATCATGTAGCCTGGGGTACGATTTGAGACATGCTCATCGAGGACTTCGCATACCTGGTCAAACGTCACGTTGTCGAAGAAGCTCGAGAGGAGCCGCTCTCTGTTATATCCGGGCATCGCTGTGCTCCCTATTCCTTCCAAAACAAGCCAATTCGATCGATGTCCTCTTTAACGAGGATCTCGCCGTGCTGGACCTCAATCACGTGAAGGTTGCCGCTGACCGCCCTCGCCGAATGCGGCGTTCCTGAGGGGATCTGCACGACGGAGCCGGCGCGAACCTGTTGGACCAGTCCGTCCAGCACGACCTCGCCGGTACCGGAGATGACCGTCCAGACCTCACCTCGATGCATATGGCGCTGGTAGTCGAGCTGGCCGTCCTCGCGGATGATAAGTTCCTTGGTGAGTGCCTTCGCCCCGTCGGGGAAGACACTGCTGTCGATGACGCGGTACTCGCCCCACGAGCGCTGCTCGTACATGGGGCGACTCTCGGCGACAGCGTTGACCTCGGCCTTGATGTTGGCCGACGCCTCCTTGCCGGAGACGAGGATGCCGTCGGGCGTCGCCACCACGACGGAGTCCGTGATGCCGGCGACCACCATCGGAAAACCGGTCTCGTTGATCACGTGGACGTTCTCGCACGTCTTGGTATCGACCACGACGCGGCCGGAGGTGCACTCGGCCATCTCGTCGGTCAGCGTGTTCCAGGTGCCCAGGTCCTTCCACTCGCCCGCGTAGGAGACCGCGCCGATGGACGACGCCCTCTCCACGACCTCGTAGTCGAAGGAGTTCTTCGGCAGCTCGGCATAGCGCGAGCGGAACTCGTCGAAAGTGCCGCAGGACAGGCACCTGGCGGTAAGGCCGGTGAGCCAGCCGAGCCTGAACGCGAAAACGCCGCAGTTCCAGAGGGCCCCTTGGGAGATGAGCTCCCGTGCGGTCCCCTCGTCGGGCTTCTCGGTGAATCGCTCGACGCGTCGGGGCCAGCCCTCCCCCGGCGCGGGCACGATGTAGCCGTACTTGCCGCTGGGGTAGGTTGGCTCCACGCCCATGAGGACCAGTTCGGCGAAATCCGACTGGACTGCCTCGTCGAGCCTCACGACGCTGTCGTAGTACGCCTGGTCCGCATAGCTGTCGATGGGCATGACGATGACGGTGTCGCCCTCGCCCGCGCCCTGCTCGAGCGCGAGGTTGGCGCACGCGAGCATGATGGCAGGCGCCGTGTCGCGGCGCTCGGGCTCGAGGACGAGCGCATACTCGCCCTTCACCTGCCGGCGGATGGACTCCTCCTGGCTCGCGCAGGTCGCGATGGTTATGTCGATGTCGGCGTCGACGGCACCGATCTGGCCGAAGACGCGCTGGACCATGGAGACGTGGTTGCCGTCCGCGTCGCGCAGGACCTTGAGGAACTGCTTGGAGCGGGTGCTGTTGGAGAGCGGCCACAGGCGCGTGCCCGAGCCTCCGGAGAGCAGGACGAGGTGGATCATTAGCGGGTCCCTCCCAGGATCGACTTGGCGTCCGCGGCCAGCGCGACGAGCTTGGACTCGGACTCGGAGCGGTCTGGGCCCTTGGCGAACACGTAGGCCTTGGCCTTGGGCTCGGTGCCGCTGGGCCGGAACAGGACGCGCGAGCCGTCGGCGAGCCTGAACTCGAGGACATCGGCCTCGGGCAGCCGCTGGGGCTCATCGGACGCGTTGACGACAGGCATCGGCGCGCCCTCGGCGTAGTCGATGCGCTCCGCGACGGCGAAGCCGCCGATCTGCTCCGGAGCGCGATCTCTGAGGCCGGACATCATCGCAGACATGTCGGACGCCCCCTCGGGACCCTCATATGCCTGGCCGAGAAGAGCACTCGACCAGAAGCCATATGTCTTATAGAGGCGCTCCATGGCCTCGTAAAGGTCCAGCCCAAGCTTCTTCCAGTGGGCGGCGAGCTCGCAGATGAGCATGGACGCCACCACGGCGTCCTTGTCGCGCACGGAGGTTCCGGCGAGGTAGCCGTAGGACTCCTCGAAGCCCATGAGGAAATCGCCCTCGCGCCCCTCGGACTCCAGCACGCCGACCTGCTCGCCGATGAACTTGAAGCCCGTGAGCGTGCGGCGCAGCTCGAGGCCGCGGGCGCGGGCGACGTCGTCGGCCATGGGCGCGGATACTATGGTGGTGCAGGCGACCTCCCGGGCCATGTCGGCCCCGGACCCGCTCGCCTTGGAGGCGAGGAAGTCGAGCAGGAGCAGGCCCACCTCGTTGCCGGTGAGCAATTTGTACTCGCCTGCATGCGGGACGGCGACGCCGACGCGGTCGGTGTCCGGGTCGGTCGCCAGGAGCAGGTCGGGCTTCACCCTGTCGCAGTACTCGAGACCTAGTTCCAGCGCCTCGCGCACCTCGGGGTTGGGGTACGGGCAGGTCGGGAAGTCGCCGTCCGGAACGCACTGCTCGTCGACGGTCGTGACCTCCGCCACGCCGATCCCCTCGAGGACGCGGGACACGCACTCCAGGCCGACGCCGTGGAGCGGGGTGTAGACGATGCGGAGCGCCGAGCAGTCCTCGCCCGTGGAGACCTCGAGCGTCTCCTCTATGTAACGGTCGAGGTCTCTCTCGGGAACCCACTGCACCAGTCCCTCTTCCAGGGCCCTATCGAACGCCATCGCCTTTACGCCATCGAAGCAGTCGACGGGGTCGATGGCCGCCTGGATGGCCTCCGCCGCCTCGACGGTGATCTGGCAGCCGTCGGGGCCGTAGACCTTGTAGCCGTTGTATGCCGCGGGATTGTGCGACGCGGTGATGTTGACGCCGGCCGAGCAGCCCAGCTCGCGGACGGCGAAGCTCAATGCGGGAGTGGGCTCGACGCGATCGAAAAGATAAGACCTGATTCCGTTGCCGGCGAGCACCTCGGCGACTCGACGCACAAACTCTTCGGAACCATGACGCGTATCCCGGCAAAGCGCAACGGACGGCCTATCAAAAGAGTTATTCAGGTAATCGGCAAGACCTTGCGTAGCCTTGCCGACGGTATAGACGTTCAGACGGTTGGGGCCGAGGCCGAGCTTGCCGCGCAAGCCGCCGGTGCCAAACTCAAGATTGCGAAAAAACGAATCTGCCTTTGCAGACTCATCTAGTGCAAGGAGCCCAGCCCTATCGGTGCCCGTCAAACAAGACACCCATTTTTTAAAAGCAGACTCAACCTGATTAGTTATCAATTCAATTCTTCCTGAATCTTTGGAGTGCATAACTAGCAAGCACCTCCGCCGGTAAAGACCTCAACGACCGTGAGGAGAACAATCTTCAGGTCCGTGATGGGGCCACGCTTGGCGATGTACTCCAAATCACGTCGAACCATGCCGTCGAAGTCGGTATCGTTGCGGTCGGTGACCTGCCACCAGCCGGTGATCCCCGGCTTCACGGCCAGGCGCTGCAGGTCGTACTCGGTGTACTCGGCCACCTCATTCGGCAGCGGCGGACGCGGGCCGACGACGGACATCTGGCCCAGGAACACGTTGAGGAACTGCGGGAACTCGTCGATGGAGTGCTTGCGGATGAACTTGCCGATCTTGGTGACGCGGGGGTCTTCCTTCATCTTGAACATGGCGCCGGCGATCTCGTTCTGGCCCTTGAGCTCGGCGAGGCGCTCGTCGGCGTCTTTGTACATGCTGCGGAACTTCCACATGTGGAAGGTGGACAAGGTGCCGTCGCGGTGGGTCTGACCCACGCGGATCTGGCTGTAGAACGGGTTGCCCTCGCTCTCCAGGCGGATTGCCGCTGCGAGCACAAGGCTGGGTATGGCGATGATTACCAGCACGCAGCCGCTGAACACGATGTCGAACGCGCGCTTTACAGCCCTGTAGCCCAGGCGCGTGCGGTCCCAGTCCTTCACGGCCTGCATAGCCTGGTAGCGACCAACGCCGTTGCGCCGATCCATGGCCTGGGCAACAAGCGCGGCCCCCACCGGCGCGTTTTGCTCTGTCACTTCTTTACAAGTCAAGTTCAAATCCACGTCCCTGTCCCCAGGGATCCCCCAATCGATGAATTCAAAATGCGAATGAATTGCCAGTGCGACGTCCCCTTACGTCTTACTGGGCACGTCCAACGGAAGCAGCTCCCTAAAAGCGGAGTCGCCTTCGCCCACGTCTACCAGGCACCAGCGCTTATGACGGTCGATCTTCTTTACACGGGCCTCTTGCCCTACCAAAGGCCCCTGCTCTATGTGCAGAACGCCGTCTTCTATGCGGGCCACGCTGTTGCGCACCACGCCGTCGTCGTCGAGCACGCTGCGGTACCAATCCTGCGCATCGTCCGGCATGGGCGCATAGGCCCGCTCCTTGCTACCGGCAATGCGGCAGCCAAAACTCAACTGAGCCAAAGCCTTATCGAGCAGGGCGGCATCGCGCGTGGCGACGAAGAAGTATTCCTTGTACATGGGCTTGGTTTGGAGCGACCAGGCGCCGTCCCGCTTAAACCAGAACTCCTTTTGCATCACAAAAGCGTCCTGCATCAGCTCGTGCGGGATAATACGGCGGACCTTTTCGCAGGTCTCGCGCTCTTTTCCATGGGGGTGTGGACCAGATACCAGCGGACGCGGCCGCGCTGGCTGTTGTTAATGGCGCCGTTAAACGCACCGGGCAGCTGCTCTTGGCGCCGCATTGTCTGTTCCATCTCTCGCCCCCCTTCTCCAGCTCCGCGACGCACGCGGATGCAGGGGCGTTAAGAACAGGCTTCTCGCTCGCAGCTAGGCGCAGTCGCAAAAGTACAGGTTTTTGTAGAGGGGTATGGAGATGCACCCATTCGCGGCGCATTCTGTGCAATCTGGGAAAACGAGAGCAGTTTGCTCGTATAATGAGCAACGTCGAAAGATACAAAAACCTGTACCTTTTTGCACAACAAAAAAGCCGCTCTAACCAGCGGCTTTTCTTCTGTAGAAAACAAAAAAGGCGACCGCCGCGAGGACGATCGCCTTTATTAATTCTTGTATAGTTTGTGCTAGGCGCGGGTCTTGATCTCCTCGAGCACCTTGGCCACAAACTCGTCAACGCTCATCTGAACGGTCTCGTTGGAACGATCGCGGACGGAGATGTTGCCGGCCTCGACCTCCTTCTCGCCCAGGATGAGCATGTAGGGCACGCGGTCGATGCTGCGGGCCTCGCGGATCTTGTAACCGATCTTCTCGTCGCGGTCGTCACAGACCACGCGAATGCCGGCCTCCTCCAGCTTGGCGCACACCTCGTGGGCGTAGTCACGGCTCTTCTCGGAAACCGGAAGTGCCTTGACCTGCACGGGGGCCAGCCAGGTGGGGAACTTGCCCGCAAAGTGCTCAATCAGAATACCGATAAAGCGCTCGATGGAGCCAAAGCACACGCGATGCAGCATGATGGGGCGCTTCTTGGTACCGTCGGCGTCCACGTACTCCAGGTCAAAGTTGAGCGGCATCTGGAAGTCGAGCTGGACGGTGCCGCACTGCCAGGTACGACCGAGCGAATCCTCCAGGTGGAAGTCGATCTTGGGGCCATAGAAGGCGCCGTCGCCCTCGTTGACCTCGTAATCCATATGCAGCTGCTCCAGAGCGGTGCGCAGGCCCTCCTCGGCGCGAGCCCAGTCCTCGTCCGAACCCATGGAGTCCTCGGGGCGGGTGGAAAGCTCAACGTGGTACTTAAAGCCAAACTTCTGGTACACGGAATCGATGAGGTTGACCACGCCCACGATCTCGTCGGTCAGCTGGTCGGGACGCACAAACAGGTGGGCGTCGTCCTGGTTAAAGCAGCGCACGCGGAACAGACCGTGCAGGGCGCCGCGCAGCTCGTGGCGGTGCACCAGGCCAATCTCGCCGGCGCGAATGGGCAGCTCGCGATAGGAGTGCGGCTTGGAGGCGTACACCAGCACGCCACCCGGGCAGTTCATGGGCTTAATGCAGTACTCTTCGTCGTCGATGACGGTGGAGTACATGTTGTCCTTGTAGTGGTCCCAGTGGCCCGAGGTCTTCCACAGCTGCTTGTTCATGATGAGCGGCGTGGAAATCTCAACGTAGCCGGCCTTGTGGTGGATCTCGCGCCAGTAGTCCAGCAGCGTATTCTTAAGGACCATGCCGTTGGGCAGGAAGAACGGGAAGCCGGGGGCCTCGTCGCGCATCATAAAGAGGTCCATCTCGCGGCCGATCTTGCGGTGGTCGCGCTTCTTGGCCTCCTCCAGCATGTGCATGTGCTCGTCGAGCTCTTCCTTGGTGGCAAAGGCGACGCCGTTGATGCGGGTGAGCATCTTGTTATCCTTGTCGCCCTTCCAGTAAGCGCCCGAGACACCGGTGAGCTTAAAGGCCTTCAGCGCCTTGGTGTAGCAGATGTGGGGGCCGACGCACATGTCGATGTAGTCGCCCTGCTGGTAGAAGGTGATGCGGGCGTCGTCGTCCAGGTCGCCGATGTGCTCGACCTTGTACTTCTCGCCGCGCTCCTCCATAAGGGCGATGGCCTCGGCGCGGGGCTTCTCGTACACGGAAAACTTGAGGTTCTCCTTGACGATCTTCTTCATCTCGGCCTCAATCGCGGGGAAGTCGTCCTCGCTGATCTTAACGCCCTCGGGCAGGTCGACGTCGTAGTAAAAGCCGTTGTCGGTCGCGGGGCCGTAGGCAAAGTCAGCCTCGGGGTACAGGCGCTTGATGGCCTGCGCCATGATGTGCGCGGCGGAGTGGCGGATGACGTGCGTGACCTCGTCCTGCGGGAGCTCGGCCACCGAACCGTCATTGTAGAGTGCCTTCATGGGTATGTTTTCTCCTCTCGGATGCCTGATGCAAGTGTGTGCGATGCGCTCGGCGTTTTTGACTTGCATCATTATAGGCAGGTTGCCTTGGTATACAAGCGCCCGCCGCACCTTAATGGCACGGCGGGCGATTTTCTACGCATGCTTCATCGTGTGGGGGGGCGGGATGTGGGGCGCGCGTGGCTTGCGTGGAATGCCCGAGGTGTGCCCGTGGCTTGCGGCCGGCCCGGCGATGGATGCGTTACTGAATGCGAGTTCGGCAGTAGGGACAGACCTTCCAGTGCGCGTCGAGCGGGCGATGGCAGCTGGGGCACACGTTGCGAACCTGGGTGTCGCACACCGGGCAGACGACAAAGTCCTTCTCGATGGGGGCGCCACACTGCGGACAGGTGCCGTACTGGGCAAGCTGGCGCTCGCGCAGGGCCATGTCCAGCTCCTGCTCCTCGCGGTCGGCCGCGTAGGAGTGCGGACGCAGAACCAGGTAGGCGATGAGACCCACAAACGGAATGAGGGCGATGATGCCCCATGCCACGTAGGCGCTGGCGCCGCGGCGGCGAGCGTCGATGAACACATAGACGACCGACAGCACGTACAGGGCGATGATAAAGCCCACGAAGGCATAGATGACGCCCATAAGCTGCGGTGACATGAGCTCGTTGATGTATTTGGACATTGAGGTGTACCTTTCGGAATATTTACAGTCCGGTCAAGTTTACCACGGGGTTTGTTTATATGGGACCAAGGCTGGGTACGGGGCTGGCGCGGACACAAACATCTCAATCTGTAACAGGCGGGAGCGGAATCCGGGTCTAGGTGTTACAGATCGAGACACAGGGGTCCCTCCCCGACTTCAATCTCGATCTGTAACATCTTGGGCCCCAAAACCCCTCTTACTGTTACAGATCGAGATGAACGGTGCACCCTCCGTTAAATATCTCAATCTGTAACAGATAGGACCGATTTTCCCCTCTTACTGTTACAGATCGAGACAAAGAAAACCGCCCAAACAGAATGTCTCAATCTGTAACAACTACTCGGCAAAATCGGGTCTAGATGTTACAGATCGAGACGAACGACGAACCCTCCGATTAAATGTCTCAATCTGTAACAACTAGGGACCAGAAACCCTTCTATCTGTTACAGATCAAGACAAAGAAAAACGTCCAATCTCAATATCTCAATATCTCAATATCTCAATCTGCAACATCTAGAACCCAAATCCTCAGCTAACTGTTACAGATCGAGACAAAGAAAACCGTCCAAACCAAATGTCTCAATCTGCAACAGTTACTCGGCAAAAACAGTCCCAGATGTTACAGATTTAGACAAACTATTTTCTCCCCGACTTAAATCTCAATCTGTAACATCTAGAACCCAAAAACAGTTCTTACTGTTACAGATCGAGACAATCAGAATCCGTCGGAAAGTTTGTCTCAACCTGTAACAAAAAGGGCTCAAAAACCCTGCCAGCTGTTACAGATCGAGACAAACGGTCAGCCCGCCAGCCAAACATCTCAATCTGTAACAGGTAACGGCGCAGAACGCGAGGTTGGGCGGGAAGAACTCGGGTCTAACGTGGCCGGCATCCGTGCCGGGCCGGCCCTCGCCTGCCGTTGGCGGATGCGACGGGGCTGTTCGCCGCATTGCCGCTGCGCTGGGGGTGTGCAGACCGTAGGATAGTCTTATTGACAGCCTGTCAACTTGTCTGGGAGGCACTGTGACGGAAACGTTTGATATCGCGATTGTGGGCGCGGGCATCACCGGGTGCGCCATCGCGCGACAACTCGCGCGCTATGACCTGTCTATTTGCGTGGTCGAGGCGGCCAACGACATCGCCCTGGGCGCGTCGAAGGCCAACGGCGGCCTGGTGCACGCCGGCTACGATCCGGCTCCGGGCACGGTAAAGGCGCAGGTCAACGCTCGTGGTTGCGAGCTGTATGGCACCTGGGCCCAGGAGCTGGGTTTTTTGTTTTGCCGAACCGGCTCGATGGTGCTGGGCTTTAGCGACGAGGACCGTGCGCACCTGGAGAAGCTACGCCAGAATGGCCTGGCCAACGGCGTGCCCGAGCTGGCGATCATTGGCCCCGACCGTATCCACGAGCTGGAACCGCGTGCCAGCGCCGACGCAACATGCGCGCTGTGGTGCCCTTCGACCGGTTACGTCGACCCGTTTGAAGTGGCCATCGCGGCGCTGGAGAACGCCGTGGCCAACGGCGTGACGTTTATGCGCTCCGCGCCGGTGGAAGCCATTGAAGTTGCTGGCGGCGAGGCTACCGACGGTGCTGCGCGCTTTACGCTGGTGACGCCTGCCGGCGATGTGCGCTGCCGCTATCTGATCAACGCCGCGGGCAACGGTGCCGCGGACATCTCGCATATGGCCGGCGCCGAAGAGTTTCAGATGGTCTGGCGCCAGGGAAACATCGTGGTGCTGGACAAGGAGCCGCGCGCGCTCATGCCGCTCTACCCAGTGCCCACGCCGGTGTCCAAGGGCGTTATCGTCACGGGCACCGTGCACGGCAACACCGTGATCACCGCAACCGCTGCCGTGCGCGAGCCGGGCGACACACAGACTTATGCGAGCGATGTGAACGCGCTGCTGACGGGAGCGCGCAAGCTGGTTCCCGATCTGGACACGCGTCGCGTGGTGCGCGCGTTTGCCGGCGGGCGTCCGGTCATTAAGGGGACGAACGACTTCTTTATTGGGCAGTCGGCCGTGGTGCCAGGCCTGTTCCAGGCGGCGGGCATTCAATCGCCAGGCGTAGCAAGCGCGCCGGCCATTGCCGAGCGCATGGAGCACGTGATGCGCGAGGCGGGCGTTGCTTTGCGCGAGCGGGCCGATTGGGATCCGATTCGCCGCGCGCCGGACGACTTCGACCGTGCGCCGCTTGCACGCAAGGAAGAGCTCATTGAGTCCGACCCTGCATGGGGGCAGATCGTCTGCCGCTGCGAGACAGTACCCGAGGCCGAGATTGTTGCCGCGATTCGACGCCGTCCGGGTGCGGTTTCGGTCGAGGGCGTCAAACGCCGCTGCCGCGCGGGCATGGGCCGCTGCCAGAGCGGCTTTTGCCAGAGCCGCGTGGTGGCGATTCTGGCGCGCGAGCTGGGGTGTGACCCCAGCGAGGTGCTGCTGGAGGACACTGGCTCGTGGCTCGTTGAGGGACCTTTGAAGGGGGTGCGCTAGGATGGCGACGTTTGATATGCGCAACGAACGCGCGGAGGCAGGAGCTACGGAAGCGGTGCAGACGCAGGCGTTCGACGTCGTCGTTATCGGCGGCGGACCTGCCGGCATGGCGGCCGCACTTGCCGCGCACAAGGCCGGCGCGCGCGTGGCCATCGTGGAGCGCGAGCAACACTTGGGCGGCATCCTGCGCCAGTGCATTCACCCCGGCTTTGGCCTTTCGCACTTTAAGCAGGAGCTCACCGGCCCCGAGTATGCGCAGCGCTTTATCGACCAGGTGCGCACGACCAACATTGCGCTGTTCTTGGACAGCATGGTGCTTGGGATTGATTCGGGCGCGTCCACGGAAGATGCCGCGGTCCACACCGTCACGCTCATGAGCCCCACCGGCATGTTGCAGCTCACCGGGCGCGCGGTCGTCCTTGCCATGGGTTGCCGCGAGCGCACCCGTAGCGAGATCAAGATTCCCGGCAGCCGACCTGCCGGCGTGTTTACGGCCGGCCTGGCGCAGCGATACATCAACATCGAGAACCTCAAACCCGGCTCGCGCGCCGTCATTTTGGGCTCGGGTGACATCGGACTGATCATGGCGCGCCGCTGCACGCTCGAGGGGATTTCGGTCGAGGGCGTGTACGAGCTCATGCCGTACGCCAACGGCCTGCGTCGCAATGTGAAGAACTGCCTGGACGACTTTGGCATTCCGCTGCACCTGTCCACCACCGTCACGCGCGTAATCGGTCACGATCGCGTGGAAGCCGTCGAGGTGAGTCAAGTCGACGAGCACCTGGCACCCATTCCGGGGACCGAGCGCGTTGTTCCGTGCGACACGCTACTGCTTTCAGTGGGCCTGATTCCCGAGAACGAGCTTTCGGTTGCCGCGGGCGTGGAGCTGGATCCCCGCACGCGCGGTGCCGTGGTGGACCAGAACCTGCAGACAGGCGTTCCGGGCATCTTTGCCTGCGGCAACGTGCTGCACGTGCACGACCTGGCAGACAACGTGACGACCGAGTCCGAACGCGCAGGTGCAGCCGCGGCGGCATACGCGTTGGGTGTCGGCGATAGCATGGGCGCCAGCTGCGAGCTCACGGTCTCCCCCGCCGGCATTGCGGGCTACGCACTGCCGGGACGCATTACGGCTGTGGCACTCACCAAACTCAACTTCCGCGTGCGCCGACCGGTCGATTCCGCCCGTGTGCGCATTCTGGCAGGCGACGAGGAATTGTTCGCAGGCAAGGTCCGCCCGTTTAAACCGAGCGTAATGGAAAGCTTCCCGCTGCCGGCAAAGGCGATTCAGCGCGTACTCGACCTGGGTGTTAGTGAGATTGTCCTGTCCGTCGATCCCGTTGAGGAGGCGTAAAGCCATGAGCGCAAATGTGATCGAGACGCTGCAGTTCAACTGCACCACCTGTCCCTCCGAGTGCCTCCTGACCGTGGAGGTCGAACGAAGCGCAGACGGCGCCGTGGTAGAGGTGCGCTCCGTGACCGGCAACAGCTGCCCGCGCGGCGATGCATTCTCGCACCAGGAGCTCACCTGCCCCATGCGCGTGCTCACCACCACCGTAGCCGTATCCGGCGGCGACGAGGCGCTGCTGCCCGTGCGCACGGCCGAAGCCATCCCGCTCGAACTCCATGCCCAGGCCATGGACCTCATTCGCGGCCTGGTCGTCGACGCCCCCATCCGCATGAGCGATGTAGTCCTCCCCAACCTCCTAGACACCGGTACCGACCTCATCGCCAGCATGGACATCGACCCTGCGTAGGTAGCTCATTTGGGACGGGGCTCTTTTAGCTACCCCGCCATCCACCCCGCCCCTCCTCAATTGCGGTGAAATAGTTCCTGATTTCCGCCAAACCCCGGCATCCGGGAACTATTCCACCGCAACTATCTTTGGAATTGGTATTTAGCCTGTGCCTACTTTAGTGCCATTTCAAAACTATGCCGGATTACGGGGCTGATTCGGATACCCACATCCATACCGGCGATTTTCGATTTTTGATAAACCCTCTACCTGCGGTTTTAATTTCGCGATTTTTCCCATGATCAAGTAATACAGGTCCAGCCCCGTAATCCGCCATACTTTTGAAACCAGCCCATTTGGGACGGGACCATATTGACTACTTTTACCTATCAGCCCGCATGTTTGACGCATCTAAAATAGCCCCGTCCCAAATTGACTACCCTGGCATTGGGGATACCATGGTGGCACCCTAGCGAAAGGACGATGTATGGCACATGTCGATGACCAGCGCGTGGCGCGCGTGCTCGATGCGCTCGAGGCTCAGCACCCCAGCGCGCAGCTGCTTGTGAACGACCCGTGGTCGATCTACTATCTGACCGGCTTTTATGCCGATATGTTCGAGCGTTTTTGCGGCGTGCTGCTCGCACGCGATGCCGAGCCGGTGATCTTGGTCAACGCCCTGCATCAGCTGCCCGAGTACGACAATGCCCGCGTCGCCTATCACACCGATACCGACGTCGTGACCGACACCATCGCGCGCGAGATCGATCCTGCCAAGCCTCTCGGCATCGACGCCGTTATGCGCTCCGGCTTTTTGATGCCCCTTATTGATTGTCACGCCGCGAGCGAGTTCTTCCTGGGCGACTTTGCCGTCACCGCCGCACGCACCCACAAGGATGCCGCGGAGCAGGAGCTCATGCGCATGTCCTCAGCCGCCAACGACGCCGTGATGGCCGACGCCATCAAGCTCGTTCACGAGGGCGTGACGGAGCGCGAAATTGCCGACCAGATGCTCGGCCTGTACCGCAAGCACGACTGCGAGGGCTTTAGCTTTCCTCCCATCGTGAGCTTTGGCGCCAACGCGGGCGACCCGCATCACGAGCCCGACGGCACCGTACTCAAGCGCGGCGACGTGGTGCTGTTCGACATTGGTGGGCGTCATCGCAACTACTGCTCGGACATGACACGCACATTCTTTTGGGGCGAGCCGGACGAGGAGACCGCACGCATCTACGACATCGTGCGCCGCGCCAACGAGGCCGCCGAGGCGCTCATCGCCCCGGGCGTGCGCATGTGCGACCTGGACCGCGCCGCGCGCGACGTAATCGAGGATGCGGGCTACGGACAGTACTTTACGCATCGCCTGGGCCACTCGATCGGCCTGCAGGACCACGAGCCAGGCGATGTTTCGCTCGTCAACGAGCAGGTTATCGAGCCGGGCATGACGTTCTCCATCGAACCGGGCATCTACCTCCCCGGCCGCACCGGCGTCCGCATCGAAGACCTTGCCCTGGTCGCCGAGTCCGGCGTCGAGATCCTCAACGCCTACCCCCACGACCCAGTCCGCCTAGACTAGCCCCTTCCCAATAGCCCTTCAATAAGTTGCGGTGGAATAGTTCCCAGATTGGCCCACAGAGGCATAATCCAGGAACTATTTCACCGCAACTGCCATGGGGCCAAGTCGACCAATTTGACAGTCTAGAGATGCGCCACGAAAGCGGGCTATCTACTACGTTTAACCCGCATGGGTCGACCATGCGGGTCTTTTTCGAAAATTGGCAAGCCTTCTACCTGCGGTTTTGATTTTGCGATTCTCGGCATGGTTGAGGGCAGCCGGTCAAACGTAGTAGATAGGCCCATTTCATGGCGAGCAGGTCAACTAGCTATCCTGCGGAAGGGATCTAGCGGAGCAAGCCTGCCACTTCGCCGGCTAGGGTGATGGTGCCTGCTGCTACGAAAGGCTCGCCTGCGGCATCGAAAGCCGAAAGGGCCTCGGATACGCTGGGGTACACGCCCGCGAGCTTGTCGGCATCCACCAGGGCAGCAAGCTCCTCTGCCGGTAGGGCGCGATCAGAATCGGTCTGGGTTACGACCACGCGCGGGAAGGCCGGGATCAGCACATCAACGATGCCCGCCACATCCTTGTCGGCCAGCGCGGCGCACAGCAGCGTGGGGCGATTCTCCACGCACGGGTCGATCTCGTCCAGCGCGCTCACAAAGTTCTCGCAGCTCTGGGGGTTATGGCAAGCGTCGATCAACTTGAGCGGATCGGTTCCCACCACATCAAAGCGACCCGGCGTGGGGCAGCCCATGAGCGAACCATCAAGCACATCGTGGTCGAGCTCGCGACCCAGATACCCCTCGCACAGCATAATCGCGCACGCGGCATTCTGCGGCTGGTACGCCGGCTTGACCATACTTGACGTATAGATCGCACGCGGCGTGGTGCAGCTGAACTCCACCGCATCGCCTACATGCGCCGGCGCCTTGGTCGTCGTATGGCTCACCACGAGCGGCACAACGCCGCACTCGCGGCAACGCGCATCCATCACGCGCTGAACGCTCGGCTCGTGCGTGCCCTCGCCCAGCACAACCAAGCGCCCGGGCTTGATGACGGCAGCCTTCTCCCCCGCAATGGCCTCGAGCGTGTCGCCCAGGATGCGCGTGTGGTCGAGCCCGATGCCCGTAATGGCAACGGCGACGGGATCGGTCGCACTCGTGGCGTCCCAACGGCCGCCCATGCCAACCTCGAGCACAGCAACGTCCACCGCAGCCTCGGCAAACACCACCAGTGCGGCAGCCGTCAGCAGGTCAAACGGCGTAATGGTGTACGCGCGCTCCCCCGCCGCCACACGCCGAGCATTCACGCGATGCCCCGCCTCGACGGCGGCAGAAACGCCGCGGGCAAACGCCTCATCGCTCACGACGCGCCCGTCGACCTCCATGCGCTCGGGATATCGCACCAGCTGCGGCGACGTATACAGCGCGGTCTTTAACCCCTCACCACGAAGGATGGCAGCCGAAAAACGCGTGGTCGAAGTCTTGCCATTGGTACCGGCAACCTGGATGCAATCAAAATACTCATCCGGACGCCCCAGCTCATCAAGCATATCGACAACCGTCTCAAGCAGAGGCCCAGCATCCCCAGAAATCCGCCCCGTATCAGCAGCCAGCCCAACAGCCTCATCAAACGAAAGCAACTCAAACGAGAACGGCACAGAATACGACCCAGAACGCTTAGCCATAACCCAAAGTCCCCTCAACATAAAAAGAGGCCCGTAACAAACAACGAGCCCCTTCCATTCAAAATATCAGCCAAACACCGCTTTGCAGCGAGATCAAGACCACAACCAAGTGGCCCTAACACGCCAGATGCAAACGACCACGTAAACGAACTGGGAGCGGTTTGGGGCTTTGCTCGATACAAGTTCCGCACGAGCCGAAGGCCACTTAATGTGGCCTTCGTGCGAGCAGGACTGTCCGCAGTAGCGAGCAATGCCCCAAACCGCGTCCCCCAGTAACGCTTACGAGAAGTCAGCAACCTGAGCAGTCAGCGCCGCCAGGATCTCCTTGAGCTCAGCTGCACGGTCCCTCTTCTTCTGGACCACCGCGGGCGCGGCCTTAGCCACAAAGCCCTCGTTGGCGAGCGTCTTCTCGCAGCCGGCGAGCTCCTTCTGGGCCGCGGCGATCTCCTTCTCCAGGCGCGCCTTCTCGGCCGAAAGGTCAACCTTGCCTTCGAGCACCACAAAGACCTCGACGCCGCTGTCGACCACGGCGATGCTCGCAGCCGGCTTCTCAACGTCGGTGCCCATGACCAGCGAAGCGGTGTTGGCCAAGGGCTCAATCGTGGAGCGCAGGCTCTCGAGCTTCTCGATGTCCTCGGCACCGGCGCGCACGACCACGTCGAGCTCGGCCTTGGGGCTCAAGCGGTAACGCGAGCGCGTGGCGCGGGCGGCGGAAACGACGGTGCGGCACAGCTCAAACGCGCGCTCGGCGTCCTCGTCGACGTACTTGGTGTAGTCGGCGGGCTCCGGCCACTTGGCAATCATGAGCGCCTCGGCGCGGTCCACGTTGCCCTCGGCGTCCAGATCGAGCACGCTCGCAGGCATGTTGTCCCAAATCTCCTCGGTGACAAACGGCATGAGCGGGTGCATCAGGCGAATGGAGGTGTCGAGCACAAAGATCAGGTTGCGCTGGGCCTGCAGACGGCCCTCGCCCTTCAGGCGGGCCTTGGTGACTTCGACGTACCAGTCGCAGACCTCGTTCCAGAAGAACTGCTGCACGCCGCGGGCCATGTCGCCAAAGGTGTAGTTCTCAATACCCTCGGTGACCATCTTTACGGCCTTGGCCAGGCGGCTGAACATCCAGGCGTCGGCCGGCGTCTCCACGACGGGCTCGCCAGGCGTGTAGCCCTCCATGTTCATGAGCAGGAAGCGGCTGGCGTTCCAGATCTTGGTCACAAACGACTTAGCCTGATCGGTGCGCGGGCTGTCGATGAGCTTCTTGGTCTTCTTGTCGATGTTCGCGTCGAACTTGACGTCCTGGTTGTTGGTGCAGAGCGTCAGCAGGTTGTAGCGCATGGCGTCGGCGCCGTACATACCAATGAGGTCCATGGGGTCAACGCCGTTGCCCTTGGACTTGGACATGCGGCTGCCATCCTTGGCAAGGATCGTCGGGTAGATGACGACGTCCTTAAACGGCACCTCGTCCAGGAAATACAGCGAGCTCATGACCATGCGGGCGACCCACAGCGCGATGATGTCACGCGCGGTGACGAGCGCCGTCGTGGGGTGATGGCCCTCGAGGAGCTCCGGCTTTTGCGGCCAGCCCTGCGTGGCAAAGGTCCACAGCTGCGAGCTAAACCAGGTGTCCAGCACGTTCTCGTCCTGATGCACGTGATGGCCGCCGCACTTGGGGCACACGTCGGTGTCCTCGGTAAGGGCGTCCTCCCAGCCGCAGTCCTCGCAGTAGAACACGGGGATGCGGTGGCCCCACCACAGCTGGCGGCTAATGCACCAATCCTTGAGGTTCTCCATCCAGGTGGTGTAGGTCTGCGTCCAGCGCGCGGGGTGGAAGGTGACCTTGCCGGAGTTGACGGCGTCGAGCGCCGGCCCCTTGAGCTTGTCGACGGCCACAAACCACTGCTCGGACAGCCACGGCTCAAGCGCGGCGTCGCAACGGTAGCAGTGCATGACGGAGTGGTCGTGGTCCTCGACATGATCGAGCAGGTCATGCTCCTCAAACCACTTGATGACGGCCTCGCGGCACTCCTCGCGGGTCATGCCGGTGAACTCACCGTAGCCCTCGACGACCACCGCGTGCTCATCGAAGATATTGATCTGCGGCAGGTCGTGGGCCTGACCCATGGCGTAATCGTTGGGGTCGTGGGCCGGGGTGACCTTGACAAAGCCGGAGCCAAAGTTGGCGTCGACATGCCAATCCTCAAAGATGGGGATCTCGCGGTCGACGATGGGGAGCTTGACGGTCTTACCCACAAAGGCGGCCTTCTCGGGGTCCTTCGGGGAGACGGCGACGCCCGTATCGCCGAGCATGGTCTCGGGGCGCGTGGTGGCGACGACGATGTAGTCCTGGCCGTTGACCGGCTCGGTCAGCGGGTAGCGCAGGTGCCACAGGTGGCCCTTCTCGTCCTTGTACTCGGCCTCGTCGTCCGAGATGGCGGTGGTGCAGTTGGGGCACCAGTTGACGATGCGCTTGCCGCGATAGATCAGACCGTCGTGGTACCAGTCGCAGAAGACCTTGCGCACGGCCTGGGCATAGTCCTCGTCCATGGTAAAGCGCTCGTTATCGAAGTCGACGGAGCAGCCCATACGCTTGATCTGCTCGACGATGATGCCGCCGTACTCGTGGGTCCAGTCCCAGCAGGCATCGACAAACTTGTCTCGACCAATCTCCAGGCGGCTGATGCCCTCGCTCTTGAGCTTCTTGTCGACCTTGGTCTGCGTGGCGATACCGGCGTGGTCGGTGCCCAGCACCCAGCGCGTGGACTTGCCGCGCATACGAGCCATACGGATGATGGCGTCCTGGATGGAGTCGTCGGTGGCGTGGCCCATGTGGAGCTTGCCGGTTACGTTGGGAGGCGGAATGGTGACGGTGCAGTCGCCCACGCCCTCACGGCGCTTGTAGTAGCCGCCGTCGAGCCACTTCTGCAGGATCGCCGGCTCGTTGGTCGACGGATCGTAGTTCTTGGGCATTTCTTCCATATATCTCTCCCTGTCCCGCCGGGGAGGAATGTAGGCCCGATTTTCGCTCGGTCAGGTCCTGGCTCGCGCGAAGACCACATTAAGCGGTCTTCGGCTCGTGCGGAATCTACGAAAATCGGGCCTACATTCCTCCCCTTAGGTATCGATTACTTCAGTCTGATATGACTTCGCTGAGGCTTAAACAACCACACAGAATAACACAGGTAGTTGGGGTTATTGCGCATATATAAAATAGCCTCCGACCGCGGGTGGTCGGAGGCTATTTGCAAACACGTTTTAGGCAGGTCTAGCCGTAGATGCGCTGGGGCTGTTCTTCGCCCTTTACGGCAGCTTCGGTTACGACGACCTTGGCAACGCCCTCCTCGCTGGGGAGGTCGAACATCGTCTGCTGCAGAACGTCCTCGCAGATGGCGCGCAGGCCGCGGGCGCCGGTCTTGCGGGCAAGCGCCATGCGGGCGATCTCGTGCAGGGCGGCGTCCTCAAACTCAAGCTCAACGTCCTCGAGCTGGAACATCTTGCGGTACTGGCGCACCACGGCGTTCTTGGGCTCGGTCAGGATCGACACCAGGTCGTCCTCGTCGAGCGCCTGCGTCTGGGTGACGACGGGCGTACGGCCCACGAACTCGGGGATCATGCCAAAAGCGTTGAGGTCCTGCGGGAGCACCTGACGCAGCAGGTCGTTCTCGTCGACCGAGGTGGGGCCGGCAATCTCGGAGTTAAAGCCCACGCCCTTGTTGCCCACGCGGTCGGCGATGATCTTATCCAGACCCACAAAGGCACCGCCGCAGATGAACAGGATGTTCGTCGTGTCGATCTGGAGCAGCTCCTGCTGGGGATGCTTGCGGCCGCCGGTGGGCGGAACGCTTGCCACCGTGCCCTCAAGGATCTTAAGCAGCGCCTGCTGAACGCCCTCGCCCGAAACATCGCGGGTAATGGAGAGGTTCTCGGCCTTGCGGGCGATCTTGTCAATCTCGTCCACGTAGATGATGCCCACCTGCGCGCGCTCAATATCGCCATCGGCGGCGTTGATGAGCTTGAGCAGGATGTTCTCCACGTCCTCGCCCACGTAACCGGCCTCGGTGAGCGCGGTGGCATCGGCAATGGCAAACGGCACCTCGAGGATGCGCGCGAGCGTCTGGGCCAGCAGCGTCTTACCGGTACCGGTGGGGCCGAGCAGCAGGATATTGGACTTGGCGAGCTCCACCTCGTCCATGTCATCGTCAAACCGGGCGTCCATGCCCGACGCCTCGTCAAAGGCGGACACCGCGGCACCGCCCTCGATCACTCGACGGTAGTGGTTGTACACGGCCACCGACATGGCGCGCTTGGCGTCCTCCTGGCCCATGACATAGGCCGAAAGCTCGTCATAGATCTCGTGCGGCGTCGGCACGCGCGTGATGACTTGACGGTCGTCCTCGAGCTCAAAGCCCTCGGTCTCGGGTTCAACGGCGGGCTGGGACGCAGCCTGGCCGTGGTCGTTGAGGAAACCCGGGAGATTGCCGTTGCGGGCGGCATCCATAAAGTCCGAAGCCAGCGACTCCTCAAGAATCTCGGAGCAAGCGGCGACGCACTCGTCACAGATAAAGATGTTGGTCGGGCCCTTTACGAGACGACGGACCTGGCCTTGCTCTTTTCCGCAGAAGGAGCAGCGGATGGGGTTGCCGTTCTCGTCAAAGTTGTCCTGCATGTTACCGGCCATCCTAGGCGTCCTTCGCGGCGAGATCGCGCGAGGTAACGATACGGTCGATCAGGCCGTAGTCGAGGGCCTCGGCAGCGGTCAGGTAGTTATCGCGCTCGGTATCGGCCTGGACCTTCTCGATCGGCTGGCCCGATGCGTCGGACAGGATCTGGTTGAGCTCGCGACGGGTCTTCTTGATCTCCTCGGCCACGATCTCGATCTCGGTCTGCTGGCCCTGGGCACCGCCGCTGGGCTGGTGAATCATGACCTTAGAGTGCGGCAGGCAGAAGCGCTTGCCCTTGGCGCCGGCCGAAAGCAGCACGGCGGCCATAGATGCAGCCATGCCGACGCAAATGGTGGAGACCTGCGGCTTAATGAAGTTCATGGTGTCCAGAATCGCCAGGCCGGAGTAGACCTCGCCACCGGGCGAATTGATGTAGAGCGAGATATCCTTCTCGGCATCCTGGCTCTCAAGATGCAGCAACTGGGCAACGACCAGGTTGGCGCTGACGGAGTTGATCTCCTCGCCCAAGAAGATGATGCGGTCGTTGAGCAGGCGCGAATAGATATCGTAGCTGCGCTCGCCGCGCGGCGTCTGCTCGATAACGTATGGCACGAGGGCGGAATCGAACTTAGCGATCATACGCATCTCCATTTCTCTTACGGACCAATAGTGGTTCTAGACAAACGTACGGTGCCCGCATGCTATGCATTGGCTGGCACCGTACGAAGCAACCGGATAACCGGCTTATAACTTTACCCCATCACGGGCGCATCCATGCGCTCGCGGAAAAGGTGGCGAGAATTACTCGGCGTCCTTGGCGGTCTCGTCGACCTCGGTCACCTTGGCGTTCTCGACCAGGTGATCGACAGCCTTGGAGCGACGGATGGACTCGCGGACGGCAGGCATGCGGCCATCGGCAATGAACTCGGCCTTGGAAGCCTCGACGTCCTTGACGCCGGCCTTCTCGAACTCGGCGTTGATGTCGTCCTCGGTGACCTCAATCTTGAGCTCACGGGCGAGGGCGTCGAGCGCCAGGGACTCACGGGCAACGTCGTTGGCCTGCTTGTGCAGGTCGCCGATGAACTGCTCCATGGTCAGACCGGAAGCGGGCAGCCAGGTGTCCAGGGTCATGCCGCGGGCAGCGAGGTTGGACAGGAAGTTCTGGCCGAGCTCCTCAAAGACGGACTGCTCGTAGTCGGCGTCCATCTCGTCGAGCTGCAGACGCTCGGCGAGAGCGGAGACGCAACGGTTCTCCTTCTCGGCCGGGAGGCGGGAAGCCTTGTCCTGCTCGATCTCGATCTTGATGGCGTCGCGCATGGCCTCGATGCTGTCGAAGCCAAAGTCGGACTTGACGAGCTCGTCGGTGAGCTCGGGGGTGTTGCGGACCTTGATGCCCTTGACGGTGACCTCGACGGTGTGAGTCTCGGCCTCCTCGCCCTCCTCGACCTCGTCGGTCCAGGTGACGGTCTTGACGTCGTCAACGTTAGCGCCGATCAGGGCCTCGTTGAACTCCTTGGGGTTGCTGTCGCTACCGGCGATGAGCATGCGGCCCTCGGCGGCAAAGTTGTCGGCGTTCTCGACGGCCTTGAGGTCGACGGTCACGTAGTCGTCAGCCTCGACGGCGCGACCCTCGACGTCCTCGAAGGTGGCACGGTAGTTGAGGAGCATCTCGACCTGGTTGTTGATCTCGGACTCGGTGACCTCCGCGGGAGGCATCTCAATCTCGACGGCGTCGAAGGAGGAGAGCTCGGCAGCAGGGCGCAGGGAGAACTCGACGGTGTAGGTGTAGTCCTCGTGATCCTTGGCGAGGTCGAGCTCCTTGTAGTCACCGTTCTTGGTGGGGACGATGTCCAGCTCGTTGAGGACGACGGGCTCGTTAGCGGCGATCAGGTCGTTGGTGGCCTGAGCGAGGGTAGCCTCGGCGCCAAGAGCAGAGTCGATGACCGGACGGGGAGCCTTGCCGGCGCGGAAGCCCGGGAAGCGGTACTTCTTGGCGGTGTCCTTGTAGGCCTTCTTGATCGCGGCGTCGACGTCGGCGGCCGGGATAGTGACCGTAGCGGTGAGCTTGGCGTCCTTGACGTCAGAAGCGGTGATGTTCAACACGTTCCTCCTCATACTGCCCAGCTTATCTGAGGTGCTGGTACCTTTATGCAACAAAGAGTCGCGACGGCGAGAGCCGACGCAGGTGCGTTGGTGCGGGCGAAAGGACTCGAACCTTCACGGGAATCCCACCAGAACCTAAATCTGGCGCGTCTACCAATTCCGCCACGCCCGCATGAGCGCACAGACTAGGAATGATAGCAGATACGAACGGCAAGCGCACGCACACCTTTTACAGGCTCACGACCTCACCACGAGTGCGAAAGGCGGGGCGAGTTGCCCCGCCCCGCCAATTACGACTTGTTCGCTGACCCGCTACTCCCCCAGCAGCGCTTTCTCCGGCGTGATGGGCAGCGAGCGGACCTGGTGGCCGGTGGCATGTGCCACGGCCGAGGCCACGGCGGCGAGCGGCGTGTTGATGACGACCTCGCCGATCGACTTGGCACCAAACGGACCCGTCGGCTCGTAGCTCGGCTCAAAGGCCACGCGAATGCTGCCGATATCCAGGCGCGTGGGCAGCTTGTAGCTCATAAAGTTGCCGGTGCGCAGGCGGCCGCGATCATCATGCTCAACAATCTCGTAGAGCGCATGACCGATACCCTGGGCAATGCCGCCCTCGGCCTGGACGCGCGCGAGCGCCTCGTTGATCACGGTGCCGCAGTCCACGGCCGCCGCGTAGTCCACCACGGTCACCTTGCCGGTGGCCTTGTCGACCTCGACCTCGGCAATGCCGGCCATAAACGGCGGGGGCGAAACGGGCAGGCAGGCAGAAGCATGCGAGGTGAGCGCGTCGCCGCCCGCGATGTTCTTGACGCACAGGTTGGCAAAGTCGCGCAGCGTGAGGTAGCGGTTCTGCTCGCGCGCGGCACGCTCGTCGGACAGGCGCACGTACTGACCATCAAAGACCACATCGGCGGCGTCCACGTCCCACATCTGGGCGGCCTTGCCGCAGATCTTCTCACGCAGCTCCGTCGCGGCGTTCTTGGCTGCCAGACCCGTCACGTACGTGCCCGAGCTCGCGTACGAGCCGGCGTCGAACGGCGACACATCGGTGTCCACGCCGCGCACCACGATGAGCGAGCTCTCCACGCCCAGCTCCTCGGCAGCAATCTGCGCCAGGATCGTGTCGACACCCATGCCGTTATCGGTGGCGCCGGTGCCGATGGTAATGAAGCCGTCCTCTTCCAGGCGCATGTCGATGCCGGCGATGTCCACGTTGGAGATACCCGAGCCCTGCATGGTGAGCGCGCAGCCCAGGGCGCGCACGCGGTCGCCCAGGTCCACGGCCAGCGGCTTGTCGCGCCAACCGATCATGTCCATCGCACGCAGCAGGCAGCGGTCGAGCGCGCAGGCGTTGAGTTTCTCGTTGTAGTACTGCGGCATGGTCTCGCCCTCACGCACGATGTTCTTAAGGCGCAGGTCGGCGGGGTCCATGTGCAGCATGTCGGCGAGCTCGTTGACGGCGCTCTCCACGGCAAACTGGCCCTGGGTGGCACCGTAGCCACGATACGCGCCGCCGCGGTTGGTATTGGTGTAGACGGCGTCCCACCTAAAGCGGCTCGCCTTCACATGGTTGTAGATGGGCAGGCTCTTGTGGCCCGACAGGCCGATCGTCGTGGTGGCGTGCTCGCCGTACGCGCCGGCGTTGGACAGCGTGTGCAAGTCGATGGCCGTGATGGTGCCGTCGTTCATGGCGCCCAGCTTGACGGTCATCTGCATCTGGTGGCGCGAGTTGCCCGCGGTGATGGTCTCCTCACGGGTGTAGCAGCAATAGCTCGGACGGCCAGTCTGCTGGGTCACGAACGCCACGAAGATCTCGCAGCAGCCCGTCTGCTTGGAGCCAAAGCCGCCACCGATGCGCGGCTTAATGACCTGCACCTGCGACTGCGGAATGTCGAGCGACTGCGCGACCATGCGACGCACGTGGAAGGGCACCTGGGTGGAGGTGGTCACCGAGATGCGGCCGAACGCGTCGGTCGTCGCGAAGGCACGGAAGGTTTCCATGGGCGCGGTCTGCGTGGCCTGGCTGGTGTAGGTGCGCTCAAAGACGATGTCACTCTGGGCGAAGGCCTCGTCCAGATCGCCATAATCGCTGGTACCGCTGCACACCAGGTTGCGAGCAACGTCGCCGCCCTGCGGGAACATAAAGGTCACGTCGCCCTCGGGGTGGACCACGATGTCGTTATCGAGTGCCTGGGTAAAGTCGAGCAGCGGCTCGAGCACCTCGTAGTCGACCTTGATGAGCTTAAGCGCCTTATCGGCGGCCTCCTCGGTCTCGGCGGCGACAATCGCCACTTCCTCGTTTTGGTAGCGCACGAGGTTCTCGAGGATCAGGCGGTCGTAGGGACTCGGCTGCGGATAGCTCTGGCCGGCAATGGTAAAGCGGCGCTTGGGCACGTCCTCGTAGGTGTAGACGCCCACGACGCCGGGCACCTTTAAGGCGCGCGACGTATCGATGGAGCGGATCTTGGCGCGGGCATAGGGGCTGCGCTTGAGTTTGACGATGAGCGCGCCGGTGGGCACCATATCGCCGGTGTAGACCGGACGACCCTCGAGCAGAGCCTTCGAATCCTTCTTGGGCTGCTTGTGGGTGATTTGTTTGTACGAGACGCCGTCAGAGCTGGTGTCGTTGACCGGCAGCTCGGGCATCTCGAAGCCCACCTGCACGCCGGACTCGTTGAGGAAGCGCACGATGGCGCGCAGCTGGCTCTCGTAGCCGCTGCAACGGCACAGGTTGCCGGCGAGCTGGCGCGAGAGCTCCTCGCGCGTGGCGACGAGGCTTGGGTCCTCCTTGGCGGCGCGGGCAAGCGCCAGCACGTTCATGATGAGGCCGGGGGCGCAAAAACCGCACTGCTCGGCACCTTCGGCAGCCATCGCACGGGCGAGTGCCTCGGACTCGGCCTTAAGGCCCTCAAGCGTGGTGACGGAGCGGCCCTCAACACGGGCGGCGGGAACCGAGCAGCTCAGCACCGGATCGCCGTCGAGCCACACCGTGCACAGGCCGCAGTTGGTGGTCTCGCAGGCGCAGCGCACCGACGCACAGCCCTGCTCGCGCAGCAGCGCAAAAAGCATGGTGTCGGGAGCAATCTGAACCTTGACCTTGCGGCCGTTGAGCGTAAAGGAAAGATCGATGAGTTTGGCAGCCATTAGCGCACCTCGCTAGAATCGACGCCGGGCACGCGGCGGCAGGAATACTCGTCCGTGGCGAACTTAGGGATCTGCACGCCCTCGAGCTCGCGGGCAAGCGCGGCCGAAAGCTCGATACCGGCGGCGCGGCGCACGGCCTGCACGGCAAGCGGCGCCGAGATGCGACGGCGGTACTCGGCCGAGCCCCACAGGTTGGTGCCGTAGCTCAGGGCGCGTACAGACGCGGCCAGGGCGCGAAGCTCGTCCTCGGAAGGTTGCTCGGCGGTAAGGCCAGATGCCTCACCCTGCAGCAGGGTCGCGCGCAGCGGGCGGGCACCCACGGTGACATGCCAGCTGTTGTCCCACCAGGCGGCGGTGACGTTTAAGGAGGGGAAGTCGGTCGCGGCCTTGCGCACGGCCTCATAGCTGGCACGGTAATCGTGCTTGACGACCACCACGTGCTCGATCACGTCGCGCACGTAGCCCATGTCAACGAACTCGGCAAGCGGCACGCGGCCGGCACCCGTCAGCTCAACATACGAATCGAGCGCCAGGAACGCCGAGAGCACGTCCGAGAAGCCAAAGCGGCCGTAGATGCTGCCGCCCACTGTGGCGGTGTTGCGCAGCTGCACGCCCACGATATCGTGGACGGCAAACTCAAAGACATTGTTGACAAGCGCGTTGAGCCCGACATGACGCTCGAGCTGGTGCAGGGTACACATGGCACCGATGCGAAACTCGGTCTCGGTCTCCTCGATCTGATCGAGTCCACAGGCCGAAAGGTCAATCGCCGTCGCCACACGACGCGAACCCAGACGCATCCAGATGCCGCCGCCCACAATCTTGTTGTTGCGGTTTTTCTGCAAGAGCTCATAGGCTTCGGCCGCGTTTCCAACACGGACGTAGGTACCGAACTTGAGCACGTTCTCCCCCATCTCTCCACTTGTCCAGTACTTTTAAGTGTACCAAACGAGGGGCCGCCGCCATCGTCACCATAGAAAAAGGCTCCCAGCCGGATAGCTGGGAGCCTCATTACATGCTATGTCGAGCGAAGATTTAGCAGACGCCCTGGGCGAGCATGGCGTCGGCGACCTTCAGGAAGCCGGCGATGTTGGCGCCCATGACAAAGTTGCCCTCCTGGCCGTACTCCTTGGCGGTGTCGTCCACGTTGTGGAACATGCCGCGCATGAGCTGCTCGAGCTTGCCGTCGACCTCCTCGAAGGTCCAGGACAGGTGCTCGGCGTTCTGGCTCATCTCCAGGCCGGACACGAGCACGCCGCCGGCGTTGGCAGCCTTACCGGGCATAAAGGCGACGCCGTTCTCCTGGAAGTAGGTCGTGGCCTCGATGGTCGTGGGCATGTTCGCGCCCTCGCCGACCACCTTGCAGCCGTTGGCGACGAGCGCCTGGGCGTCCTCGAGCAGCAGCGTGTTCTCGCGAGCGCAGGGCAGCGCGATGTCGCAGGGCAGCTGCCACACGCCACGGCCGTCGCCCTCGTGCCACGTGGCACTGGGCTTCTCGTCGACGTACATAGCGAGCGTAACGCCCTTGTCGTGGCCGGAGCGCTTCTTGTTGTAGACATGCTCGAGCACAGTGTAGTCGATGCCGTCGGGATCCTCGACCCAGCCATGGGTGTCGGAGCAGGCCAGGACCTTGCCGCCGAGCTGGGCGACCTTCTGGACCGCGTAGATGGCGACGTTACCGGAGCCGTGAACGACGACGTTCTTGCCCTCGAAGGACTCGCCGCGGCTCTTGAGGTACTCGTCCACAAAGTAGACCAGGCCGTAGCCGGTGGCCTCGGTACGGGCGAGCGAGCCGCCAAAGGAGAGGCCCTTGCCGGTAAGGACGCCGGTCCACTCGTTGGTCAGGCGCTTGTACTGACCGAACAGGTAGGCAACCTCGCGGCCGCCAACGCCCAGGTCACCGGCGGGAACGTCGGTGTTGGGGCCAATGTGGCGATAGAGCTCGGTCATGAAGGACTGGCAGAAGTGCATGATCTCGTTGTTGGACTTGCCCTTGGGGTCAAAGTCGGAGCCGCCCTTGCCGCCGCCCATGGGAAGGGTGGTCAGGCTGTTCTTGAGGATCTGCTCCAGGCCCAGGAACTTGAGCATGCCCAGGGTGACCGTCGGGTTAAAGCGCAGGCCGCCCTTGTAGGGTCCAATGGCAGAGTTGAACTCGACGCGGTAACCGCGGTTGACCTGAACCTTGCCCTGGTCGTCGACCCAGGGAACACGGAACATGACGATGCGCTCGGGCTCGACGAGGCGCTCCAGCAGGGCGGCCTCCTCGTACTCGGGGTGGGCGTCGAGCGCCGGCTGGATGGTGCCGAGGATCTCGGTCGCGGCCTGGATGAACTCAGGCTGCTCGGGATAGCGGGCCTTGAGCTCTTCGAGAACTTTCTGCGTGTAGCTCATGCTTCCTCCAATGATGGGAAAGAAAGGTGTCGTTCGCGGCGCCCCATGCGCCGCGAGCTTTATCGAGTACGGATAATATCGCACTGTTGCAGCAAAGTTTCGCATAAGCCGACGAGCAGATGTTTCGTTTTGATTACGATGCAGGTAGATGCGTTTTTGAGCACTCGATACACAAATCGCGTGTTTCGAAGCTGTTTCGTCCACGTGTTCCAAACCACCACATTGGGGACAGGCACCTTTGTGGTGGTTTTGGCGATTAGAGGACGAGCTGGTGGTAGTCGGCGGGGGTTATGCGGCCTTCGGTGGCAGCGCGAAAGGCGGCGAGTGCATCGCCGGAGAACGGCATGGCCCAGCACAGCCCGCAGCCGGCAGTGATTGAGCCGGGCAGCGGCATGATGCGCCCGGGCACACCGGCGGCAAGGCACAACTGCTCGCATTCCATCACATCGAAGGTGCTATCGAACGAAACGATGATCTTGCGTTCATGATCAGAGGCATCGCCGGATGGGCCTTCGCGGTGCGCCTCACGATACGCAGCCGCCGCAGCCTCTTCCTCGGCCGTATGCCCGCAGCCTCCGCAGCCGCAAGTACAAGGCTCGAACCCATCGCAAGTGCAAGGTTCCCCGGTATCGGGGCAAATATCGTGAGACATGGCAACTCCAATCGTCTAGGCGAGTAACTCGGCCGCCGCAAACTCCTCGGGCGTATTGACGTTCTCGAAGCAGAGCGTCGAGCCCGCGGCCTTAACGATCTGCGGTTCATCCATATAACCAGCCTGAACGCGATTGATCAGGCAGCGAATGCGTTGGCGGTCGCAGGAGAGCAGCTCTTGGGCAACCGGCGCACACGCGTCACGGCGCCAGACGGCGCAAAGCGGCTCAATCCCCCGCTCCTCGCGCGGCACGCACACATCGAGCGCCTCGGCCTCAACATGATCGGCAAGCGCGCCGATGAGTTCCGGCGAGACAAACGGCATATCGCAGGCGACGATCGCCACGAGCGGCAATCGGGCCGCGGCCAACGAGCTCGCGATGCCGCGCATGGCACCCGCCGGCCCCTCAAGGTCCGACACTATTCGCGGCACCAGACCGCCAAACGCGCGCTGCTCAAGATAGACAAGCTCGCTGGGACGCGAAGTCGTCACGACTAACTCGCCGGCAACTGGCGCCAGCCGACCCAGCACGCGCTCGATGAGCAGCTCGCCGCAAAACAACATCCGTGCCTTGTCGCAACCCATGCGCGACGACAGCCCGCCCGCCTGGACGACGCAAGAAAGATCGGCTCGTCTTACGGTAGTCATACGGCAAAACACCCCCATCGGCATGCTCGAAACCCTATGCACGAAGCTAAATACCGCCGCCGAAATAGCGGCGCTACGAAAAGCTCGTGCAAAAACAAAACAGCGCCTTTGCGGCACGCAGCAAGACCGCGAGCACAAAAGCGCTGGTAGTGTATGGCGGGAACGTATGTGAATCGAACACATCCAAGACGTTTTGCACGCCTCGCAACGGTTTTGAGGACCGCGGAGCCCACCGGAGCCCATCCGTTCCCAAGTGCGGCGGTATTTTACCAAACCGAACAGGCCCCATCCCAAAAAGACGAGCAAGAAGTTGCGGTGGAATAGTTCCTGGTTTTGCTGACAAAGCCTCCAACTAGGAACTATTTCACCGCAACTGAGGGGGCGGGGGCGGGTGACCGGCCTAGCGCAGGGAGCGCAGGCCGCCGGCATCCTTGTCGAGGACTGTGAAGCGTACGGCATCCAGATGCTCAAGGATGCTGATGGCACGTTTGCGCGACACGCCCAGGGCCTCGCGCAGCACGCTCGTGGTGGCAGCGCCGCCGGCTGCCTCAATGGCGGCGGCGACGAGCTCACGCGCATGAGCCTCAGCGGCAGCGGACAGGGCAACGTCGCGCTCGACCTTAACGATCGAGCGGTTGAGCGAAAGCTCGCGCAGGGCGCGCGTCATAGTGTCGCGGCCGAGCTGCAGCCGTTCGCCCACCTCGGGAAGCGCCGGTGCATCCAGGCCGGCCTCGTCAAGCAGCGCGACGATCTGCTCGCAAGCTTCTCGCACCACGCGTGCCGCCGCGGCGGCCGAATGCGGATCGAATACCTCGGCGCCCTCGGCGGCGCACACGCCACGCGAGCAGCCCTCGGCAATCAGAGCCGCGGCAACGCCTTCATCTGCGGCAGGCCACGCAGCATGGGCAACGGCGCCGGGCGTAAAGCCCGTCTCCTTGGGAGCCGCCGCGTGCATGGCGGTCAGGATCGCCGCCAGTGCATCCATCGCAGCGTCGAGCACCACGGCGTCCGCTAAGTAGTCCGCATCACCCACGGCAAGCTTGCGAACGGAGCCCTGCGCCACCAACCCGCGCAGCGCGGCATCGACCTCACCGACACCAAGATCCAACGCCTCGGCAACATCAATCACCGTAACCGGCAGCACCTGCAGCGCCAGCCAAGCGCTCACACCGCCCGCGATATCGCCGGACTCGAGAGCCACAAACAGCGCACGCTCCCCTTCAGCAAGCTCGCGCGAGCGACGGCAGCGCGAAAGCAGCACACGCCCACCGCCAATGAGCATAACGGGCGAATACGACAGCACCACGGCATGGTCTCCAGCTCGCAGCGGCAGCGAGTTTTCTAAGCGCACCTGAACAATACGGGTTTCGCCCACCGCCATGGGGGCCTCGCCCTCCATGAACATGATGCGACCGACGACCTCGGCCGTACCCGCCATCACGTGCACGCGCGCACCCGACTCGAGCACGCGCGGTTTGACGCCCTCGCGGCCCAAATACGTAAACGCCATCATAAAGCGCAACGTCTGACCAAAACGGCCCTCCACGCCGAGCATCTCACCGCGATCGAGCGCGGCGACAGCATCGCCCACCAAGTTGAGCGCCACGCGCTGTCCGGGCAGTGCCAGCGGCGTGTCACCATGCACCTGAATCCCGCGCACGCGACAGACCGTACGCGACGGCAAGGCCATCAGCTCGTTGCCCACCGCAACCGGCGCATCGTGCAGCGTTCCCGTCACGACGGTGCCGACGCCCTTGATCGTAAAGCAGCGGTCAATCGGCAGGCGCGGCGCAGCATCGCCACGCTCGGCACGCTCGCGACAGGAATCCCAGCAGGCACTTACCTGCTCGTCGAGCACCGCAAGGAGCCCGTCGATCCCCTCGCCCGTCTTAGACGACACGGGCACAATCGGCGCGCCCGCAAACACGGTACCCGACAAAAAGTCATCGACATCGAGCTCGGCCAGCTCAATCATTTCGCTATCGGCCAGGTCGCACATCGTCAGCGCGACCACCATATGCGTAACGCCCAGCAGCTCCAGCACATGCACGTGCTCGCGGGTCTGCGGCATCACGCCCTCGACGGCCGAAACCACCAGCACGGCCACGTCGATGCCCGTGGCGCCCTGCACCATGGCGCGCAAGTAATGCGCGTGGCCCGGCACGTCGACCAGGCCAACGATCTTGCCACTCGGCAGCGCCAGCTCGCCAAAGCCCAGCTCCACGGTCATACCGCGACGGCGCTCAACCTCCAGACGGTCGGGATTCTTACCGGTCAGAGCCTCAATCAGTGCCGACTTACCGTGGTCGACGTGGCCCGCCGTGCCAACGATAACGGGACACTCCACCAGCGCCTGAACCTCACTCATCGTGCAACCGCCTTCTCAACGCACGCGACGAGCGTCGATGCCGCCGTCTCGATATCGCGGTCGCCCACGAGTGTGCGCACATCAAACAGAATGCGGTCGTGCGAGGCGCGCGTGACGACCGGTGTATCGAAGTCTTGGACGAGCGAGCGCTTGAGCGCGTCGACGGACAGGCGCCCGTCGACCGGACAGACGGCCACGCACATCGTGGGCAACTCGACGGTAGGCAGCGAACCGCCGCCGGGAGTCGACGACTCTTCGACGATCTCCACCTGAACGGCGCACGGGCAACCCGCCTTATCGAGGCCTGCCACCATCAGCTCGCGCAGCTTGCGTGCGCGACGCTCCAGATGAGCCTGCGGAAGCGTGAGCATGTTGAGCACCGGCACCTCGCGATGGGCCACATCCGCCCCATCCATATAAATGCGCAGTGTAGCCTCGAGCGCAGCCAGTGCGAGCTTGCCCGGGCGCAGGGCACGCATAAGCGGATGCGACCCGCAAGCCTGGACCAGATCGCGACGGCCCATGATAATGCCCGCCTGTGCGGCACCGAGCAGCTTATCGCCCGAGCACGACACGATATCGAGCCCCGCCGCGACCGAAGCCGGCGTGGGCTCCTCACCGCCGCGCACCAGGATGTCATCGGGCAAAAGCGCGCCCGACCCCTGGTCCTCGTAGAACAGCAGGCCATGCTTGTGAGCAAGCGCCGCAAGCTCCCGAGAACCCACCTCCTCGTGAAAACCCTCGATGCGATAGTTGGAAGGATGAACCTTGAGGATCATCGCCGTATCGGGCGTGATGGCGCGCTCATAGTCGCTCAAATGCGTGCGGTTGGTGGCCCCGACCTCAACGAGCTTGGCACCCGAGGCCTCCATAACATCGGGGATACGGAAACTGCCGCCGATCTCGACAAGCTCGCCGCGACTGACGATGACCTCCTTGCCTGCGGCATGGGTCGCCAGCACCAACAGCACGGCAGCCGCGTTATTGTTAACGACCAGCGCGTCCTCGGCACCGGTAAGCGAGCGGATGAGCTGCGCGGCATGTTCCTTGCGCGACCCGCGCGAGCAGGTGTCCACGCTGTACTCGAGCGTGCTGTAGCCGCGCGCGACCTCGGCCACGGCCTTGGCGGCCGACTCCGCGAGCGGGGCTCGACCCAGGTTGGTATGGATAACAACACCCGTGGCGTTGACGACGGGACGCAGGCTCGGCAACGCGGAGCGGTGCGCACGCCACTCGATGGCCGAGGCCAGCTCGCGCTTGGAACGCGGGGCGGCACCGGCACGAATTGCGGCGCGCTCCTCGTCGAGCTCAGCCGTCACGGCAGCATGGACCACCGCGTCGCAGGTCTCCCCTGTCGCCTTCACCACCGGCCACTCGGCAAGCAGCTCGTTGACGGAAGGGATGGCGCGCAGGCGGGCGCGCACCTCATCGGACATGTTCTGGCTATCGCTCATGTGCAGCCTTTCAAAACCAAGGGCAGATCAGTCGGTCGTTCATCAAAAACCAGCCGAATCAATCTACTGAATCAATCACTCGTTATTATCCACGTGCTTCGCGATCTTTTCCACGCGAACGGCGTTTTCCTGGGTGAGCGCGGCGCCCGTCAACGGGTCCCAACGCAACGGCGTATGGTCGAGCGGGCCCACGCCCAAGGCTTGAGCACCACCGGCATCGGCGCCAAACGAACGTCCGCCGGGGGCAGCCGACGTAAAGATACACGCCGGATGCAGATACGGCGTCGTCTCCACGCGCACGCGGTCGCGGCCCAAGTCGCTCACGAGTTCCACGACCTCGCCATTGGCGATACCCATGCGTGCGGCAACATCAGCATTCATCTGCACGGCGTCCAAGTCGGAACCCGCCTCGGCGGCACCTTGGGCCGCGAGCCTGCGCGAGGTATGCGACTCAAAGGGTCGATTGCCGCTAATGAGGCGAAACATCCCCGGGCCAGGCTCCACCATGGGAGCGATCCAGTTGGGTACACGACCCAGGCCGGCTCGTTCCCATACGTCACTTGCCAGCGCAATTTTGCCGCCATCCAAGGGAATCGCCGGCTCGCCCGTACGCGACGGCAACGCAACACCCGTGTCGGCCCAGCCGCGCTCCTTGAGTGCGGCAAGATCAATCCCAAACGGAGCTACCTGAGCAGCGGCCAGATCGTCGGACGTAAAGTCGAAGCACTCGTCAACGCCGCAGGCCGCAGCCAGCCCGGCAAAGATCTCCCGCCCCGGTCTCGTATCGTCATGCTGCACAGGCAGCACGGCGTTGCGGTAGAACACCCGCGAATCGTTGACGCCCACAGCCGTGCCCACGCCGCGGTCGGCCTCCAGATACGTCACGTCGGGCAGCACGAAGTCAGAAGCACGCGCCGTCTCGGACCAGCGAATATCAATCGTCACGAGCAAGTCGAGCTGCTGCAAAATACCCAGCCAAGCCTGTGCATTGCCATAGCCCGCACCGGGGTTACTGGCATAGACGATGAGCCCACACAAATCGCCGGCAAGAATCGACTGACCGATGGTCGTGCACAGGCCGCGCACCGGATCGACCAGCGGATAACGCTCGGACCCCAGCTTGGGCCTGCGCGGCACCGGCGGCGTCGCAAAACGTGCGGGATCGAGATCGCCCAACACAAGCGGCGTGGGCGGATTGAGCGCACCGCCCTCATGCCCGATGCAGCCCAGAAGCACATCGACCAAGCAAATAGCGCGCGCGGTCTGGGTGCTATTGGCATACGCGATACCGATGCCGCCATGAAAGCCCGCATCCACCACAGCGGCAGGCGCTGCGGCAGCGAGATCGCGCGCCGTGGCGACAATCTCTGCGGCCGGCACGTCGCACATCGACTCGGCCCACTCGGGCGTCCAAGCACTGGCCGCCTGCGCCAGCTCATCAAAACCCGTGGTATAGCGGGCAACGAACTCGTGATCGTACAGGTCCTCGGCTACCAGCACATGTGCGATACCCAGCAGCAACGCCAGATCGCATCCGGGACGCACGCGCAGCCAGCGGTCGGCAAGCGCGGCCGAACCGCTGCGCCGGGGGTCAACCACGATGATCTTCGCCCCGCGCCGGCGCGCATCGTTGAGCGCGTCAACGGCCCCCATCGTCGACGAATCGACAATGGAACGCCCCAGGTACATGATGCAGTCGGTATGCGCCAGGTCGGAGGCGGGACTATAGCCCAGGCTGTGCTCCCAACCGGTAAGCCGGCTTACCTCGCAGGCGCCATCGGCACCGTACACGTTGGGCGAACCCAGCGCATGCATAAAACGATACGCCCAGTAGCGGTCGAACGAGGGCACGCCGAGCGTCATGCCCAGCGCACGAGGCCCGCGCTCGTCAACAATCCCCAAAAGGCGCTCGGCAATCTGAGCAAACGCCTCATCCCAGGAAATCGCATCAAACCCCGAGTCATCACGACGACGGCGCATGGGGTGCAAAATCCGGTCGCGCTCGTCAAACGGCATGTCCAAGCGATGGCGCCCGCGGGCGCACAGGGCACGCGCCGCGCACGGATGCCCCGGCACCGGCAACTCGGCCACCACGCGACCGTCCTCAACGCGTGCCGCAAAGGCACAATCGGCATAGCATCCCCCGCATGTGGTCACCACGGCGCGACCGTCACGCTTCACAGCAGATGCCATCTCGATTACCCCCTTCATCAGCCAAACACAACAGGCCAAAAGCCCGGCAACGAGCCCCGGACCCAAAAAGCCTCCCGCACGGCAACGCCCCGCGGGAGGCCCAACGTCAAACAGACGGTACCTTACGCCTCGGACTTCTTAGCGTAGATAAACCAGTAGCCGAGCGCGACCAGAACCGCGCCGCCCACGATGTTGCCCAGCGTGGCGGCGGACAGGTTAAATGCAATGCCCGCAGCGTTGAGCGCATCGGCGCCGGCGACGTCGGCACCGTAGCCGCATGCATGCATCACGGCGCCCATGGGCAAAAAGTACATGTTGGCGACGCAGTGCTCAAAACCGCAGGCCACAAAGGCGGCAATGGGCAGCAGAATGCCCACAACCTTATCGACCACGGTCTTGCCGGCGGTACCGATCCACACGGCCAGGCACACAAAGATGTTGCACAGGATGCCGCGAAAGAAGATCGTCACCCAGTCGACCGTCACCTTGCCGGCGGCGACGCTCACCATGGAATTGGCGACCGCCTCGCCGTTGAGCTTGTAAATACCGGCCATGTACACCAAAAAGACAATGAACAGGGCACCGGCAAAGTTACCAAGCCACACGACGAGCCATGCCTTGAGCATCTGAGCCAGGGTGATCTTTTTGCTCTTGAGTGCACAGACCATGAGCGAGTTGCCGGTGAACAGCTCGGCGCCACACACCAGCACCAGCACCAGGCCCAGGCAAAAGCACAGGCCGCCCACGACGCGCTGAGCGCCCCAGCCGAGTGTGCTATCGCTCAAGAATACGGTAAAGAACAGGCCACCGAAGGCAATGAACGCGCCGGCGAACATTGCCAACAGAAAGGCCTTAGCGACCGGCAGGTTAGCCTTGGTCACGCCGGCGGCCTCGGTCTTGGCCTCGATCGCGGCGGGCGCCAGGCAATCGGGAGCGGGGTACTCCACCTTGGAATCTGCCATGTCAATCACTTCTTTCCTAATCAGCAGGGACAAGCGCTCCTATTGCTCTTGCCCCAAGCGGACAAAGTGGGAAAAGTCATTGGCGGCCACGGCGTCGTACACGGCGTCGACGGCGTCAAAGACTTCCGGGGACATGGGGTTGTAGAACTCCGTGTCGCCCGGCTGAATCCCTATGAAGACGATATCTTCGCACGATTGCTCGATTTCCTCGATCAGAATCGACAAAGGAAGCGAATGCGTGGTGAACATCGACTTGCGGGCCACATCGCGCTTGTCGAGCAAACGGATGGACCCGACGGGCAGCGCCATGTCGGCGGCATCGACCAAGACCAGGCGAGGCGGACGCTCGCGCTTGACCTCGATGATATCGTCCTCGGGCGTTTGGCCGCCGTCGATGGTGTACCAACCGGCGATGGGTGCGTCTTCCATCTTTTTGGAGAGCACGGGGCCGGCGGCATCGTCCGCACGTAGCACGCTTCCCGCCGTGAGCACGATACCCGCAAACGGGGCGCCGTCCACACTTCCATCCACAACGCGACCCATTACTGCAACCTTCCCGTCAGATACACGCCCGACACATCGCGCACGCGCTCAACCAGATCGCGAAACTTCATTAAGAACGCGACCTGCTGGGCATGCAGGCCAAAGTCGTCGTCGAACACCGAGATGCCGGCCTTGGCCGACCCGCGAAAACCGCGCTCGTCGAGCAGCGCATCGCAGGCCTCGAGCAGCGACGGCACCGCCGCCTTGTCGAGCTGGCACTCGCCAAAGGAGCGGATGGCCTCGAACTTGGTCTTGGCCTCCCCCTCCGGCAGCGCGTCGACGAGCGAATAGAACACATCCACCGGCACCGACAGGCGCGGCTCAAAGCAGTCGAGCACGCCAGTGTGGTGGCCCACGGCGAGCGTGTAGTACAGCACGTCGCAGGCCTCCTGGGGAACGTCTTCCTCGGTCTCCACAAACTTACGCGTGAGCTCATAGAAGACCACCTGGTCGGGCGCATGACCCAGGCAGGGGTCGGCGACGCCCTCGGCAGCCTCGTCGCTTGCGCGCGAGGCGTCGCCAAAGGAGCCGCCGAGCATACCGGGGCCCGCAAAGTAACCAGAGCGGTCCGTGAGCTCCATCTAGCGACCTCCGGCCAGCACCAGATCCTGCAGCGCCGAGTAGACCTCAACGCGGCGAGGATCGTCCTGCTTGTCGATGAGCAGCGCCATGGCACCGCGGATATCGCCCTTGGGCGCACCCTCAAGCGTGTCCATAAACTCGTTGGCCAGGTCGCGGCCGTAACGGTAGCCGCTCATGGCGCGAGCCTCGCGCTCGATGGCAACACGCAGCTTGTACGGCACGCCGGGGTGCAGGATATCGGCCTGCTCGCCGGCGGCCTCCACCGTGGTCTCGGCATGGAGCTTTTGGTCCAGCAGACCGAGCGCCATGGCAAAGCCGTAGACGGTCTGCGCGGGACTGGGCGGGCAGCCGGGGATGTAGACATCGACCGGCAAAATCTTGTCCGTGCCGCCCCAGACACAGTAGTTGTCGTAGAAGATGCCACCGGTGCAGCCGCACGCGCCATAGGACACCACGATCTTGGGATCGGGCGCGGCCTCAAAGGCGCGCAGGGCCGGCATGCGCATGGCACGCGTCACGGCACCGGTGTACAGCAGCACATCGGCGTGACGGGGCGAGGGCACGACCTTGATGCCAAAGCGCTCGACGTCAAAGACGGGCGTGATGGAACCGAAGATCTCGATCTCGCAGCCATTGCAGCCGCCACAGTCAACGCGGTAGACGTACACCGAGCGCTTGATCTTCTTAAGAAGGGTCGCCTTGGCCTTCTCGATGCTCTCGTCGAGCTCGATCTTGGTCGGGCGGTACTGAAGCCGCTCGGGCAAAAGCGTGGGTTCGGCCATGGTTACTCCTCCTTCGTTTCAAAATCCATGATGATGCCCTCGACCGGTGCCGGACCGGCGGGAATCTCGGGCGCATCGGGGTTGAGCTCGCGGTCGATATACTCCGGGTTCACGCCGTGGCCGCCCAGATACTCCATGCCGGGGCCCTGGGGCTCACCGGACGCAAGCGTCTCGTTGGCAGCCATGCCGTGCGCGTTGCCGGTCTTTACGGCCGATGCGGCGCGCAGAGCGTCGAGCTCGCGCTTGCACTCCTGGCACATACCAACGGTACGGGCGGCCTGGATAGCCTCCATGCCGCCGGTCTTTTGCAGCAGGCGCTTGGCGTAGTCGATCTCCTTGTGCGGGGCAAACGGCTTGCCGCAGCGCGAGCAGTGCTCGAGCGTGTAGACGCTCTTGCTGGTGAGGTCGTCCTTGCTCATGACGGCCAGCTCAAACTCCTCGGTGAGCTTGATGGCCTCCATGGGGCAGGCCTCCTCGCAACGGCCGCAGAAGATGCAACGGCCGTAGTCGATCGACCAGGTAATGGTATCGGCCGCAAGGTCGGTGTCCATGCGAATGGCATCGGCCGGGCACGCCACGCCGCAGGCACCGCAGGCGATGCAGAGCTCGGCATTGTGCTCGGGCTTGCCGCGCATGTCCTTGTTGGTGGGGAACGGCGCAAACGGGTACTTGACCGTCGCGTCGCCGGCCTTGGCGTTAACCTTCCAAAGCTTCAGCATATTAGAGCGCCTCCTCATCGAGCGGGGCGGCCATGGTGCCCTCGCCCGCAAGCGGCGACTTGTCGCGCCAGACGTTCTCGAACTGCTCCTTGTCGAGCACGTGGTCGCGCTTGGCGGCGACATCGGTCACCGTCACGCGGTCGGTGCAGGAGTAGCACGGGTCGAGCGAGCCGACGATCAGCGCCGCGTCGCCCACGGTGTTGCCGCGGAACATGTAGCGCAGGACCGGCCAGTTGCTGTACGTGGCGGCCTTGGCGCGCCAGCGGTAGCACTTCTGGTTGTTGCCGAGCATGGCCCAGTGCACGTCCTCGCCGCGCGGCGCCTCGGTGGCACCGATAGCGTACTTGTGCGGGGTGTACTCCCAATCCGTGGTGAGGATGGGGCCCGACGGGCAGTTCTCGAGCATGGTCTCGATCATGTCGATCGAATCGTAGACCTCCTGGATGCGAACGGCGGTACGGCCGAAGGCATCGCAGGTGTCAGCAGTAGCGGCGTGCATCTTTTGGACATCCGGATCGGCGTAGCCGTCGAAGGGATGGTCAAAGCGCACGTCGCGGGCATAGCCCGAGCCACGCATGAGTGGGCCGACCGGCGAGAAGTCGCGAGCGATCTTGCGGTCCAAGATGCCGATACCGCTCGTACGCTCGATAAAGTTGGGCGTAGAGAGCAGCACGTCGACGAGCTCTTGAACCTCGGAGCGCAGCTGGTGGATGGTCGTGAGCGTGGAGAGCTTCTGCTCGGCCAAAATGTCGCGACGCACGCCGCCGATCACGTTGAGACCGTAGGTCTTGCGGTGACCGGAGAGCTTCTCGGCAAGGTCCATGGACTTCTCGCGGACGCGGAAGAACTGCTGGAAGCCGGAGTCGAAGCCGGTGTAGTGCGATGCGAGGCCAATATTGAGCAGGTGTGAGTGCAGACGCTCGACCTCGAGCATGATGGCGCGGATGTACTGGGCGCGCGGCGGGACATGAATGCCCTGGGCGCGCTCGACGGCCTCGGCATAGGCCACCGAGTGGGCGCAGCCGCAGATGCCGCAGATGCGGTCGGCGAGGAACGTCACGGCGTCATAGTTCAGGCGCGTCTCGGCGACCTTCTCCATGCCGCGGTGCACGTAGAACAGACGGTAGTCGGCATCGACGATCGTCTCGCCCTCAACGAACAGGCGGAAGTGGCCGGGCTCGTCGGAGGTGATGTGCAACGGTCCCATGGGGACGAGCGTGGTCTCCTTGCCCTTGGTGTCGGCCAAGAATTCGTAGTTTTCCATGTCGCTCGCGGGGGCGGGGCGGAAACGGTAATCCATCGAATCCTTGCGCAACGGGTACAGCCCGCTGGGCCAATCGTCGGGAAGCACCAGGCGACGGCGGTCGGGCAGACCCTCGGGAATCAGGCCGAACATATCGCGCAGCTCGCGCTCGCCCCACACGCAGGCGGGGACGAACGGCGTCACGGACGGGAACGTCATCTTGGCGGGGTCGACCTCGGCACGCACGGTAACCCAGCCGGGGTCCTCCCCCTCCATGGAGATGACGTAGTACACGGCGTAACGGCCGCACAGGGAGCGCTCGTCGTTGCCGACAATCACGGGAATCCAGCCGTAGCGCTCGTAGTACAGGTAGTGGACGGCCTCGGGCAGACGGTCCAGCTTGACGGTGATCGTCAGCTGGTCCTCGCACTGCCACTCAACCTTCTCGATAGCGCCCGGCACTGCGGCGCGCAGGGCCTCGACGTGGCTTTCGCAACGACGAGCGTAGTCCTTCTTTTCAGGTTCTGCCATGGTGCTAATTCACCTCGCTTGTCTTGGTCTGGGAACTGAACACCATGCGGTAGAGAGGAGCCTCGTGGAGCTCTTCGACGCTCTGGTTCAAAACGACGGACGTTGCATCCTCGACGCCGCTCGTGATGGCGACCGGGGTGGCGATACCGAACCACATGACCACGATCGCGAGGGCGATCTCGGGGATGATCATGAGGGCGGGCACCTCGTGGCGCTTCATGCCCTCGGGCGCCTTGCCGAAGATGGACTTGAGCGCGATGCCGGTAAGGGCAAAGTACACGCCGGTGAGGCCAATGGCCACGAGCACGACCACCCAGATGGGACCGGACTGGACGCCGGCCACGAAGGTGAGGAACTCGGAGATGAACAGGGCGAACGGCGGGAAGGCGGCGAGCGCGAGCAGGGCGATGATGGTGAGCGCTGCCGTGACGGGAGCGATCTCGACGACGCCCTTGATCTTGTTCAGGTCGCGGGTGTGGTAGATGTGCTGGATGTTACCGGCCATGCAGAAGGCGAGCGCCTTCGTGAAACCGTGGAAGATGCAGTGCAGCAGGCAGGCGGCGATACCGAGCGGACCACCGATACCCAGGCACAGCGCGACCACGCCGACGTTGTCGACGGAGGAGTACGCGAAGCGGCGCTTGATATCGTCCTGCTTAAAGATGCACAGGGCGGCCACCAGGATGGACAGCGTGCCCAGGATGAGCAGGAGCGTACGCGGATAGGTGTCGCCCACCGTGATGATGGACAGGGAGTAGAAGCGGATGATCACCAGCATGGCGCACTTGAGCAGCACGCCCGAGAGCAGCGCGGAGACCGGGCTCGGAGCCTGGGAGTGCGCGTCGGGCAGCCAAGTGTGCATGGGGAACAGGCCCGCCTTGGTGCCGAAGCCGATGACGATGAACGCGAACGCGAGGCGCACGAGCATCGGGTCGAACTGGTCGGCGTAGGGCATGATGGAGGTGAGGAAGGCTGCCTCATGCGCGTTGGGCATGATATCGGCGGCGTTCGCGTAGATGAGCAGCGTGCCGAACAGGCCGAAGGCCACGCCGGCGGTGCAGACCATCGCGTACTTCCAAGACGCCTCGAGCGCCTGCTTGTTCTTGTAGATGCCCACGAGGAACACGGTCGACAACGTGGTGGCCTCGACCGCCGCCCAGGTGAGGATGATGTTGTTGGACAGGCAGGCGAGCAGCATCGTGAAAACGAACAGGCTAAACAGCGCGTAGTACTGCTTGGTGCGCTCGGCCGGCATGGTCTTCTCCTCGATATCGATCTTGATATAGGAGATGGAGTACACGCCGGTGATGAACCCGATGATGCCTACCAGAAGGACGAAGATCGACGAGAGCGAATCGAGATGGAGCCACAGGCCCAAAGCGTCGATATTCTGCCCGCTCGAGAGCATGGTTCCCGCGGTGACGACCGAAAGGACAAGGGTCGCCGCGACGGAGATGGTGTTGAGCCCCGCAAAGACGTTGTAGGACGTCGTCTTGGGGAGCGCAGCCATAATCAGGGAGAACACGAGAGGACAAGCGAGCAGGGCGACCGTCAGCATTGAAACATCCATGGCCTACCCCTTCAATTCGGTCAGGTCGTGGGAGTCGAGCGACTTGGTGTCGTTCCAAATCCTCACGACGACAGCGGACATGATGATGACGGCGAAAATGGCGTCGGTGGCGATGCCGATCTCGATGATCTCGGGGGCCGTGGGCGCGAGCAGGGCGAGCGTCACGTGGCTACCGTTCTCCATAAGGCAGTACCCGAAGATTTGCTTGAGGATGTTGCGCTGGGAGATGATGCACGTGAGGCCGACGAAGAAGTGCGCGAAGCTGATGGCGAGGGCCGGAGTAGCCACCTCAGCGGTGGGCAGGCTCAGGCGCGTGACCACCGCGAAGCAGATGGCCACCTCCAGACCGGTGAGGATGATGGTCCAGGCCGGCTTGATGGAGGAGGTCAGCGTGCTATCGGCAGGCGAACCCATCTTTTTGTAGGCACGGTTGAGAATGAACGGAACGAGGATCACCTTGGTGACGAAGGCCGACGCGGCCCACATGAGAAGCTCGGTGGCACCGGTGGTGAGGCCCAGGGTGAGCAGCACGCCCACCAGGACAACCGACTGGATCGCGTACCACTTAATGGCGGACGGGATGGTCTTCGAGACGACCACCATGGTGGAGGTCACGATCAGAAGACCGCCCAGGATATTGACTAACGAATAACCCATGTCCTACCTCCTAACCCATCCAACTAGAGGACAGAGGACCGGCGACGACGACCATGATCATGAGGACGACGAACACGAACGCCATGGCGCGCGGAAGGGGCTGGCCGGCGGCCACGGTCTCGCTCGGCTCACCGGGCAGGACCTTACCCATCCAACGCAGGAACCATGCGAAGGTGGCGACGGTCTCGACGACCATGACGCACACGAGGACGAAGATGACCGTGTTGGAAGCACCAACCGCGAAGCCACCGGAAATAATCTGGAACTTGGAGAAGAACGTGCTCATGGGGGGCACGCCGGCGATAGCGGTCGCGGCGACCGCGAAGCCCACGCCCGTGACCGGGTACTTCTTCATGAGGCCCTGGATCTTGGGCAACATACGGGTTCCCAGCGTGAAGCTGAGGGAGCCGGCGATGAGGAAGAACAGGGTCTTGGTGAACGCGTGGTTGAAGATGTGCTCGACGGCGCCGTTGAACGCCATCTGGCTTCCGAACACGGAGAGGCCCAGGCCGAAGAACACGTAGGCGAGCTGCGCGATCGTCGAGAAGGCGAGCAGGCGCTTCATATCCTTCTGGGGCAGGTACATGAGGAAGCCGAAGAGCATGGTCACGACGGCGTCGATGATGGCGACCCAACCGACGATCTCGGGGATATCGCCGGCACTCGCAAGAGCGCGGGCGAACACGCACACGCCGACCTTCACCATGGACGCGCCATGGAGGTAGGCGGAAACGGGCGTGGGGGCCTCCATTGCGGAGGGCAGCCACATGTAGAGCGGGAACTGGGCGGACTTGGCCCAAGCGGCGAACAGGATGAGCAGCAGCACGACGGTCTTCATACCGGAATCGAGCTGGGAGATCGCGCTCAGCGCGAACGTGCCGGTTCCGGCGAACAGGAAGGCCGCGCCGATGTAGAGTCCCAGAGCGCCGATATGGGTGATGATGAGCGCCTTCATACCGGCCTTCTTGGCCGTGGGCGTCATGTAGTAGCTGATGAGGCCCCAGGAGCACACGCCGGTGATCTCGAAGAAAACGAGCTGGCCGACGATGGTGGAGCTGTAGGCAAGACCGGCCATGGCGCCGATGAACGTGGAGAAGTACACGTAGAAGCGGCGACGGGGCGCGTCGGGATGCTCCTTGTTCTTATCGCTCATGTACGGGAACGAATAGATGACGACGAGCAGGCCGATAGCGACGAACGCGGGTGCGAGCAGCGTGCTCATCCGGTCGAATATGAAGCCCATGACCAAGGTCTGGCCCATACTCGCCCAGGTTACATCGACCGCGTTCATGCCGTTTCCGGCAAACGTCGCGGCCAAGCCAACGGAAGCGACCGTGGCGATGCCGCCGGCAAAGGCGCAGATCCATTTAGCGTAGGGACGCGGCAGCATGACGATGAGCAGGGAGCCCAGCATGGGGACGGCGATCGCCACCATGGCAAAGAGGGACAAGCTCGATTCGATTGACATAGTTTCTCCCTTCTCCCTACACGCCTACGACGACGAAGACGAACGCGAGGACCGCGATGCCGACGACGGCCCAGGTCTGGTTACCGAGCACCTTGAAGCGCGAACGGGAAACGGAGTTCTCGAGCACGCCGCAGACAACGAAATCGACCAGGCACTTGACAAGGAAGACGACGGCGCCCACGAGAGCGGTGACGCCGACGGTCGCGGGCTCTCCCCAGGGGATGAAGATGGAGGTGAACCAAGCGACGACCACGACCTGCTTCATGCCCATGGCGAGCTTCATCATGGCCAGGGACGGGCCGGAGAGCTCGGCGAGCGGGCCCTCCTGGAGCTCCTGCTCGGCTTCGGCCTGATCGAACGGAAGCTTGCCGAGCTCCATATAGCAGGCGGCCGCGAAGGCGACGCCGGCGAGGATGACGGCGACGACGCTCGAGACGTTGCCCGTAACGATGTGCTGACCCATGGTCGCAATGTCCGTGGAGCCGCACACGATGGCGACGGTAAACAGCGCGATGAGCATGGACGGCTCGATGAGCACGCTCATGAGGAGCTCGCGGATACCGCCGAAGCCCGCGTAGGCGTTGGAGGAATCCACGCCGGACAGCGCGAAGAAGAAACGGGACAGCGCGAGCGCGTACATGATGGTGATGGCGTCACCAAAGACGGGCATGGGGCTCTCGAGCGTGAACATGGGCAGGCCCATGGCGAGCATGAACGACACCGCGAGGAACAGCGGCGGCATGATGCGCAGCACGAAGCTCGAGTCGGAACTCACGGACTCGGGACGCGCCATGAGCTTCGCGAGGTCCCGGTAATCCTGAAGGATGGACGGACCGCGGCGATTGTGCATCTTCGCGCGAATCACACGGGCGAGGCCGGAGAAGAAGGGCGCGACCAGCATGACCACGAGGCCCTGCGCTATCGCAAGAACGATGTTCATAATATCCTCTCCCCTCTCTAGACCATGACCACGGCGAGCACGAGGAAGACCACGAGCGCCGCGACGATGTAGCAGATGTATACGGAGTAGTTGCCGCCCTCGATCTTGGAGGCGAGGCCGGCCAGCTTATCGGCACCCTCGCTCGGTGCATCGACCAGGAAGCGGTCGGGCAGGGGCTCAACGCCCTGGGCGACACCGGTGAGCTTCTGGAACACGTGCGCGATGGACCAGCAGATCTTGGTGCATACCTCGCGCAGGGTGTAGAGCGGGCCCATGAAGAGCTCTACGTCTGACGCGAAGCTCGTGGCGACGACGGGCATGTGCTCGTTGGGCTCGTAGCCGCACGCCCAAGGGTCGGTCTTCTTAGCGGGGGCCTTGGTGCCGAGGCAGGACCTCAACACGAACGCGAGGCCGGTGAGGACCACGAGCGCGATGGCGATCGCGGGGGTGGAGGTGGCGGCACCGGAAATCTCGTTCACCAGAGACACGCCCGAGGTGGCTGTGACGGCAGAGCCGGCAAGCACGCTCTGGGCGACGTCGCCCAGAACCGGGGCGATGACGGGAGAGCCGATTCCCAGCACCACGCAGATGGCCGCGAGGAGCATCTGCGAGAACAACATCGGAGCCGGGGACTCCTTGGCGTTCGCGGCCTCCTGGGAACGAGGGCTGCTCGCGAACGAGACGCCGTAGGCCTTCACGAAGCACGTGACGGCCAGGGCACCGGTGACGGCGAGGGCGGCCGCGGAGGCGACGGCGAACACCATGACGACCGGGTCGGAGAGCGTCGAGATGTTGAACAGGGACTGGTAGGTGAACCACTCGGAAACGAAGCCGTTGAGCGGCGGGATAGCCGAGATGGCAAGGGCACCGATGAGGAAGCAGACGGCCGTGACCGGCATACGGCGGAACAGGCCGCCCATCTTCTCCATGTTGCGCGTACCCGTGGCATAGAGCAGGGAGCCCGCGCCGAGGAACAGCTCGCCCTTGAACATGGCGTGGTTGAGCGTGTGGTAGAGGGCGGCCATGAGCGCGATCGTCGCGATGACGTCGTTGCCCAGGGCGTGCGCCGTCATGGACGCGCCGACACCGAGCAAGATGATGCCGATGTTCTCGACGGAGTGGTAGGCCAGCAGGCGCTTAATGTCGTGCTCGTGGAGGGCGTAGACGACGCCCAGGACCGACGAGATGGATCCAAAGACCAGGACCATGAGGCCCCACCAGAGCTGGACGCCCGAACCCGCGAGCAGGTCGAGACCGACCTTGAGGATTCCCAGGATGCCGATCTTGATCATGCCGCCGGACATGAGGGCGGACACGTTGGACGGCGCCTCGGGGTGCGCCTGGGGCAGCCAGGAGTGCAGCGGGATGATACCGGCCTTTGCGCCGAATCCGAAGAACGCGAGGACGAAGCACGCGGAGGAGACGGCGGGTCCAAAGTCATGCGTACGGAAATCACTGAAGCTGAAGGAACCGCCCACGCCGTTGGTCATGAGCAGGAAGCTCGCCATGATAAGGACAAAGCCCACGTGCGCGATGACGAAGTAGAGCCAACCGCCCCTAATGGAGTTCTTGTTCTCCTCGATAACGACAAGGAAGTAGCTCGTAAGGGACATGAGCTCAAAGGCGACCAGGAACCAGAACACGTTGTCGGCGGTGATGACGAGCATCATCGAGGCGACGAAGGTGTTCATGAAGAAACCGGCGCGCCCGACCTTGCCCGGGTACTCATCGAAGTAGGACAGACCGTAGATGAAGCCCGCAAAGGCGAGGATTGAGATGAGGACCACGATCAGGCCCGCAAGGCCGTTGAGCAAGAGCTCGAGACGGGCGAACGGGAAAAAGAAGACCGTGTTGAGGGACGAAACGTCGCCAAGCACGGCCTCGAGGCCCGCGATGAACGACAGCACGGCCGCGACGGCGCCGATCAGGCAGCCGGCGGTCTTGGCGGCGTTATCGGCCTTGATCAGCAGAACCGAGGCGAGCGCACCGATGCACGAGACGGCAAGCGATGCGATAAACAGCGTCATGCTATCCATTGTTTACGCTCCCTTCTGCTTTCTCGGACAGGCCCTGGGCCACAGCGGTAGCGTCGACGGACGGACCGTTTTCGATCGAGCGCAGGCGCTTGGCCTCGTCGAGCTCGCGATCGGCCGCGCCGCCCATGACGGTCAGAGCCTTGGTGGGGCACGCCGCCACACAATGCGGGCCGTCCGGATCGAAGGCGCACAGGTCGCACTTGACAGCGCAGGTGTACTGGCCAGGAGCCCACGTAAGCAGGCTGCTCAGGGACTTAGGATACGAAGGCGTCGGGTCGCACATGCCTGCGACACCGGTGATAGACGTGCCATCGGGATGGATGGCACCGAAGGGGCACGCGATGGCGCACAGCCTGCACCCGATGCACTCCTGCTCCTTGACGTGGATGCGATCGCCATCGTGCTCGATGGCATTCACCGGGCAAACCTCGGCGCAGGGGGCACCCTCGCAATGGTGGCAGGCAAGGGCGGCCGAAATACCGCCGGTCTTCACGAGCGCCAGGCGCGGCGTATCCTGAAGACCCTGCATCCGGTGGGCGTCGGCACAGGCGGACTGGCATGTCCCGCAGCCGATGCACCTCTCCGGGTTGATGTCGATGAAGCGGTTCATCCCCACTTCCTTTCAAAATAACGGGCCGGGGTCCCGAACGTACGGGACGCCCGGCCCAAAAAGCCAACGAGAACGGGACTACACGATTTGGTTCACGTGCGTCTCGTCGTCGAACTTGGCGGCGCCGGGCTCAACGTCCTGGGGAGCGGCGGCGTCCACCAGAGCCTGCTTGAGCTCGGTGTACTGACGCTCGACCTCGCCCTCTGCCCAGACCTGGTCGGCAATGGCGTCGACCTGGCAGGCGGAGAACTTGTCCTCGGGCGTATGCGAGACCGGGTCGACCTTGTGCATGGTCAGCTCGTTGCACTTGCCGATCCACCACTGGTAGGTCATATAGACCGTGCCCTTGTTGATACGGTCGCTCACGTCGGCGCGGCTGTATACCTGGCCGCGGCGGCTGTGAATCGAGACGATGTCGCCGTTCTTGATACCACGCGCCTGGGCGTCCGCGGGATTCATGCGGACAAAGCCAGGCTCGTCGGCGAGCAGCGCCAGCGTCTTGCAGTTGCCGGTCATCGAACGGCAGCTGTAGTGGCCGACCTCGCGGACGGTGCACAGGATGAGCGGGTACTCATCGTCGGGAAGCTCGGAGGGCGCCTCCCAGTCGTGCGCCATCAGGTTGGCGCGGCCGTCCTTGGTGGTGAACTTGCCGCCAGCGAACATGTCGGGCGTACCGTGGTCATTCACATCGGTGCTCTTGACCGGCCATTGGGCGTAGCCGCCCTCGGGAGCCATCTTCTCGTAGGTCGCGCCCACAAAGTTGGGGCACAGGCTAATGCACTCGTTCCAGATCTGCTCGGTGTTGTCGTAGTGCATGGGGTAGCCCATGCGCGTGGACAGGTCCGCAAAGATCTCCCAGTCGTGGCGGCACTCGCCCTTGGGCGGAACGGCCGCGTCAAAGTGCTGGAAGCTACGGTCGGATGCGGTAAAGACACCCTCGTGCTCGCCCCAAGAGGTAGCGGGCAGGATGACGTCGGCAAGCATAGTCGTCTGCGTCATAAAGATGTCCTGGCAAATGAACAGATCCAGCTCGGAGAGCGTCTTGCGCATACCGGCCGAATCGGGCTCGGTCTGCACCGGGTCCTCGCCGTAGTTGTAGAAGCAGTGCACCTTGCCCTCGTCGACCAGGTGGCCCAGGTCGGTGAGCTTGTAGCCCTCCTCGAGCGGGAGCTTTTCCTCGGGCACGCCCCAAGCCTTGGCAAACTTGGCACGCACAGCCGGGTCGGTGACCTTCTGGTAGCCAGGGTACAGGTTGGGCAGCATGCCCATATCGCAGGAGCCCTGGACGTTGTTCTGACCGCGCACGGGCGCGAGGCCGGAATTGGGTTTGCCGATCTGGCCGGCAACGCAGGCGATGGAGGCGATGGTGTGCACCGTCTTCAGGTTCTGCTTCTGCTGGCATACGCCCATGCCCCAGCCAATGATGGCGGAAGGCTTCGCCGTGGCGTACATCTCGGCAGCTTGGTGGATCAACGCGGGCTCGACACCCGTGATGTCCTGTACGGATTCGGGAGTGTAGTTCTTGATGGTCTCCCACCACTCGTCAAAGCCGTTCGTGTGCTCGGCGACGAATTCCTTGTCGTAGAGGCCATCGTTGACCAAGCAGTTTGCAAAGGCGTTGAGGAACGCAACGTTGCAACCGTTCTTGATCGGAAGGTAGAGATCGGCGATACGCGCGGTTTCGATATGGCGCGGGTCGGCGACGATGATCTTGCAACCCTTTTCTTTGGCTCGCACGATACGCCTTGCGACGATGGGGTGCGAATCGGCAGGGTTATAGCCGAAGAGGAAAATGCAGCCCGCATCCTCCATACCGGGGATGGAGCATGACATGCAACCTGAACCAACCGTGTCCATCAGACCGAGGACAGTAGGGCCGTGTCAAGTACGGGCGCAGTTGTCTACGCTGTGGGTGCCGATGCACGCACGCGTAAACTTCTGCATGACGTAGTTCGCCTCATTGCCGCCGCCTCGCGAAGAGCCGGTGGTCATGACAGCGTTAGGACCATATTCGTCAATTATGGCCTGCATCTTAGATGCGGTGAAATCCAGTGCCTCGTCCCAGCTTACGCGCTCAAGATCCGCGCCCTTAGTGCGGCGGATCATCGGGTGCAGTACGCGAGGAGTCAAGATCTTGGTGTCGTTGATGAAGTCGTAGCCGCTCATACCCTTAAGGCACAGCTCGCCCTGATTGGTGATGCCGTTGAGCGGTTCGGTACCCACGACCTGGCCGTTTTGGACCAGGAGGTTAAACTGGCAACCGGCGCCGCAGTACGGGCAGATCACTTTATGCTTCTCCATGACACCCTCCTTCCTTTCTCTGCTACCGAATGCTCGGTACTTATTTGACAATCATTGGGCCTGTTTGGCCGCCCGCTTACGCCTCGTTTTCGATGGTGGCGCGGGCACGCTCGGCAGTCAGCTCCGCCAGGCGTTCCTCGTCTACCAGGGTGAGGCCCTTGGTCGGGCACGCCTCGGCACACGCCGGACCGCCGGGACGGTCCACGCACAGGTCGCACTTGAGCACGAAGCTCTTAGTCTGCGAACCCACGCGCACGTCGCCCATCAAGACGGGGACCTGCGTGGTCGCCACGCTCACGGCGCCAAAGGGGCATGCCATGACGCAGCTCTTGCAGCCGATGCAGTTGTCCTCGTTAACGCCGATGCGATGGTTCTTTGGATCAAAGAACAAGGCGCCCGTAGGACAAGCCTTCGCGCACGGAGCGTCCTCGCAGTGGTGACATGCCACCGGCGCGGAAATCTCGTAGGTGCGCGTTACGCGCAAGCGAGGTGCGGCGATGTTGCCGGAAATATCGTGTGCCTCGATGCACGCCGCCATACAGGTTTGGCACCCAATGCAGCGCGAGGAATCAGCCACGACTCGTTTATTGCCCATGTTGTTCACTCCCTCCTGAATCCCATGCCGGAGAGACCCTGTCGACGTTGCCCCAAGCCGCCCGTGGCCTGGCGTCGGCGTATCGAATGCATGCGGCGAAACAGGCATTCGGTAGAATTTCTCCAACGGTATACAGGTTGAATATACGCAGTTGCAGGGGGCAAACTTGAGCATAAGCCCTGCAATACGGGTGTATTGCAGGGGTTTTGGCAGGTTGGAATTATTCTCGATAGGATATAAAGGTGAGTGTATTACACGCGTACGTTCGAGAGAGATTTCAAGCCCGCTTCTAAAGGATGTAGTACGTTTGTAATATTGTTCACACTCAATTACTCGAGTGCAATAAAGTAGTCGTTATAAAATTGGCTATTATTAGCCGATGCTGTATTTGACTATTCATATTGCCCGCTCATTAAGGGAGGCCAGTGATGTCATCGACTCAAAAACGAGCCATCCTGCAGGTGCGCATTCGCGAGGAAGACAAGCAGCATGCCGAGCATCTCTACGACGCCATGGGCACATCGCTCGCCGAGGCCGTGCGCCTTTTTGTCGCGCAGAGTATTTTGATGCGCAAGCTTCCCTTTCAGCCGGTCGCCGTGCGCTCAAAGGACGGCACCGCCGCCCATGGATCGCTCAAAGCATATGGGGACCCCAATCGCCGCTCCGAGGAGCGCAATGCCTGGATTGAGTATCTTGCCACAGAAAGCGACGATTCGATTTTGGGTCCCGAGGAAGTAGATATCCATGAGTAGCACCATCATCGACGAGACCGTCATACTACGTTACCTGCTGGACGACGACGAAGTTCTGTCACCGCGCGCCGCCAAGGTCATCGCCACGCGCACCGCTCGTGTCTACCCCGAAATCATCACGCGCGTCGTGGTCACGCTGCGCGACGTCTATAAGGTTCCCCGCGTTGAGATTGCCGCGGCCATGAAAAGGCTGCTCGATGACGTCATGGTCGACGAGCCCACCGTTGTCGCCCTTGCCGTCAAACTCTTTGGCAAGACCCATATGGACTTTACCGACTGCCTCCTCGCAGCCCGAACCGCCATCTACAACGATGATGTCGTGAGCTTTGGCAAGCCCATCATCCAAGGCATGATCGATTACCGCCACAAGCGCCAAACCGCCGCCGGTGCTCGCGACCGCGCCGCCGAAGCCCGCAGCCGAAGCACCGACTCCACCATCGACAAGCTCCGCAACCACGGTCGCCACTAACCGACAGGCAACGGCATCGCCCGCCCCTCAGCCCCATCCCCTCCTAAGTTGCGGTGAAATAGTTCCTGGATTTGGGCTTATTAGACTTATTCGGGCTTTTCAGAAACTATCTCATCGCAACTTCCAGGTTGGCCATCCGAAACCGACAGCCTTGGACCGCAAATCCTACTGTTCGCCACGAAATGGGCCTATCTACTACGTTTAACCGATTACCCTCGACCATACCGAAATCCGAAATATCAAAACCGATGGTAGACGGCTTGCCGATTTTCCGAAAATGCTGCTATGGTCGACCCCTGCGGGCCAAACGTAGTAGATGGGCTGCTTTCGTGGCTCAGCACCAGACCAGTCATTTTGGAACAGGGCTTTTGACCACACTTGCCAGCCGATCGCTAGAGTAGCCAAAAAAGCCCCGTCCCAAATTAGCTACCCAGGCCTTCAATGGGTTCGCAAAGGCCAAAAGACAGTCCGTATTTAACCGCAACTTAGGTGGGGTGCGAGGCGGCATCGATTCCCGTCACCCCGTACACTTACGAAAATGGCTCTGGTCCCAAAAGGAATCAGAGCCATTCATCTATCTTATGGAGCGGGCGACGGGAAGTCCAAGGGTTTGCTTCGCAAACCCTTGTTTCGCTGCGGGCCATTGGCCCTTGCGTGCTGCGCTGGAAAATGCTCACGCATTTTCTCAGCTTCGCACCCTGCCGGGTTCGATTCCCGTCGCCCGGCACGCTTATGAAAACGGCTCTGGCACCAAATGGAGCCAGAGCCGTTAAAACTATCTTATGGAGCGGGCGACGGGAATCGAACCCGCGTCATCAGCTTGGAAGGCTGGGGTTCTACCATTGAACTACGCCCGCAAGATATGGTCGGGACGACAGGATTTGAACCTGCGACATCCTGCTCCCAAAGCAGGCGCGCTACCAAACTGCGCCACGTCCCGAAGGTGTTGAGCAGCTAAGGCATAAACCTTGCGTGTCCCAAAGCGAAGGAAATTATAGGGGAGACTTCCCGCCTGTGCAAGCGACGATACCCTAGCTCCTCGAATGTGCGACAAACCGGCTATGAAGCAGACCGATCACAAACGCCACCACGGCGACTGGTGCCCACGCAGCACCGATATCTGCCAGCGGCAACGCATCGAACGGCAGCCACGCACCAGTAAAGAACGCGTCGCGGACCGAGGTGATCACGCTCTGCACCGCGACCACGCCGCCGACCCAAACCCAAACCTGCGGATGCGCGTCGCAAAAGCCGTGCATCAGGCCCATAAGCACCAGCACAATGGCAACGGGATACAGGGCATTGAGCATGGGCACCGAGAACATAAGGATCACGTCGAGGCCCACGTTGGAGAGTACGCACGAAAACGCCGCGAACGCAAAGGCGAGAACCGCAAAGGGACGGCGCATGGCCTCCTCGGAGGCCTCCGCTCCCCCTTCGACCACATACGTCTCGCAGAAGTAACGCGAGCAGCAGCTAATAAGGCCGATGCACACGTTCATGCAGGCGAGGAAGAAGATGGCGAAGACCACGACCGTGCCGGCAAGGCCAAAGTGCATGGAGGCCGAGCGAGCAAGGATTGCAGCGCCGTTGGTGGCGTCGGGCATCACGGTGCTGAGCTGCGTGCCGGCAAGCGCCAGGCCGCAGTAGATGATGGCCATGAGTACGCCGGCAATCACACCGGAGCGCGAAATCTCAAAGGCCACGCGCTTGTCATCGGTAACACCCAGCTCGTGGATGGTCTCGGCGATGATAATGCCAAAGGCGAGCGACGCAAGCAGGTCCATGGTCTGGTAGCCAGTCAAAAAACCCTGCACGGCAGCACCGGCATTGTAGGGAGCCTGCGGCGCGGCAGCGGGACCCAGCGGCGAGATCACGGCAGCGCCCACGACCAGCACGATGAGCGCGATGAGCGCGGGGCCCGTAATACGACCGAGCACGCGTGTGATAACGCCCGGGCGCAGCGTGAGTGCAAACGCGACCACGAAGAAGCCGATGGCAAACACCAGGCGAGCCGTGCCGAGCGAGACGCCCTCGGGCAGCAGCGGCACCAGCATTTCGAAGGCCGTAGAGCTTGTGCGAGGAATGGCCAGGCACGGACCGATGGCCAGATAGACCGCCGCAACGAAGAATTCGCCAAACTTGGGATGCACGCGGCCGGCAAGCTCGCGCGCCGTTCCGGCAAGCGCCACGGCGATAAAGCCCATGACGGGCAGGCCGATGGCAGCTATGAGAAAGCCGAGCATGGCAACCGGCGTGGCAGAGCCTGCCTGCAGCGCCAGCAGTGGCGGAATAATGAGGTTGCCGGCGCCAAAGAGCATCGAGAATAGGGCGATGCCGACGGTGACGACATGGTCGGAGCGCAGACCGCGCGGCGCGGATGAGGCCATGGACACACCTTTCGGGTCGAAACAAAAACGGGACGGGCAAAAACACCCGTCCCGCAAGTATATACGCTCTAGCAGCTTTAGCAGGCTAAATCGCACAGAGCATCGATAGCCGTGTCAACTTCTTCGGTCGTGTTGAAATACCCAAATGAGAAGCGGACGACGCCCTGGCGCTCGGTTCCCAGCGCACGGTGCATGAGCGGGGCGCAATGGGCGCCGGGGCGCGTCGCGATCCCCCACCCTTGCATGAGCGCATCCGAGATCTCGGCAGAGTCGATATCGCCCACGTTGAGCGACACAATCGCAGAGCGCGTCGGCTGGTCAAAGGCACCGTAGAGCTTAATCCCCGGAATCTCGCGCACACCGGCAAGGAAGCGATCAGCGAGCGCACGCTCGTGGGCAGCAATCGCCTCGACCCCACCCTGGGCCTCGATAAAGTCGAGACCAGCGGAAAGGCCCGCGATGCCGTGACCGTTGAGCGTGCCCGCCTCAAGGCGCGTGGGCCACTCAAGCGGCTGCAGTGCATCGAAGCTGTGCACACCGGTGCCGCCCATGGCCCAGGGCGCCACGTCGACGCCCTCCGCCACGGCCAGACCGCCGGTGCCCTGCGGGCCCATCAGTCCCTTGTGGCCGGTAAAGCACACCACGTCGAGCCCCATGGCCTGCATATCGATATGCTCCGTACCGGCAGACTGAGAGGCGTCGACGATAACCAGCGCGCCGGCCGCATGAGCCACAGCCGCCACACGTGCAACATCAACGGAGTTGCCGGTCACATTGGAGGCATGCGTTACCACCACGGCACGCGTGCCCGGCGTGACCAGCTGCTCGAGCTCGTCGTAGTCGAGCACGCCGTTCGCGTCGCAGCCCGCACGCTCAACGGTCACGCCCCGCTCTGCCGTCAGGCGGTTGAGCGGGCGCAGCACGGAGTTGTGCTCAAGCACCGTTGTGACCACGCGGTCGCCGGGACGCACCACGCCGTTAATCGCCGTGTTGAGCGCCGCCGTAGAGTTGGGCGTAAAACAAACATGGTCCGCCCTCGGGCAGCCCAGCAAGCGCGCAAGCTTGGCACGGCAAGCATGAATCGTACGAGCGGCATCGAGGGCACCCGACGTGGCCCCGCGCCCGGCATTACCGAGCGAACACATCGCCTGCGTCACGGCATCGATCACCGTCTGCGGCTTATGCATGGTCGTCGCCGCGTTATCCAGGTAGATCATCGCACGACCTCCCACATGTCGATTACCGTAAAGCCCTCGGTGGGGACGCCCGCCGCGGCAAGCTCGCCGCGCAGCAGGTCCTCATCCGCAGGCAGCGCCTTCCACGCCAAGCCGCAGCCGGCAGCGACCTCCCCGGGCACGGGAATCGTGCGCCCGGGAAGGCCGCGCTCGACGCATAGGGTCTCGCACCCCATGGCGGCCGCCGTGGTAGGAAACGTGATGACAAGCGCCGGGCGCTTTTCTCTCATGGCAATCCCGCCCAAACGCTACGGGCGCACGACGCGCACGGCCTGCTCCATCTTCTCCACGATCACGTACATGTTGGTGACCTCGCCCACCGCAAGCTGGTCTTTAATGCCATAGTGGTCGAGGCAGGTACCGCAGGTGAGAATCTCGACACCCTGCTCGGCCAGGCCCTTCAGGTCATCGAGCACCGGCGAGCCCTCGACGGTGAGCTTGGCGCCGCCGTTGTAGAACAACATGGTCGCGGGCAGCTCCTCCTGCTGCGTCACGGCAAAGATGAAGGCCTTCATGAGCTTGTGGCCCAGCTCGTCGTCGCCACGGCCCATGCAATCGGTGTAGACGGAAATGACGAGTTTGCCCTTGCCGGCGCTGGCGTCACAGAAGGCAGCGCCATCCTGCTCGGGATCGGCCACGGCAACGGCGCCAGAGGTCGCCACGGTCACGTGCCACTCGGCGTCCGAGATCTTCTCGACCGAGGCCGTGCAGCCCTTCTCCTGCGCCATCTTGGAGATGTTCTTGACGGCGGTCTCGTTATCGACCACGGTCACCACGGCACCCTCGCCATTGAGCTGCTTGAGGGCCTTGAGCGTCTTGACGACGGGCAGCGGGCAGGCATCGCCCATGGCATTGACTTCAATCTTCGTAGACATAGTTTTTCCTTTCGAATAAATCGTTTTAGAACAGTGCATAGTTCAATAAACGTGTCGTTAACGGACAACGTGGACGGCAGGACCGCCTGACACCGGCTCGCACACGCGACCGACGACGGCGGCGATACGTCCTTCGGCATGCAGGCGGCGCGCAAGTTCATCCACATCGGCAGCAGGTACCGCGATAAGCAGGCCACCAGACGTCTGCGGATCGTACAGCGCGTCGAGCATGCCCGGCTCCAGGTCCTCGTCGGCAGCCACGCGCGGGCCAAAGAAGTCCTGGTTGCGGCAGGAGCCCGCGGGGATAATGCCCAGACGCGCCATGTCGAGCACCTGGTCAAAGAGCGGCACCGCCCCCGACGCAAACTCAACCTGCACGCCCGAGCCCTCAGCCATCTCGCACGCATGCCCGATAAGGCCAAAGCCCGTAATGTCGGTGCATCCGTGAAGCTCGAGTCCCTCGGCCAGACGAATCGGGGCCTCGTTGAGGGTGCGCATCGAGTCAAACATGGCTGCGGCCTCGTCCTGCTCGATGAGTTCGCCCTTGATGGCCGTGGTGATAATGCCCGAGCCGATCGCCTTGGTCAGCAGCAACGCATCGCCCACACGCGCGCCGCTGTTGGCGAGCATGCGGTCGAGCGCGACAAAACCGCTCACGGACAGGCCGTACTTGGGCTCGTCGTCGTTGATGGTGTGGCCGCCCGCGATGGAGCAACCCGCCTCGACGCACTTATCGGCTCCGCCCGCCAGAATCTGACCGGCAACCTCAACGCCCAGACAGCTCGGGATGCACAGCAAGTTCATGGCATGGCTCGGCCGCCCGCCCATGGCGTAGATGTCCGACAGCGAATTTGCCGCGGCGATCTGGCCAAAGAGGAAGGGGTCGTCCACCATGGGTGGGAAGAAGTCGACGGACTGCACGAGGCCCAGGTTCTCCCCCACCTTGAAGACGCTCGCATCGTCAGCGGTATCGAACCCGATGAGCAGGCGCTCGTTGGGAACGTTGGGTAGCTCACCCAGGACCTGGGCAAGGGCTCCGGGAGCCAGCTTGGCGGCTCAACCCGAGGCGGCCGTCATCTGCGTCAGACGGATCTGATCGTTAGCCATCGATGCCTCCTTTCTGTTCGAGCAGGCGTTGAACGGCCTCTAGTATACGCTCCGAGCAGGCATCCCAAGAGACGCCTGAGGTGTCGAAGCACGGCGCAGGTGCGTCAAGCGCGTCCTGGATGGCTTGGGCGAGGTCGCGCTCGAAGCGCGGAAGGTCGCGGCTGTCCGGTGTATCGACATCGACCATGGTGGGCGGGGTAACCCACGCGACGGGTGCCCCAGGCAAGGCCGCCTCCATCCAAGGGCGCACGCCGGGAAGCTCGGTCATGACAACCTTGCAGCCGCAGGCGAGAGCCTCGATCGTGACAAGTGGAAGGCCCTCGAAAAACGAGGGCAGCACAAAGACCTCGCTCGCACGATACGTGCGGACGAGCTCCTCGCCGTCCACCCGCCCCGCAATCGTCACGGGAACGGTCGACACTGCGGCTGCAGACTCGATCTGCTGGAACTCATCGTCGTGCGCATGCCCGCCTACCAGCGTGAGGGAAAGATCCGGATGCGACCCGCGGTCCACCAGGCCCAGGGCCTCAAGGAGGCTGGCCACGCCTTTCTTGACGCAGACCTTGCCCACAAAGACCAGACTGTCGACGCGGCGCGGAACAGAGGCGTCGGGGCAGAACGTGTGATGGTCGTAGCCTGTGCCCACCACGCGCACGCGAGCCGGGTCGACCCCATAGGTCTCCACGACCTGCTGGGCCTGCTCCGTATGGAGCGAGAAGACGGCATCGAGCCCGCGCACAGCCGCAAGGACGCGTTCGCGTTCAAGGCCGTGCGAGCGCATCTGGCGGATATCGGTCGAATGGCAGACGGCGCACACGGGGCGGTCGCGCACAAGCTCGCGCGCGAGGGCGCACACCAGATAGAGATGGTGGCAGAGCAGCACGTCGGGCTCAAACTCGGCCACTGCGCGCTCGATCGAGCGGCAAAACGCGTCCTCGAATGCAGAGGCCATCTGAGACGTGAGATCGCGGTAGCGGGTGGACGGATAAGGCATGGCATCGGACATACCGCAGATATGAAAAGGCAGCTCAGGGGTGTCGAAGTCGACGGTATAGACGGGTACGCCCGCCGGGATGTCGCCCTGCGTGTCGCCCGGGGCGGCGCCGCAGAGGACGGCGGGCTCGCACCCGGCCGCCAGCTGGGAGCGCACGAGCGCCGAAAGATACGTGCCGCTGCCGGTGCTATCTGGTTTTTGTGCCGAGATGTTGAGGATGCGCATCGACAGGGTCCCTTAAACCAGCGCCCGCGCGCGGACGGCAGCACCGATAGCCCCAGCAAAGCGCGCCTGAGGCGAGGTGGTCACGGGTGCGCCCAAAAGCTCGCCCAGACGCTCCACCACATAGGCGTTCTCGCAGAGGCCGCCCGTCAGGTAGTACGGGGCGCCCGCCGCCTGCCCGGCCATAGTGGCCACGCGCGACACGACACTCTCGATCACCCCGCGGGCGATGTTCTCGCGCGGCTCACCGCGACCGATCAGGCTGATGACCTCGCTTTCGGCAAACACCGTGCACATGCTGCTAATCTTGGTAGGTTCGCCGGAACGCGCCAGGTCGGCCATCTGCTGTTGGGAAATACCTAGGCGGTCGGCCATAATCTCCAAAAAGCGCCCCGTGCCGGCGGCGCACTTGTCATTCATGGCAAATTTGGCCACGCGGCCGCCTTTAAGCTGAATGACCTTGGTGTCCTGACCGCCCACGTCGATCACCGTGCCGTGGTCGCCAAACAGGCGCACGGCACCGGTGCCGTGGCAGGTGATCTCGGTCACGACCTTGTGCGCATAGGGCACGGCGACACGACCGTAGCCGGTCGCGATCACGCGCACGTCGTCGGCAGCCACGTCATAGCCCGCCGCTGCCAGTGCCTCGCGCAGCCGCTCGGAAGCATCGACCGAGGAGAACCCGGTTGGCTGCACGCACGTCCACACCACCGAACCCTCCCCATCGACCACAGCAGCCTTAGCCGCCGTAGACCCGATATCGATCCCGATCCCTATCATGGCTCTCTCCCAATCTAAACATCAAAGACAGTGGCGCGTTCAGGCGCCTTAGCTCTAGGTTTCTCAGGTGCCGGAGATTGCCCCGAAAGAGGAGCGCAGCGTACTTTGGGTACGCAAGCGACGGTTTGAGGGGCAAGATCCGGTGCCTGAGAAAGCTAGAGGGTTTCGATGAAGGCGGCGATGCGCGTCTCGATCTGGCCCATGTCGCCGTTGCTGTAATCGGTCTCAATCTTCATGTACGGAATACCCGCGCCCTCGACGGCCTCCTGCATGCGCGCGCTCTCCACGTTAAAGGTGTGGCACGCCTGGAGCACGCTCTCCACTACGCCATCGACGTGATACTTCTCGCACATGGCCAGCGTATTTTCCATACGACCGTCGTTGGGCGTCATGACCGAGCAGTTAATGTCCAGGTAGCGATCGGCGATAGCGCGCAGAATATCGGGAGCCTCCGGGTCGATCATCATGGCCGCCGTGCGCTCGCCCGAGCAGTCGTCCATGCACACGACCACGCCGCCGTTGGACTCGATGGTGCGGCCGATTTTGTTGATCACGCCGCCCACCGGGCAGCCGGTGATCAGAATGCGCTTGGCATCCGCCGCAACCGGGCGCTCGCCCGCGTCGTAGGCCTCGCGCAGCTTGGCGACCTTTTGCTCCAGCTGCTGCGTATAGGCCTCGATATCAAAGCTGAACGTACCGGCAAACATGGTGCTCATCAGGTCGACGCCGCTCATGGCCGCCGGCTGGTTGGCCTGCAGCGCAAACATGTCGAGCTGGGCCGCACGCAAGCGGTTGCGACGACGGACGGCAGCGCGCAGGTCATCGTCGGTAATCGTGATGCCGTAGAAGCCCTCGAGTTCCTCCTTGAGCAGACGGCACTCCTCGTACCAGCCCTCGCGCTCGTAGGCGCGGTCGCGGCCCTGCGGCAGGTGCAGAATGTGCGTGCGCTTGAGCTCGTTGAGTAGCTCGTACATCTTCTTCTTGCCGTCGCAGGTGGTCTCGCCAATGATCATGTCGCTAAAGTACGTAAACGGGCACTTTTGCGAGTAGGCAAAACCGTAGGTCGACTTGATGAGCGGGCACAAGTTTGCCGGCAGCACCTTCTCGGCCTCGGGAATCACCTCGTCGGACGTACCGCATAGGGCAACGCTCGAGGCACCCGCAGCATCGATAATCTCGAGCGGCGTATAGCTGCACAGAAAACCGATCAGGCGATTGCCAGCCTGTTTGTAATCCTTGACGCGAATAAACGCCGCCTTGCGTTGCTCGTTGAACTCCTCAAACGTGCGCGGCAGCGGCTGCTCAATATTTTCCGACATATAGCTCCTTAACAAACCTTTTAACCAACCAAGGAAACGGCTTTCCCAGGTGCCCCAGGTTGCCGTGAAAGAGGAGCGCCGCGTATTTTTGTACGCAAGCGACGGTTTGAACGGCAAGATCGGGTACCTGGGGAAGCCGCCGGGACGGATAGCTCTAAATAGTTTCCAGGAAGGCCTCGATGCGGGTCTGGAGCTGACCGGCATCCTCGCCGGCGTAGTCGGTCGTGATGTGCATAAACGGAATGCCGGCCTCCTCGGCGGCCTTCTCCACGGCAAACGATTCCATCTCGTAGAGCGTGCAGAACTGCAGGGCCACGTCGACGATGCCGTCGGCATGCAGGTCCTTGGCCATCTGGACAATGTCCTTCATACGCTGGTCGTTGGGCGTAAAGACAGCGCAGTTGATCTTAAAGTAGCGCTCGGCGATGGCGTCGAGCATCTCGTCGACCGTCTCGCCGGACTCGTCGACCAGGTCCTTGTAGTAGCGCGAGCCCGTGCAGGACTCCTCGCCTACCACAACGCCGCCGGCCTTCTCGATAAGGTTGAACAGTTTCCAGTTGGGCACGGCCATGGGCGTACCGGTGTACAGGATGCGCTTGGTGCCCTTGGGCGCCACGCCCTCGCCAGCCTCAACGCGCTGCTCGCACTCAGCCGCCATATCGTTAATGGCTCCGGTCAGACGCGGCGTGTCATCCATAAAGGCGGCCTGAACGGTCAGCAGGCTGTCGAGACCGCTGATGGGCGCCGGATCGGCAGCGCGGGTCGCAGCCAGACGCTGCAGGGCGCGACGCTTCTCGTTGACGGCGTGGGTGGCAGCCTTCAGGCGCTCGGGCGTAATCTTGACGCCGCACTCGTCCTCGATCTTGGCCGCGAGCTTCTTGACCTCGGCCTTCCAGGTCACGAGCGTCGACTCGTCGTGCACGTTGGGGATATCCATGACGTACATGTTCTTTTGCGTGGCAAAGAACTCGTAGGCCTTCTTCTTGCCATCGCAGGTGTTCTCGCCCACCACCAGGTCGCTCGACTCAATGTAGGGGCAGACCTCGCCCAGCTTAAAGCCGGCAAAGCTCTTAATGAGCGGACAGGTGTTGCGCGGCAGATGCTCCTCGACCTTGTCGGTCGCCCAGTCGGCACCCGAGCACAGGCCCACAGGAATGCCGTCACAGGCAAGTACGATCTCCTCGGGCACGTAGACGCAGAACGAACCGACGATCTTGGTGGCCTCGCCGGCCTCCTTCTTGTCGAGCATCTCCTTAATACGGCCACTGTGGATGTTGGTGGCGACAAAATCCAGGTAGGACGTGGACTTGGGGCGATTATTCTGCGTCAGGAACATATCGCCGTACATCTGGCCCACGGCGCCCAGCAGCATGTCGTGGTCGGTACCGTCAAGATTCATGCCGAGGCTCTCCCACATCGGATGGAAATCAAATTCTTCAGCCATGACGGTTCCCCTCTCGAACCAAAAACGGATAACAGCGGTATCGATGCACGACGGACGGCGATTGCCCGGCCGTGCTCAAACCCGGAATTTTGGGGAACCTGCTTTGCAGCTGATTATTTAGTTGTGCGTCGTCTCTCCCGGAGCCGTGAACATACCTGCTCATATGCGACTCCGAGCCATATATAGGGCGCGCGCGGCAACGCGGCGAATGTATGTCGTCTGCGGCATATGCGCACCCTCCTTTACAAGTTAAGGTCAACTATATCAACGGTCGTCGACCATGCGAACACCGTTGACATTCGTACGACAGCGTCGTGTGCCGTCGTTTAATAAATAATTATCTGTGTTGATAAGAGTTTGTCATCCATCATTCGGCGAACGGCAAGACAAAGCCGCCGAGGCTTATATCCCCGACGGCATTACCCGGCGCTATCGACAAACCAAATGGATCTTACTCGCATCGAAGTGCATGCGCAGCGTCTCGCCTGCTTGCGGCAGCTCGTCGACAGGCACGCCCACCTTGTTGACCTTCCACTGCAGACGTGTGGGCGCATCGACGCGCGGCACGTCCAGCAGCACCAGCCGCTCAAAGCGCGAATCGCTCACACGGGCCACGTGCAAATCATAGCTGTTGCGGCCCCGCTCCGCGCGATTGTCAACATGGAAGTAGCTTGCGCGAATGCCCAGGTACGCCACATCATCGGGAACCTCGCGACCCACGTTAAAGGTCATGCCCCAGTCGAGGGCCTCAACTTCTTCGTCGCCGATCTTGCGCGCCCGGCTTGTGTTCTTGCAGCCCGTCAGGCGCAGTGCCGCCAGCGTCTGCGGACGACGGACCACGTCCTCGATGGAGCCAATCTCCTCAACATGCCCGTCGTGCATCACGCAGATGCGCTGACACAGGCGGCACGCTTCGTCGATGTCGTGGCTCACATAGAGCACGGTACGGTTGCAGACGTCGAACAGGTCGAGCATGTTTTGCTCAAGCGCGCTCTTGAGATACGCATCGAGTGCGCTCATGGGCTCGTCGAACATAAAAATGCCCGGGTGTGCCGCCACCATGCGGGCAAGCGCCACACGTTGCTGCTGACCGCCCGAGAGTCGCGCGGGATAGCGGTCGGCAAAATCCGCCAGACCGAAAATGCCCAGATAGCGCTCGGCGAGCTTTTTGCGCGCGGCGGCGTCGCCCGCATCCTTTACGCCGGCGCATACGTTATCGGCCACCGTCATGTTGGGAAACAGCTGATAGTTTTGGAACAACAGGGCGCATTTTCGCTCCTGGGGGGACAGGTTGATGCCCGCCGCCGAGTCAAAAAAGGTCACGCCGTTGACGGCGATCTTGCCCTCGTCGGGCGTCTCCACGCCAGCGATGCAGCGCAGCGTACAGCTCTTGCCGCAACCCGAGGCGCCCAGCAGCGCCACGCGCTCCTCGCCGGCCTCAAGCTGCATGTCGAGCATAAACCCGGGATAACGTTTCTTAATATCCAAAACGAGCGACATAGCTTATCGACCTCCCTGCGGCGCCGCATCATCGCGCATAAGCTCGACCAGCGCCTCGCGATCGATACGCAGGGCATCGCCGCCCGCCGGGTCGAGTGAATCGCCCTGTCCGGCGAGATCTTTGGCCTGCTTACGTTCCGCACGGGAAAGGCCACGCTCGCGGTATTTTTGCGAATGCGCCGTGTACATGTTGATGAACAGGATGACTAGGAAGCTGAACGCTATTACGACCACGACCCAAAAGAGGGCCACCGACGTATTGCCGCCCATCCACTCAAAATAGATGGCGATGGGAATGGTCTGCGTAATACCGGCGTAGTTGCCCGCAAAGAACAGGGTGCAGCCAAACTCGCCCATTGCGCGGGCAAAGGCGAGCACCGTGCCGGCGGCAATCGAGGGCCAGCCGAGCGGCATCATAAGCCTGGTAAAGATGCGGCGCTCGGACCATCCCAGGGTTCGCGCCGCATCGAGCATCTGCGTGTCGAGGCTCTCGAAGGCTCCGAGCGCCGTGCGGTAGACGAGCGGGAACGACACCACCACGGCAGAGATCACCGCCGCCGGCCAGGTAAAGACAACCGAGATACCGTGCGCGATGAGCCACTGGCCCACCCCGGTCGAGCGGCCAAACAGCATAAGGAGCAGAAAGCCGCAGACCGTGGGCGGCAGCACCATAGGAATCGTAAAGACCGAATCGAGCAGGCCCTTGATGCGACTCGTCGTACCCATGGTCTTCCATGCGGCAAACAGGCCCAGCGCAAAGGAGATCAGCAGGGCAAGGCCGCTCGTTATAATGGACACCCAAAGCGGGCGATAGTCGATGTCGCCCAAAAAGGAGGCCAGAGAGGTCAAGGGCCCCTGCTCATCCCGCAACACGACGGACGATGCTTCTACCATTTGAGCGCTATCAAGCCAACGCGCGCCGCCCTTGGCATCACCCGAGGCTGATGCAATCACCACATAGCGGTCCCCATCCGCACCGCGCTCGTCAAAGCCATAGGTATACCCGCCGGCATCAAACGTTGTTTCCGCCGTGACATACCAAGGAAGATCCACGTCCCCTAGCTGCGCACCTCCCATGCAGTTTGCGCTGTCGAGCTTACAGACGAGGGCCTTGAGACCCGATACGCACTCGTTATCCTGCGGATCAAATCCATACTTCTCGACCGCCTTGGGCGATATCCACACCACAACGCGATCGGCAGCAGGTGCCACTACAAGGTCCACGTCCTCGTCAACGGGAAACCGGTAGCCCTCAGGCTGGCCCTCCATGGCACGAGCGGTCCCCCTGGCCAACCGCTCAAAACCCTCGATCCCATAGGAAAGCCCATGAGCGGTCGCAGCAACCTGGGCCCCGTCCTCAGTGTCCCCAGCAAACGCAAATCCTGGCACCCAGCAAAGCGCGAAGGTCAAAGCACAGGCGACAAGCATGCGGAATCTATTAAGCACGAAAAGCTCCAAGCGAATACAAGGACGGAGTGAAACATAAAACGATGGAATTATCGCGCCAAGCCGCTCTACGCGGAAAGCTCAAAGCCGTACTTGGCCCAAATCTTCTGGGCTTTCTTGTTGGTCAGGCAGAAGTCGATGAACGCCTTGGCCTCGTCGGCGTGCTCGGAGCTCTCGGCAACGGCACCCGGATACACGATGGGCTTGTGCGAATCCTCGGGGCACACGAAGGCCTCCTCGATGCCGTCATAGCGGAAGATGTCGGAGCTGTAGACAAAACCGGCCACGCAGTCGCCCGTGGACACGTAGGCGGCAGCGGTACCGACCTTGTCGGCCAGCGCGACCTTGTCGGCAATCTCGGGCGCGTACTCGCCGTCATCGCCCTCGGTGCCGGTGTAGAGGCCCACGGAGGCCAGGGCCTGGTTGGCATACTTGCCAGCGGGAACAGTCTTAGCGTCGCCAATGGCGATCTTGCCGTCCAGATTCGCGACGTCGGCGATGGCCTCGACCTTGGTGTCGGAGCCCTCGGCGCGAATGATCACGAGGTCGTTGACGAACATGTCCTCACGCGTATCGACGTCGGCGAGCTCGGCGGTCTCAGCGTCATCCATGGTGCCCTTGGAAGCGGTAATGAGCACGTCGACGGCGGCACCGGCGCGCATCTGCTCGACAAGGTCGCCGGAGGCCTTAAACTGCGTGTCTGCAAACGTGGTGCCGGTCTGCTCTGTGTAGAGCTCCTGAACCTCGGGCAGAGCCTTCTCGAGCGAGTTGGCGGCAAAGACCTGCAGCTCGACAGCCTTCTTGGAAGATGCCTTAGCAGAACCGGCATCGGATCCGGCCGGCTCGGACGTCTTGCCGCCCGAGCAGCCGGCAAGACCAAGGCCGGCAGCGGCGACAGCAGAAAGCGAGACGAATCCGCGACGAGAAACCATATCGAACATATTCAACCCTTTCGGACCTTGTGCCCGGGTACCCCACCGCGGGCTTTAATCTGCAATCAGATTATACTTTTGCGCGAATAATGTTAGTGAGAAATTATTCTCGCCTGAGAATATAGTTTCGAGTTACCGTACACCTCGGCGTCGATTCGGCGGAAAATCAGAACCACCCTTAAAAAGGGTGGTTTGCTCTTAGGGTATAACCCACGGGCCCCGGGCTCGCGTCTAAAGGCGCGGGCCCGGACTTCGTCCAGGCCTAGTGCATCTTGACCCGTGG
>JAXIYS010000045.1:0-6089 GCA_036304385.1 Collinsella sp. | reverse complement strand
GTCCACGAATTCGATCACATCGTCTGCGAGGTCGTCGACGGCGGGCACGCGCAGGCGCGTGGCTGGGGCGCGCAGGGCACTGCGGCGGGCGACCTCTTCGGCCGAAAGCCCTCGGCAGGAGCCGCGATAGATGGGCGTGCCGTCGCTGGCGTGCGGCGCGCTCGCGGCGTGGAGTTCGGCGCGCGTGCAAAAGCAGGGGTAGGTGAGGCCGGCGTCTTGCAGCTGGTGCAGGGCGTCCTCGTACAAGTCCAGGCGATCGTGCTGGTAGTAGGGGCCTTCGTCCCACTCAAGCCCCAGCCAGGCCAGGTCGTCAATCAGTTGAGCGGCAAGTTCCGGGCGCTTGCAGCGATCGTCCAGGTCCTCGATGCGCAGTACGATGCGGCCGCCCTGGCTGCGGGCCGAAAGCCACGCGCACAGGCAACTGAACACGTTGCCCAGGTGCATGCGGCCCGAGGGCGACGGGGCAAAACGGCCCACGACGGGCGCGGGGGCAGAGGCGGCCGGCGTCGTTGGCGCGTCCGCGGCGGGCGTTGCTATGTTGCGTGCTTTGATATCCATGCGGACGAGTATAGCGCGGGGCGCGATGGGGAGACGTCACTGTGGTCCGCAAGTTGTCGAAGCCCCGCATTGCGTATGGCGGGCCGCAGACTCGGCGCTTTGATTCCTGTCCATCAATTCGGCGCCTTAGACGACAGAAACCCCGGCAGCTCTTCGCAACTGCCGGGGTTTCCGCGGAAAAGGGGGACATGATCCTCGAGCGAACGGCAAAGGGGCAAACCGTTTTCGCTCAACTGCTTTATGCCCCTCGGCTGGCGGCTCAATCAGCGCATGCCGCGCCCACACAAAGCCGCTACACCTGTGACGGAGCTGTGGAGTGGTATCTATTGCTGGCGCAGGCCATGCCAAGGGTGTCCCTAATGACTAGTCATTTAAGAACGTCCCCAATGACTAGCTGCCGGGGTGCGGGCGTGACTTTCATCCCGTTTGGCGCTCCGGTCGCCTAGATGTTCGTCATGCGTACCCGCAAACGTGGGACAATGGCGCTGTTGGTTTTACAGACAAAGGATATGCCTATGAACGCCCCCGTTGCCAAGACCTGTCGGCAGCGTCGCCTATTCGCGCGATTTGCTTCCGTCTGCGCACTCGTCGCGCTTGCATTGTTGCTACTGCCCGCCGCCGCGCACGCCGACGGCTATTCCATGACCCAAACCTATATCGGTGCCACGGTCGAGGCCGATGGATCGCTGACCGTTGTCGAGGGACGTCGGTTTGATTTCGACGACGACATCAACGGCGTGTATTGGGAGATCAATGCGGGCACCAACCAGCAGGGCGGTGCGGCGGGTGTCGACGTGCTGAGCGTCGAGGAAGACGATGCCGCGTTTAACAGGGTCGACTATGCAAACAAAGGCGACAGCGGCGTCTATACGGTCGAGCAGTCCGACGGCGGCGTAAAGATCAAGGTTTTCAGCCCCCACGAGAGCGGCGATAGCGCGATCTATTACGTGAGCTACACCATGACCGGTGCGGTCATGAACTGGGCCGATACCGCCGAGCTCTACTGGAAGTTCGTAGGTGACGGCTGGTCCGCGGATTCCGACGATGTCGAGATGGAAGTGTACTTCGCAAATGCTGCTGCCGGGACGGCGGCCGTCAAGGGCGATAACTTTCGCGCATGGGGCCACGGCCCGCTGACGGGCGACGTGTCGCTCGATGCGGACGAACCCATGGTCACCTATACCATTCCCTGCGTGCATCAGGGCGAATTCGCCGAGGCGCGCATCGCCTTCCCCAGCGACTGGGTGCCATGGCTTTCCGCTTCAAGCGAGGAGCGCATGTCAACGATCCTGAGCGAAGAGAAAGAATGGGCCGACGAAGCTAACGCCCGCCGCGCTCACGCTCGCATGATTGCCAATGCACTTGCCGCGCTAAGTGTTGTCGCGGCGGTGGCCTTTACCGGCACAATCGTTGTGCTCAAGCTGCGCCGCCGCAAGCCCAAGCCGCTTTTCCAGGACGAATATTTCCGCGATGTGCCTTCGGCCGACCATCCCGCCGTACTTTCGGCCCTCATGAGCTGGAACGAGGTGCCCGATCAGGCATATATCGCCACGCTCATGAAGCTCACTGACGACCGTGTGATCAAGCTGGAGCAGGCGACCGTGACCAAGGCCAAGAAGGGTCTGTTGGGGCGCGAAAAAGAAGAGCAGACGTATCGCGTGACGGTGAGTGACGCGGGCTGGAAGTCGGCCAAGGGCATTGACCACATGGTGCTTAAGGTCTTCTTTGCCGGCGCTAAGCCCGACGAGAACGGTGATCGTTCGCGCACGTTTGACGAGCTGCAGCACTACGTCAAGCAGCACGCTACGCCCGTGGGCGACAAGCTCGAGGACTATCAGAACACCGTTAAGGGCAAGCTGGCCGATAGCGAGTACGTTGCCTCGGACGGCATCGTTGCAATGGTGTTTTGCCTGGTTCTCGGTATTCTGATCGCCTTTGTTCCCATGGGATCCATTTTCTTTACCGACGGCGCACAGGTGAACATTATCGCCGCGCTTATCTCGGTGCCGATTGTGCTGGTGGGTATTGGCGTGGGCCTTACGTTCCGCCGCTTTACGCCGGAGGGCGCCGAGGTGGCGGCGCGCTGCAAGGCGCTTAAGCATTGGCTCGAGGACTTCACGCGCCTAAAGGAAGCCGTCCCCGGCGATCTGGTCCTGTGGAATAAACTTCTGGTGATGGGCGTGGCGCTGGGCGTTTCGAAGGAAGTCCTGCGTCAGCTTGCCGAGGCTGTTCCTCCCGAGGTGCGCGAGGCCGACGGTTTCTACGACAATTACCCCTGCTACTGGTGGTACTACCATCATTACGGCATCGATTCGCCGCTCGATTCATTTAACGATGTGTATCACGAGAGCATCCGTGAGCTGGCTTCGAGTTCCGATAGCTCGAGCGGCGGCGGAGGCGGTGGCTTCTCGGGCGGCGGAGGCGGCGGCGTCGGCGGAGGCGGCGGCGGAACGTTCTAGCGGTCGTAAGCTATGGGATGGGTTTTTCTCGACAGCCGTCGGGGAAAGTCCATCCCCTTTTTTGCGCTACCTACGAAGACTGTCCCCAGCGACTAGTCATTTAAGACTGTCCCCAACGACTAGGTATGGCTGCTGGGCCTAGACGGTTAGGTCCAGTTCGTAGAGGAAGCTTTCGCGCGGCATGGCGTGGCGGCGCTCTTCGCGGTTGGCGCGGTGCGTGGCCGTGCGCTTAAAGCCGTGCAGCTCGTAGAACTTCCACGAGCAGTTGGAGTCGGTGTACAGGTGCGCCCTCGTCGCTCCAAGCGAGGACAGGTGCGAGACCGCGGCGTCGAGCAGAACCGTGCCAACGCCCAGGCCATGGACATCGCGATCCACGGCAAGTAGCGTGACCTCGTTGTCGTGTGGCAACGGGCTGCTCTCGAGCAGGCGGTTGTTGGTTCGAATGGTGGTGCGCACAAACGAGAGATGCTCGGCGCACGACTCGGGTTCTAGCTCGCGCATCTGCGACAGCAGTGCACGCTCAGTATCCATCCAATGTTCGTTGACGCTAGCGCCGGAGCTCTGTCCTGCGCGTGCAAGTGCAATGCCGCGCGCCTGACCGTCGATTACGGCAACCTGCGAAAACGTCGAGGACGAAAGGCAGTAGGCAAGGTCGCACGCGGCCTCGAGGCGGTTGTACTCATCGTTATCCGAGTTGTTATGCCAAAGCTGCTGTAAGATCAGCGCGATGGCGTCGAAGTCTTCGGTATCAAACGGTCGGTAGAGAACCCGCGAGACCATGGTGCCTCTTTCTATTGCGGATGCATATCGAGCAAAGTTCTACCACGCCATTGGCATCTAAATATGGTGCCCCTGTGTTCCATCAACTCACCGTGCCCAGTGGCGCTCCTGCAACCCCGCTCGCAAGCTTTTTCTGCACAGCCGTGCGTTGCGGGGTGCATCGTCGCGCTCGATGCGCTACATTGAATCAGTATTTTCAATGCCGCTGCGCGAGCGCTGCAGATCGACGTATCACCGACTCACAGAGCACGGCGGCGTACCAGACAGGAGGACTGCATGGGATCTGATGTGAAGATCGCACGCGCGTTGATCTCGGTTACCGATAAGACGGGCGTCGTCGATTTCGCACGGACGCTGGTTGACGACTTTGGCGTCGAGATCATCTCTACGGGCGGCACGGCTCGTGCCATCGAGGACGCGGGCGTTCCCGTAACCCCCATCGAGGAGTTCACGGGCTATCCCGAGATGATGGACGGCCGCGTCAAGACGCTGCATCCCAAGGTTCACGGCGCGCTGCTGGCCCGCCGCGATTCCGAGCAGCACATGCAGGAGGCCGCTCAGCACGGCATTAAGCTAATCGACCTGGTCGTCGTTAACCTGTACGAGTTCGAGAAGACCGTCGCCAACCCCGAGGTCACCTTCGCGGATGCCATCGAGCACATCGACATCGGCGGCCCCTCCATGCTGCGCTCTGCCGCCAAGAACGCCGCGAGCGTTACCGTCATCTCCGACCCGGCTGACTATGATGCCGTCCTGGCCGAGATGCGCGAGACCGGTGGCTGCACCACGCTTTCCACCCGTCGTCGCCTGCAGGTGAAGGTCTACCAGACCACCGCCGCCTACGACACGGCCATCTCCCGTTGGCTTGCCGCCCAGGCAAGCGACGTGGCGGACACCTCTGCCAAGCTCGAGATCTCGCTGGAGAAGGTCGACGACCTGCGCTATGGCGAGAATCCTCAGCAGAAGGCTACGGTCTACCGCTTTGCCGAGGGCTGCGAGAACACCGCGAGCTCGCAGTTCCCGCTTGTGGGCTCCGAGCAGATCCAGGGCAAGCCGCTCAGCTACAACAACTATCTGGACGCCGATGCCGCTTGGAACCTGGTCCGCGAGTTCGACGAGCCGGCCTGCGTGATCCTCAAGCACCAGAACCCCTGCGGTTCCGCCGTTGCCGAGGATATTACGGCTGCCTACGACCGCGCCTTCGCCTGCGATCCCAAGAGCGCCTTCGGCGGCATCATCGCCTGCAACCGCGAGGTTCCCTTTGAGCTGGTTGAGCACTTTGCCGATCAGAACAAGCAGTTCGTCGAGGTTGTCATCGCCCCGAGCTACACTGCCGAGGCGCTCGAGCGCATGGCCAAGCGCCCCAACCTGCGTGTGCTGGCTACCGGCGGCGTGGACCACGGCGCCCAGGTGGAGCTGCGCTCCGTCGACGGCGGCATGCTGGTGCAGGAAGTCGACCACGTGACCGAGGACCCCGCGACCTTCACGTTCCCCACCGACCGCAAGCCCACCGACGCCGAGATGGCCGAGCTCGAGTTTGCCTGGAAGGTCTGCAAGGGCGTCAAGTCCAACGCCATCCTGGTTTCCAAGGGTAAGGCCGGCATTGGCATGGGCCCGGGTCAGCCCAACCGCGTTGACTCTGCGCTGCTTGCCTGCGAGCGCGCCGAGGACTTCTGCGAGCGCGAGGGCGTGGAGAAGGGCGGCTTTGCCTGTGCAAGCGACGCGTTCTTCCCGTTCCGCGACAACGTCGACGTGCTTGCCGCGCACGGCGTGACCTGCATCATTCAGCCCGGCGGCTCCAAGCGCGACGACGAGAGCGTCCAGGCCTGCAACGAGCATGGTATTGCGATGGTCTTCACGGGGGCCCGCCACTTTAGGCACTAATATCGTTACGCGGTTTTACCAAACCGCGTAACTGCTCGACGCTGCGCCGGCCCCAAGCACCTCATCTCGCCGCTCAAACCGTCGCTCGCGTACAGAAGTACGCGTCGCTCCTCTTTCGCGGCGACCTGAGGCACTTGGGTCCGGCTCGCTGGCTTGTGCTCCACCAGCGGTATTGGCTCGCCCCGAACTAAAGCTATCTATTGCCGTCCGTGCCGGTTGGTGCGGGCGGCTTTTTTGGGTATAACGGTGCGGTGTATGTTTTTGAGAAAGGTTGGATATGGCCGTTGTGGATGATGCCGAGCTGTTTGGCAATGCCGAGGATCAGCGTGCGTACGAGGACTTTTGCGCCAATCAGGAGGCGGTCGAGAAGTTCACGCTCGACAAGCCCGCGCTTGTCTGCCGTTGGCG
>JAXIYS010000044.1:0-21970 GCA_036304385.1 Collinsella sp. | reverse complement strand
TCGACGCGAATGTGCAGCGTCGAGGACAGGTCCTTGACGAGCTGACGGAAATCGACGCGCTCCTCGGCAGCAAAGTAGAATACAGCCTTCTCGCCGCCAAACAGATACTCGACGCCGACCGGCTTCATCTCGAGATCGAGTTCCTTGACCAGACGGCGGAAGTCGACCATGGCCTCGTCACCCTGGATAGCCAGGTCATCGGCAAGCTGCAGGTCGATGTCGCTCGCTACGCGCAACACGGGCTTGAGCGGCTGACCGATTTCGTCTTGCGGCACCTCGAAGGGATCGGCCGTGACCAGGCCGATCTCGGTTCCGCGCTCGGTAGAACAAATGGCATAATCGGCCTCGAGGATATCCAGATCCTGTGGGTCGAACCACAGGTCGCGCGAGGCGTAGGTAAACTTAACGGGTACGACTAACGGCATTTCAGTGCCTTCCTGATATCGAACAGCATGACCTCGATGGCCAGCTGGGGAGTAACGTTTCTGGCGATGTTGCGCTCAGCGGTGGCAACCGCCTCGAGCGCCTGGGTGGCACCCGCAACATTCGTCGCCGCGGCAAGCCGCCCGATCGTGTCGCGCACGTCCTCGTTCACGACGTCGGCCGCCTCATCCTGAAGCGTCAGCAGCACGTCGCGCATGAGCGTCCGCGCGCTCGCCAGCGCTTCCATGATACCCGAACGCTCGCGCGCGTTGAGTTCGCGCTTGTTGCGGTCCTCAAGCTGCTTCAATGCTCCACGCGACAGGTAGTCGGCATTTTGCTCGAGCACCTTTTCCTGCGTGGACTTGACCTCGGCGAGCGGCGCCTTGACGGCGACGATGAGCGACTTGGCACGGCTGAGCACATCGGCCTCGTCGGCGGCGATGAGCGAGTCGATAGCGCGGACCATCTGGCGACGGGCGTCCTGGCGCTCGGCGCTCTTGAGGAACTCGATACCACGCGTGGGGCTTCCCGCCACAGCGACGGCCATGCGGCAGCGCGCGGGATCCTGACCGGTGGCGCGGCTCACGGCCTGCGCGGCCACAGTGGGCGAAACCAGCCGAAACGGTACGCACTGGCAGCGGCTCACGATGGTGGGCAGCATCACGTCGGCCGAGGTGCCCAACAGGATGAACATGACACCCTCGGGCGGTTCCTCGAGCGTTTTGAGTAGCGCGTTGGCGGTGTTGGCGCGCAGCTGCTCGGCACGGTCGATGATGTAGACCTTTGCCTTGGCGCGGATGGGTGCCAGGGGCACGTCGTCGAGCAGCTCGCGGGTCTGCGCGATGAGGTAGCCCGTAGCGCTCTCGGGCGTGTAATAGTGCACGTCGGGATGCGTATGACGGGCGACGCGCACGCAGCTGTCGCACGAACCACAGCCGTCCTGCTCGCACAGGAATGCCTGGGCGAGCGCCCATGCGGCGTCGAGCTTACCGGCACCGGGCGCACCCAAGAACAGGTAGGCGTGCGATGCACGGCCGCTTGCGATGGCGTTGGTCAAAAAGTCGCGCACGCGCTGTTGGGTGTCGAGCTTGGCCAGCAGGCTTGCCTGAGCGGGGGCCATGTTACTCGGCCTCCTTGGCAAGCGCGGCGGCGACGGCGTCTTGGGGAATGTCGAGACCGTACGCGCGAACCAGCTCGACCGTCTGCGCGAAGACGTCTGCGATCGACGCAGTGGCGTCGATGAGCTTTACGCGGTCTGGCTCCTCGGCAGCAATGGCACAAAATCCCTGATAGACGCGCTCCTGGAAGGCCATGCCCTTGGCCTCCATGCGATCCGCCGCACCACGGGCTGCCATGCGCAGTGCCGCCTGCTCGGGCGTGATGTGATAGACGAGCGTGAGCGCCGGATGCGCACCGACGACAGCCAGGTTGTTGGCATCGCGCACCATCTGACGGTCAAGGCCATCGGCAAACGCCTGGTAGCAGGTCGTGGAATCGTAGAAACGGTCGCACAGGACCACCTTGCCGGCAGCGAGGGCAGGCGCGATAACCTCGTGCACCAGCTGGGCACGCGCGGCCTCGTAGAGCAGCAGCTCGCAGGTGTCGCCCATCGCCGTATTGGCGGGGTCGAGCAGCAGGGCGCGGATCTTTTCGCTGATGGCGGTGCCGCCCGGCTCGCGCAGGCTCACAACCTGGTAGCCAGCGAGCTCGAGCGCACGGACAAGCAGGCGCGCCTGCGTGGACTTGCCGGCGCCGTCGACGCCCTCGAGCGTGATAAAGCTATGTTGAGCGGGCTCAGAAGCCATGGGCGCATCCCCTTCCCACAAGGCGCGAAAGTGCAAGTTATAGCAACCAAGCCATGATACCCCAGCGTCCGGCGCACCCCAAATCTCACCTAGTCATTGGGGACGTTCTTAAATGACTAGTCGTTTAAGAACGTCCCCAACGACTAGGTCTCGGCGCGGGCGTTGATGGCGAAGGAAATGTCGCGCTCGAGCGCTAGGGCCCGTTCGCGTTCGAGGTCTTGGGTGAGGATTGCCAGCACGTAAGGGCGCTCGGCGTAGACGATTGCGGCATCGTGCTGAGCATTCGCCAGGCTGCCCGTTTTGTGCGCGACCAAAACGCCGCCGGGAACGCCCTCGACAATACCGCTCGCGTCTTCCTGCGCCAGCAGATATCCGCGCGCTCGCTCGCACAGCTCGGGCGTCGCGATTGTCCCTGCCGCCAGCCGTTGCAACACAGCCGCAGCATCACGGGCGCTCGTATAGTTCTCGCGACCTTGTGCCTGGGCCTCGGTGTCCATCATCAAACGAGCGAGCACGGTCTGGGTCAGCCCCAATGCGGCACACGTTTCGTTGACCGTATCCATGCCAAGCCTGCCGATAACAAGGTTCGCTGCCACGTTATCGCTCTGGGCGATCATGGCGTGCAGCAGCTCGTCAATACCGTACGACACACCCGCGCCGCGCGACTGAATGTTGCCGCTGCCACCCACGATATCCTGTTGCGTTACCGTTATCTGCTCGTCGAGGGACAGCTCGCCCGCCGTCACGGTCTCGAGCGCACAAGCGAGAATGGGAAGCTTGATGATGCTTGCCGCCACACGTCGCGCGTCCGGCGCTACAGCGACTTCACCATCGAGCGACGCGAACGTTTGTGGATCAAGCGCCACAGCATAGACCGAGGTAGACCCATCATACGGCTCGACAAGGGCTTCGATATCTTGCTGAAGGCCGGCAATCCAAGAAGCCCAGGCGACAGCTTCCGTCTTTTGAGCGGACGGATGATTCGCTTTTTGTTTGACAGGGACAGCGGAGCCCTCAGCCTCGTTGCGACGCGCGGCACAGCCGCCGAGACTCATCACCGAGGCAAGCGCTCCGGTCAACATCCCGGCACAAAACACTCGACGCGAGCAATCGCGCGCAGCGAGGGGTGCATCCCCCGGCGGGAACCGGAACGCCTCCACGTTATCGCCGCCACCCCGACCTTGCTCGCCGCAGTACACAGACTCACTCCCCACCATCGCATTCTACCGAGCCGTCGATAAACGGCCGCGCTGGACACCCAGCACGCCGCACTCATTGTGACGCATGCGACAGGGCTTGCGCGACATGATCATCCTCACATAACCAGTTGGGTCGGCGCGGCCCAACCGCACCTGAACCACCTTATAATCTAGCCAACACATCGAATGGAAGGAACCATCATGCCCCGGTTTTGTACCCATTGCGGCAAGCTTCTGAATGACGACGAGCGTTTTTGCACCAGCTGCGGAACGCCGGTAACCGATGATGGCCAGGCCTCTCAGTCGCAAGAGAATGCGCAGGCGGACGTGACCGTACAGTCCGCCCATCAGCCCGTGCCCGCTCCCCAGCCCGAAGTCGGCACGACGCAGCAATGGGCGGCGCCAGCCGGCTCCGCGCCGCAGCAGCCCATACCGACCGCCGCCCCGCAGGCCGGCGCCCCCGCTGCTCCCAAGAACAACAACGCCCTGCTCATCGGCATCATCGCCGCGCTAATCGTCGTGATTATCGCGCTCGTCGTGTTCTTTATGATCAAGCCTTTCGACAAGGGCGCTGATGATACCAAGGGCACGACGATCGAGAAGGTCAAGATCGACCACGATAACGACGATGCGTCCGTCAAGGGCGACCCCAACAAGCTTGACGATGATGATGACGATGACGTCCACGATGCCGCCACCATCAGCGAGCAGAACGTCTACGACCAGCTGAGCTCCTACTACAGCAGGCTCTCCGATCTTGATCAGCAGGTTCGCGACTGCGCCACCACGTTTAACACGTACTATCTCAAGGATGACCGCAGCTCGCGTCAGTCGGCCAGCGATGCCGCCGAGGCGCTCGAGGATCAGATCGGCGACCTCAAGGACGAGGTCGAGGACCTGGATGTTCCCATCGACTCGCAGAACTACAGCTCGTGGAAAGACATCATCGCGCTCTACGACGACCTGGAGAATCGCATTGACGTCATTTGCGATGCCTGGGAGATCAGCCTTGAATACTCCAGCCCCGCCAACCACAAGGACGAGATCGTGGCGCCGCTGGCGCGCGACAACGTAGCGGGCACCAACGACAACAAATACCGTCTGGACTTTGAGGACCGCTACCCCGGCGCCGCACCCGTCGAGGTGAAATAATCCCAACAACTGATCAAAACTTGCGGTGAAATAGGGATTAATTAGGCCTTTTGCCAGCAAAAACAGTCCCTATTTCACCACAACTTAGAAGTGGGGCCGGGCGCGCATTTGCATTTGCGCTCCCGGCCCCGCCGTGTCTATATGTGCTCGGTTACTTGTCGGCAGCGGTCTTTTTGGTAGTCGACTTCTTGGCAGTCGTCTTTTTGGCCGTCGTCTTTTTGGCAGCAGTCTTCTTTGCTGCCGCGGTCTTCTTCGCCGTGCTCGCCTTGGTCGCAGTCTTGCGGCCGCGGGCGGGCTTCTTCTCCTTGGTCGGGCAGTCCATGTTCACGCAGATGCGCCACGGGTCGCGCGCGGTGTTGACCACCACGATGGGGGCGCCGCACTCGGGGCAGGTCTCGCCCGTCGCCTCGAGCTTGCCGCGTGCCGGCAGCGGATAGCTCACGCCACAGTCATCGTAGTTGGTGCAGCGGATAAAGCGCTTGCCGCTCTTCTCGCTCTTGTGCGCGATCAGGTCGCCATGGCGTCCTGCCTCGGCGCACACCTTGCACTCGCCCACCTTAAGGTCGGGCTCGTAGTTGGTGGGGCACGTCGGGTTCACGCAGATCTCGAAAACCTTCTGGCGGAACGGCTGACACTTAATGCGCGGTGCGCCGCACTCGGGGCACACGGCCGCCTCGCCCTCGAGCGGGCTTACCTTGACGCCGCTCGGCACCGGATAGGTCACGTCACAGTCGGGCCAGCCCATGCAGCCGATAAAGCTGCCGCGGGTCTTGGCGCTCGTCTTCATAACCAGGTCCTTGCCGCACTTGGGGCAGGCGCCCACGCGCGCATCGGCTGTGACGGCGTCGCTGATGGCGTCGCCCAGCTCCTGCGTGTGCTTGAGCAGCTCGTCGAGCACGCCGGCCAGCAGCGCGCGCGAGTGCGTCACGACATGCTCTTCGGTGTCCTCGCCGCGCTCCACGCGGGTCATATCGCCATCGAGCTCGCTGGTCATATCGGGGCTCGTGATGCGCGGGGCAAACTGCGTCAGCGCATCGATAATGGCGATACCCAGCTGACTCGGCTCCACGGGATCGTTTTTGAGGTAACGCACGGCGTACAGGCGCTCGATGATGCTCGCGCGCGTGGACTTGGTGCCCAGGCCGCGCTTCTCCATCTCCTGCACGAGCTTGCCCTGGCTGTAGCGCGCGGGCGGCTCGGTCTGCTTGGCCTCGAGCTTAATGTCGAACACGTCGACCGTATCGCCCTGCTCCAGCGGCGGCATCTGCTCGTCGCGCTTAAGGCCGTACGGATAGGCCTCGCGGAAGCCAGGGGTCACGAGCACGTCGCCCGAGGCCACGAACGGCTCGCCGTTGACGTCGAGCTCGAGCTTGGTGTTCTCGATGGTCGCGGGACCCATAAGCGTTGCCAGGAAGCGACGGGCGATGAGGTCGTAGAGCTTGCGCTGGCCGCCGTCGAGCGTGGATGGGTCGCCCTCGCCCGTGGGATAGATAGGCGGGTGGTCGGTGGTCTCGACCTTGCCGCGCGTGGGCTTCATAGGACCGGCAAGCACCTTTTTGCACACGGGCGCCAGCGCCGGGTTGATCTTTGCCAGGTCGCTCACCACGGCGCCCAGATCGAGCGTCGCAGGGTACACGGTATTGTCGACACGCGGGTAGCTGATGAGACCGGCCATGTAGAGGGACTCGGCGATGCGCATCGTACGCGCAGGCGAGATACCCTCGGCCGCGGCGGCAGCCTGCAGCGAGGTAGTCGCAAACGGCGTGGGCGGCTGTTGCTTGCGCGAGCGCTTGGTCACCGCGGCAACGGTCGCCGTCGCGACGCCGTCGACATGGCCGTACGCCATCTCGGCAGCATCCTTGTCGGTGAAGCGCGCCGTCTTGTGCGCGATCTTAAAGCGATCGTCCTCGGCAGCGCCCTGCGCGGCACCCATGCCGCGAATCTGCCAATAGTCCTCGGGCACAAACGCCATGCGCTCGCGCTCGCGCTCGACCACCAGGGCGAGCGTCGGCGTCTGCACGCGGCCGGCGGAACGCACGTTGCCAAAGCCGCCAAACTTGGCGAGCGTCAGGTAGCGCGTGAGCACCGCGCCCCAAATGAGGTCGATGTGCTGACGGCTCTCGCCGGCGTCGGCCAGGTTCTGGTCGAGCGAGACGAGGTTATCGAAGGCCTGCGTGATCTCGGCCTTGGTAAACGAAGAATACTGGGCGCGGGCGACCGGCAGGTCGGGCGCAACCTCGCGCACCTTGTTGAGGGCGTCCGAACCGATCAGCTCGCCCTCGCGATCGAAGTCCGTGGCGATGATGACACTGTCGGACTTCTTGGCAAGGTTCTTGAGCGAGCGAATGAGCTCTTTCTCGGCCGGCAGCTTAATGACGGGCGCCCAGGTGAGATAGGGCAGGCTCTCGAGCTTCCAGCCCTTGATGGAGATGCCATCGGCAAGGAACGGCTTACGCTTGGTGTCGTAAGGCGGACGAGCCAGACCATCGGGCATGTCGGCCGGCAGCATCTCGCCGTCCTCGGTGACCGAATACCAGCCCAGCTTTTTATCGAACAGCACGCTGTCGCAAAAATCGGGCGCAAGGATGTGACCGGCAAGGCCGATCGTCACACACTCCTCGCCCTTCCACTCAAAACGGTAGATGGCGGTGTTGTACACCTTGTCCTTTTTGGGCTTACCCGTGGACAGCCGCTCGGCGATCTGACGCGCGGCGTCGTTTTTCTCGGCGATGATGAGCTTCAAAAGAGGCTCCTATCTCGTATCTCTGCGGCTACGCCCGCCCGTATGGCGGCCGACTTACGCCCTTGCTTGCTCAATCTGCCCGATGAGCCAATCGCACCAGGCATCCATGCCCTCGCCCTTGCGCGCGCTCACGGCAAACCGCGGCGCCTGCGGATTGAGGTCATCGAGTGTCTTAGTATACCTATCCATGTCAAAATCGAAAGCCGGAGCCACGTCGACCTTGTTGAGCAGCTGCGCGCCGGCGTGTTGGAAGATGCCCGGGTACTTGATAGGCTTGTCGTCGCCCTCGGGCACCGAAAGAATCATGATGGACAGGTTCTCGCCCAGGTCAAAGTCGACTGGGCAGACCAGGTTACCCACGTTTTCGATAAAGATGACGTCGATGTTTTGAAGGCCCACCGCCTGGTCGAACGCGTCGACGGCCTCCATGATCATGTTGCCCTCGAGATGGCACAGGCCGCCCGTATTGATCTGGATGGCGGGCATGCCGGCTTCCTTCATGGTGATGGCGTCGACGTCCGAGGCGATATCGCCCTCGATGACGGCACAGCGTAGACCGGCCTTGTCGCGCAGGCGCTCGTTGGTGCCCAGAATCGTGGTGGTCTTGCCCGAACCGGGGCTCGACAGCACATTGATCACATAGGTGTTTGTCTCTTTAAATCGCTGACGTAGCTGATCTGCCAGGCGCTCGTTGCGCGACAGGATCGGCGACGCGATATCAATCGTTTTCTCAGCCATACTTGGCACTCCTTACTTTGGCCCCTTTATACCCCATCACCAGATGGCTAGCGGGCTAATCGTCGGGGGTTTCGATTTCTATACTTGCGATATCGAGCTCGCGGCCGTGCAGCAGGCGCACGTTGGCACCACCACACTGGGGGCAGCGGCAATGGAAGCGGTCGTGGTCGAAAACCTCGCCGCAGTCCAGGCACTCGCTTTGCGGATGGACTTCCTCCACGGCAAGCTCGCAGCCTTGCGTGAGCGGATCCTCGTCGCGAAACGTCTCCCACGCAAAGTCGAGCGCCTCGCGCACCACCTCGGTCATATCCCCGATACGCAGCGTTACCAAAACGGCGCGCGAGGCCCCCGCCCCACGCGCCGCGCGAATCGCTGTATCGAGTATGCCGTTGACAATGCCAACCTCGTGCATACCGATTTACTCCTCGTCGTCCTCATCGTCCGAGAACAGGTCCAGACGACTCACGAACAAGCCCTCCTTGCCCTCGCGCGCGGTAATGACCACGCGGGCGATGGCAAGCGAAATCTCGTAGAGCGAGAGCAGGGCGCCGTACATGAGGCCCAGCGTAACGGGCGAGCCGTCGGGCGTAATCACAGCCGAGCCCACAAGCAGGCCAACGTATACGTAACGCCAGGCACTGCGGAAGGCCGCGTAGGACACGATATGGAAGACGGACAGGTAAAAGATGATGAGCGGCAGCTCAAACGCCACGCCAAAGCCGATCATAAAGAGCAGCTCCATGTTGACGTAGTTCTCCAGGTCGGGCAGCGCCGTAGCGACTGCCGAAGTCTCGCCGATGAGCCACTCAAAACCCGCAGGGATGATGATGAAGTAGCAAAAGATTGCGCCCAGGAAGAACAGCACCGTCGAGGCGAGCACCGTGGGCACGACCCACTTGCGCTCGTTGGGGCGAAGCGCCGGCAGGAAAAACGCCAGAATCTGCCAGATGATCATGGGCGTGCACATGACCACGGCCATCTTGATGGCCAGCGAGAAGCGCAGACCAAAGCCACCGAGCGTGGTGGTGATGTAGAACTTGCCGTCCGGTACAAAGGAGCGGATGGGGTCTTCCAGGATGTCGAGCACCACGGGCGTGGCGAAGTACAGCACGATAGCGGCGGCAAAGACCGATACGACCACGATGGTCAGGCGGCGACGGAGCTCTCCCAGGTGATCGAAGAGCGGCATACGCGCAGGTCCGATAGGCATTACTCATCGCCTCCCTTCGGGGCATCGGCGGCAGCGGCGTCGTCCTCGGCCTCGAGCTCGCGAGCGAGCTGGTCGACGACGGCCTTGCGCTTGCGGGGACGACGGGCGTAGAGGTCAGCCGTCGTGGGCTCTGCCGGCTCGGGCTCGGGCTCCGGCTCCGGCTCTGCAGCAGGTTCGGGCTCGACGGTGGCAGCGGCAGGCTCGGCACCCTCAGCCTCCCCAGCAGCGCCTTCGTCCTCGGTGGCACCCTCGCTCGCGGCCTTCTCGGCAGCAAGACGGGCGCGGCGCTCGGCAAAGGTCTCCTTCTTGGCGGGCGCTGCCGTCTCGGCGGTATCCTCGTCCGCATCGGAATCGTCATCGACGGCTGCCTTCTTGGGCTTGACCGGAGCCGACGCGGCCTCGCTCACCGGATCGATAATCTCGGACTGAACAACGGCCGTCATCTTTTCCTGCGTCTCGCGGAACTGACGGATGGCACGGCCGATCGTGCGGCCCATCTGCGGGAGCTTATCCGGGCCAAACAGCAAAAAGCCGAAGACCACGATGATCGCGAGCTCACCCTCTCCAATACCAAACACACATACCTCCAAGGCTCGATGTGAGTCGAGCCCGCACCGCGCCATTCGGCCGGAACTCGTCTATTCATTCGGTCAAGTATAGCGCCCGGACGCCAAAACGTCCGAGCGCATCACAAACATATGCCAAACGGCATGCCCTTTTGGGGGCAAAGATTATGCAGCGGTGATCGAAATCTCCTGGTCGACACCCAACAGCTGAACCACGCGCATCACCGGGGGCTGCACATTGGTGCAGCTAAAGCGCTTGCCGTGGTCGGCCGCGTGGTGCGCGGCGCCCACGAGCACGCCAATGCCCGTCGAGTCGATGTAGCTCACCTGGGCAAAATCGAGCTCAACGGCCTCAGTGGGCTGCTCGAGCGCCAGGTCGATGGCATTGCGCAGGCTATCGGCGTTAGAGATATCGATCTCGCCGGTGACCTTAATGGTGTAGAGCTCTGGCGTGGGGTTGGTGGAAATACCCAAATCCATGTATACGCTCCTTTACGTATCGAAAGTGCGGACAGTACGGGAAGCCGCGCGTTAGGCGCGCTCGGCACGAGCAAGCTCGGCAGCGACAAGCTTAACGGCCAGCACCAGCACGTCGAGCGCGGCCTCCAGGTCCTCGACCGTGGGATAGCTCGGCGCAATACGGATGTTGGTATCGCGCGGATCCTTGCCATAGGGCCAGGTGGCACCGGCCGGCGTGAGCTTGACGCCCAGGTCGGCGCAAAGCGCGGCGACCTTCTGGGCCGAGCCCTCGGGACCATCGAAGCTTACAAAGTAGCCGCCGCGGGGGTGCGTCCAGGTGGCACAGCCCGTATCGCCCAGGCCCTCGGTGAGCTTGCGCTCAACGGCCTCAAAGCGCGGACGCAGGAACTCGGCATGCTTTTTCATGTGCTCCTTGACCGCCTCGATGGTGGGAAGGAAGCGCACGTGGCGCAGCTGGTTGAGCTTGTCGGCGCTGATGAGGCCGGCCTTCAGGCGCTTGGAGAACTCGGCGATGACCGCGGGGCTCGCACCGATGAAGCCGATGCCGGCGCCCGGGAAGGTAATCTTGGACGTCGAGGCAAAAGCCACCACGCGGTCCTCGGTGCCCGCCGCGCGAGCGAGGTCGAAGATATTGGCGAGCTCGTCGGTCTCGTCGTACAGGTCGTGCACGCAGTAGGCGTTGTCCCAGAAGATGCGGAAATCGGGCGCGGCCGTGGGCATCTCGACCAGGCGACGCACGGTGTCCTCGCTAAAGGTGATGCCCGTGGGGTTGGAATACTTGGGCACGCACCAGATGCCCTTGATGGAGTCGTCGGCGGCAACCAGACGCTCGACCTCGTCCATGTCGGGGCCGTTGTCGGTCATCGCGACGGGGACATTCTCGATACCCAGGTCGGCGGTGATGCCAAAGTGACGGTCGTAGCCGGGAACAGGGCACAGGAACTTGACTTTCTTGCCGTCGTGCGCGGCCTCGTAAGCCTCCCAAGGCTCGCTGCCGCACGAACCGCAGCGCCAAAACATGCCGGCGATATCGTGCTCGATCAGAAGGCTCGACGAACCCAGTACGAGCGTCTGCTCGGCAGGGCAACCCAGGAACTCCCCCGCCAGCTTGCGTGCCGAGGGAATGCCCTCAAAGCAACCGTAGTTTGAGCAGTCGACGTTGCCGTCGTGCAGATCGGCATCGGCATTGAGGATATCGAGCATGGGTCGAGAGATGTCCACCTGGGAGGGCGACGGCTTGCCGCGGGCCATGTCGAGCGCCAGGCCCTTGGCCTTGACCTCGGCGACCTCGGCTTTGAGCGCCTCGATGGCGGCATCGAGTTCGGTGGTTTCCATCTTCTGGTAGATCGTCTGCATGGGTGCGACCTTTCGCGAAGCGGGACGTTGCAGTTCGTCTAAGTATAGACCGCCACCGCCGCAACGGCATGAAGCCGTGATAGATTAAGTTCATCGCAATGAATTATGAATCGCCGCGCATGCCGGCGTGGGGCGCCCAAGGAGGCACTATGGAATACGGATCGTTCCAGGCCGAGGAATTCGGCGACCTGCAGCGCCTGGTCGACGGGCTGTTTTACGACCGCCGCGCCATCGACCGCCTGGATCTCATCGTACAGGCCGAGATCTTGGACCTGGCGCCCGATCTCATGGAAATCGTGAACCTTTTGCCGCCCGGTTACTACGACCGCCAGTCACTTTGCGACCAGCTCAACTCCGCCTTGGCCGCCCACGGCTGGGGCGCCGTCTACGGCACCGTGGAATAAACCTAGTCATTTAAGAACGTCCCCATTGACTAAAACGCCGCTTGTGATGGTGTCCACAGGCGGCGTTTTCAAACTTGTATATGCTTTTACTTGTCTTTGGGCGCGGGGTGTTTGCAGACCACACTCATGTAGATCATACCGAGCACGGCAGCGGTGACCGAACCGGCAAGGATGGCGGCCTTGGCGGCCAGGACCTCAAACTGGGCCGTCGGGAAGGCAAGGCCGCTGATGAGGATCGACATGGTGAAGCCGATGCCGCCCAGAATGCCCACACCGGCAATCATGTGCCAGTTAACGTTATGCGGCAGCTCGCAGACCCTAAACTTAACCAGGGCAAACGTCATGCCAAAGATACCAATCGGCTTGCCCAGCAGCATGCCAAAGTACACGCCGAGCGTCACCGGATCGGTGAGCAGCGTGCTCATGTCCACGCCCACTAGGCGAACCTGTGCGTTCACGAACGCAAAGATCGGCAGAATCACAAAGTTGACCGGCGTGGAGATCAGACGCTCCATGCGGATGAGCGGCGGGGTCACGCGGTGCATGACGCGCTCGACCCTGGTGGTCGAGACGGTAAAGTCATGCTGGCCCAGGATGTGTGCCTCGTCGTCGTAGCGGTCATCAAGCAGCGGCAGGCACTCGCCCAACCAATCGGTGAGGCTATCGAGCTTGACGCCGCACTTGGCCGGGATGGTAAAGGCCAAGATGACGCCGGCGAGCGTGGCATGTACGCCGCTCTTGAACATGCAGAACCACAACAGCAGACCCAGTACCGAATACGGGGCAAGGCGGTAATGCTGCGTCTTGTTGAGCCACACGAGCGCGCAGGTCACAAGCGCAGCGGCGCCCAACCAAAACGGATTGGGGCTCTGACCGTAGAAGATGGCGATGGCGGCGATGGAGATAAGGTCGTCGGCGATGGCGAGCGTCGAGAAGAACACGCGCACGCCGTTGGGCACGCGGTTGCCCAAAAGCGACAGCACGCCCAGCGCAAAGGCAATATCGGTTGCCATGGGGATGGCCCAACCGTTGCGGGCGCCGGCATGGTTAAAGATCAGGTAGATGCAGGCGGGAACGACGACGCCGCCCACGGCCGCCAGCATGGGAAGCATGGCCTGACGCGGATTCTTGAGCTCGCCGACCGTCATCTCGTACTTAAGCTCAATGCCCACCAACAAAAAGAAAATCGCCATGAGGAAGTCGTTGACGAAAAGTTCAACGGTAAGACCGGCCGTAAGGTTGCCCAGACCCACATACAGCGGGGTCTCCAAAAAGTGATGGATGGCCTCATAGGCATCGGTATTGGCGCAAATAACGGCGGCGATGGCGGCGAAGACCATGACGGCGGCGGAAATCGTGCCGTTCTCGGCGATGCGCTCCCAAATGTCGTGGCGTTCAAAGCGCTTGCGCTCACGGACGTTGAACAGCTGCTCGGTTGCTGCCATGGGCGGCTCCTTTCACGGGATGGCTCCCGTCTTAAAAAAGCACGGCCCGCCCAAGTGGCGGCGCCGCGCTCTAACGTATTACGCTTGCATCTAGCCTACCCTGCACGACAAGCACGCAGGCGTGGCCGAAAAGCGGAACCACAGGTTGAACATTATTTGCTCAACGGCACGGGCACGCCTGTCCAAGAGACGACGCGGCGCATGCACAAAAAACGACCGGAGCGCGGGGCGTCCGCGATCCGGTCGTGGCGTTTGGTCAACTAAACCTAGCAGGCGGCCATGATGGGGGCAGCGACCTGCTTCTTACGGGAGAGGACGCCCGGCATCCAGACGCCGTCGTGCTCGTCGGCAATGCCCAGGCCCTTCTGAGCAGCCTCGGTCTCGCCCTCGAGCAGGACCTGCGAGCCCTCCTCCATGATGTCGGTGATGCACAGGACAATGCCGTCGGCACCCTTCTCGGCGGCGTAGGCGCGCATGGCCTCGCGGATCTCGTCAATCATGCCGAGTGCGCGGGTCTTGTCGACAGTCTCGTACTGGCCGATGAGCAGCTTCTTGCCGGCGGGCTCGAACATCTTGATGTCGTTGCCGACCATCTCGGCAGCGGTGAAGGAGCCGGACGGGCGGGTAAGGAAGACCTCCATGCCAAACTTGACCGGGTCGACGCCCACCTGCTCGCCGAGCTTGGCGGCGACGGCGCGGTCGACATCGGTGGTGGTGGGGCTCTTGAGCATGAGCGTGTCGGTCATCATGGCCGAAAGCAGCAGCTTGGCCTGGACGTCGGAAAGCTCAACGCCGAGCACGCCGGCGAGCTTGGTGACGATGGTGCAGCTGGAGCCCCAGGGCAGGCAGATGTAGTGCAGCGGGCCGGCGGTCTCGAAGTCGCCGATGCGGTGATGGTCGACAACACCAAAGACCGTGGCGTCCTTAAGGCCGGCGACGGACTGGGCGGACTCGTTGTGGTCGGTGAGGACGACGAGCTGACCGGCCTCGACGGACTCGATCACGCGGGGCTCGGCAATGCCGGCATCGGCGAGCAGCTTGGCGGACTCGGCCGGAAGCTGGCCCAGAGCGCAAGCCTCGTAGGTGTTGCCGGCATACTCAACCTGGTTAAGCAGCTGGGACAGGACGACGGCGCTCATGATGGCGTCGTTATCGGGGTTCTGGTGACCAAAGACAAGAACGTTTGCCATGGATATCCTCCACTTGATATGTGTACTTGGACGTAGCTATGGTAGCACGCCGATGCCGAGCCTTCGCAGACGGAAGGGCCACGGCATATTTTGTGGCAGGTATGGGGGCCAAGGCTGTCCCTTTTGCACCATGTTGGTGCAAAGTAACCTGACCCCCTTGCACCAGCTATTTACCGGCGGCGCGCAGGGCTACGTAGGCGGCACCGATGATGCCGGCGTCGTTTCCGAGCGAAGCGACCTTAATGGGCGTCTCGCGCGAGGCGGAAAGCGCGTAGCGCTGGAAGTGCTCGCGAACCTTATCGAGGTAGACATCGGCCGAAGCGGACGCGCCGCCACCGATCAGGAACATCTCGGGGTCGACCACGTTGGCGATAAGTGCCAGAGCACGACCGAGATAGTCAGCCATGGTATCGGCAGCTGCCAGCGCGAGCTTGTCGCCCTCGCGGCAGGCCTGGAACACGTCCTTGGAATCGGAGGGGCCGGTGAGCTCGATGGGCTCGACGCCCGCCTTCTTGCACTCGGCCAGGTAATTGCTCACCACGCCGGTGGCGCTGGAATACTGCTCCAGGTGGCCATGGCCGCCACAGCCGCAGGTGCGCTCCTCGGCCGGGTTCAGGCACATGTGGCCAATCTCGCCGCCGGCACCCACAACGCCCGATACCACGTCGCCGTTAACGATAACGCCGCCGCCCACGCCGGTACCGATGGTGACCATCACCACGTTCTGCACGCCCTTGGCAGAACCGAGCCAGGCCTCGCCCATGGCGGCGGCGTTGGCATCGTTCTCGTATTTAACGACCGCGTCGGGGCAGTGCTTCTGAATGGCGATCCTCAGCTCGGGCAGGTTAATGGCAATGTTGGCCTTGACCTTGGCATCGCCCGATGCCGGGATGGGGCACGGAACGGCCAGGCCAATGCCTGCCACAAAGGCGCGCGGAATCTGCGCCTTGGCGACCACCTGGTCGATAGCCTCGGTCACCGCGGCAAAGCCCGCAGCGTCAACGATGGGAGGCGTGGGCACGCTGGCCTTGGCAAGCAGGTTGCCGTCCTCGTCGAACAGGCCCTCCTTAACCGAGGTGCCGCCGACGTCGATGCCGATGTAATACTGCTTAGGTTCCATGGGAGCCCACCTTTCTCGTTTAAACATTGCCTGTATGGTACCGCTCCCAAGGCAAAAACCTACCAAAAAGGGACAGGTTTGTTTTGGCAGGCTTTATCTGGGGAAACGCGAATGGTCGCTTAATAGGTCGCGCAAGACCTTCCCCAAATATAAAGGCGCCGGGAGGCGGAGACTCCCGGCGCCCGTCAAAGGGACTGTGTTGTCTGTTGGACCGCACGGCCCATCGCGGCGATAACGCCGACTAGGCCTGAAGTACCTGCAGCTGCTTGTGAATCTCGATGAGCTCCGTCGCCATGACGCGCATGGTCTCGGTACCGGCCATCTGGTCCTCGGCATGCAGCAGAATCAACGGGGCCTCGCCGTTACGCTCGCCGTTGGCCTCCTTCTTCAGAAGCCCCATGTGAACATCGTGGCCACCGTTATAGGCCTCGTCGCCCTGCTTGATAAGCTCCTCGGCGGCGTCAAAATCGCCCTCCTTGGCCTTTTGCACGGCATTGATGTACATGCTCTTGGCGGTACCGACGTAGCTGATGATCTCGAAGCAGGTCATCTGCAGTTCGTTCATATCCTCCATGCGGAGCACCTAGCCCATCACGCTGACGCAGTGGTCGATGATGCCGGCAGCGTTCATGCGGCCGTAGTCGACCATGTTGATGACCTCGACCGGAAAACGACCGGCGGCCTCCTTCTCAAAATCGCCCTTGGTGTAGCCGATCTGCGGACCAAGCAGCAACATGTCGCACTCGTCCAGGTGATCGTGGGCCTCGTTCATGGGACGAGCCTCGACCTCAATATCCAGACCACGGTTTGCAACCTCGGCCTGCATCTTCTGGACCAGCAGGCTCGTGGACATGCCGGCATTGCAGCAGAGCATGATCTTCTTCATGGTTTCCTCCTTATAACTGCGCGGCGCGCAGACGACAACTGGTTGTATTCCTTGCGGCTATTGTGCCCGCTCCCCTGTATCTTTACGCAAGGGAGAGAGCCGCGGGCACCGGCACCGCGTACCGGCGCCCGCAAAGGTGAAAGGGACGAACGTTAGGCGTTCTACTCGGCGAGAGCCTCCTGCTTGGCGATTGCCTTCTCGGAAATCTTCATAAAGGGCAGGTAGACGGCCATGCCAATGACAATCTCGAGAGCCTGCCACACACCGGCGCGCCAGTCAAAGCCTGTAGCGAGCAGGGCATTGATGACGGGAGGCATAGTCCAGGGCACCTGGGCGATGCAGGGGCTGATGATGCCTGCGCAGGTAAGGCCATAGGTGATGCCGATGAACAGATCGGGAAGAAGGACGAACGGGATCATGAGCGGCAGGTTGTACACGATGGGGTAACCGTAGATAACCGGCTCGTTGATGTTGAACAGACCAGGCAGGATAGCCATCTTGGAAACGGTCTCGGAAGCCTTGTTCTTGGAGAACAGGAGCGTGTCGAGCAGAAGCATGAGGGTGCAGCCCGAGCCGCCGATGAGGGCGAAGCTGTTAACGATCTGCATGTTCATGTAGTGATCGGGCTGGATGGTGCCACCGGCGGCAAAGGTAGCCATGTTGTCGACGATGAGCATGGTCAGGATCGGCTCGACGGTAGCGCCAGAGATGGTGGACTGGTGAATACCGACGCAGAACAGCAGGTTAGCAAGGGTGTAGATGAGGATAACAGCCCACGGACCGGCGTTCATGATGCTCTTGAGCGGGTTGGAGATGCACGTGGAGATGATGGTGCACAGATCGGTGCCGGCGCACACGGCGAGCAGGGCTGCGGCAAGAGCGAAGATCGCGAGGTTGAGCAGCATCGGGATCATGACGTTGAAGGAGTTGGAGACCGCGGGAGGCACGCCCTCGCCCAGCTTAACCTTGAGCTTCTCGACGCCAGAAATCTTGATGAAGAGCGAGACGGAAAGCAGGGCGATGATAATAGCCGAGAACAGACCGTTGGTGCCGGTGTTGGCAGTCGAAAGGGCGCCCGTGACCTCGGCGGAGGTGATCTTGTCGGTGAGCAGCGGGCTCGTGGCGGCAAGCGAGGCGGTGATCTGCTGCGGCATCATGATGACGAAAGCAGAGATAGCGACGACCACGCAAGCGAGCGGGTTATCGAAACGCTTGTTCTTAGCGAGGCTGTAGCCAATCAATCCGGCCAAGATAATGGCAGAGACGTTGAGGGTGCCCAGCGTAATTGCCGAACCCCACGTCTGAAGGTTGGCAAGGCCCGCCGCATCGAGCGGGAACAGAGGGAACACGACGTTGTTAATAAGAACCGCGATACCCGCAAGGATATAGAGCGGCGTGATGGTCGCGAAGGCGTCACGCAGGGAACGCAGGTGAACCTGGTTTCCCACCTTCGCAGAGACCTCGGCAAACTTGTCGAGGAAGCTCTTTCCGTTGTCACTGGCCATGATTGCTCCTAACTTTCAAATCCGGCCTTTTCCTATGCGCACGGTGGTCTGTCGCCCTCTGCCACCAGATGTGCCATGTGTTGCGCGCAGCGGCGCGCGGTCTGGGCGTTCGCCCGTTCGCTAATCAACCACGTGAGTCGTGGCGACCTGCTTGAGCCAAGCTGCCGACTTCTTAAGGCGGCGCTTGTAGCCGTCCATAAGGTCGACCTCGACAAAACCGTAACGGTTCTTAAAGGCATTCGCCCAAGACCAGTTATCGATGACGGCCCAATAATGGTATCCACGGCACTTGGCGCCCTCGGCAATTGCCTTGGCAACCCACTCCAGGTGCTGGCGTACAAAGTCGACGCGGTAGTCATCCTGGATGGTTCCTTCGGCGTCTCGGTTCTTGTATTCGTCCATGATGCCGATGCCGTTCTCGGAGACGAACCACTCAAGATCGGGGTAGTTCTTAGCGCAGTCCATGCCAAAGTCGTAGAGGCCCTGCGGGTAGATCTCCCAGCCGCGGCTCTCGTTCATAACGGCGTCGGGCCACACGTACTCGTCGGCAAAGTGCGGCAGACCGTACTGGTCGATCTTGCTCGCCGGCGCCTGAACGCGCGTGGGGTGGTAGTAGTTGCAACCGAGCCAGTCGACAACACCCTGCTTAAGAATCTCTTGGTCGCCGGCACGGAACGGAAGCTTAACGCCGCCCTCGGCCAGGCTGTCGAGCACGTCGGCGGGAAGCTCGCCCTTGGTAATGAGGTCGAGCCACCAGCGGTTGTTGATGCCGCTGGTCATACGCACGGCCTCGAGGTCCGCCTCGCTGGGGTTCTCCTTGGTGTAGACCGGGGTAAAGCAGTTGATCATGCCGATCTTGGCATCGCTGCGAACGGCGCCCTCGTCATAGGCGCGACGGTAGTTGGCCACGGCCAGCGCATGTGCCAGCGAGATGTGATACTGCACGGTGCGAGCGCGGCTAAAGTCGTGGAGCTGCGGGAACCACACGCCCTCCTGATAGCGCTGCTCGGGCTCGACGATGGGCTCGTTAAAGGTGAACCAGTACTTGATCTCCTGGCCAAACTCGTGGAAGGCGACGTCGGCGTAATGTGCGTAAGCCTCGACAACCTCACGGCTCTCCCAGCCGCCACGGTTAAAAAGGTAGGTGGGCATGTCAAAGTGGTACAAGTTGACAAACGGCTCCAGGCCGGCTTCGCGAGAGGCGCGGAACAACTCGTGATACCACGCGGCGCCTTCCTCGTTGAGGTTGCCGTCGGCATCGAGCAGACGGCTCCACTGGATGGAAGTGCGATAGGTATCCAGGCCCAAGTCCTTCAAAATGCGAAGGTCTTCCTGGTACTTGGCCATAAAGTCATTGCCGGCGTAAGAGCCAACGCAGTTGTAGAACGAGCCCAGATCCTGGATGGACCAGGTGTCCCACAGGTTCTCGAGCTTGCCGCCCTGGTTCCACTGACCCTCAGTCTGCGGGCCGGACATAGCAGCGCCAAAGAAGAAGTCGTTGGGCAGCTGATACTGTGCCATCAAAGTCCTCGCTTTCGTGTTCTAGAGCTTCCGGTTGGAGACGGGTTTGCTTTGGCAGGTTATCCGGCGCGGGCGCGCACCGGTCATACCGATATCCAACCCGCCAAAACAAAACCGTCCCCAAACGGTCGATCCTGTTCTGCGGAAAGATTCCGTTCGTTGCTTAAACTATAGCGCTCTAATTCTAAAAGTAAAGCGTCTTTTTCTTTTTTCTTTCTCGAGCTTCTTAGATAAAGGTTATATGGGTGCCTTGTTAAGGGTTATACTTACTTGCGTATTGATATATGTCGGAAAGGAGGTTCAATGATTCCCAAATACGAGGCGATAGCTGCAGATATTCGTCGAAGCATCGAGGATGGCACTCTTAAACCGGGCGACAAGCTTCCCACCGTCGTTGAGTTCTGCGAGCTCTATAGCGTTTCCAAAATCACCGTCAAACGAGCTATCGAGCAAATCACCGAGGAAGGTCTTATTACCAGCCGACGCGGATCGGGTACCTACGTTAAGGACACGGCGGGACTTCCCGGTCAGGCGTTTTTCCAGGGCAAAAACGACCGTGCCCAGGGCTTTTCGTATGAGCACCGCGGGGAGAAGGTGACCTCGGTGGTCTACGATTTCTCGATTGTTAATCCACCAGCGGACATCGCAGCCCAGCTGGGAATTGCCGAGGATGACTTTGCCTATCACATCGTGCGCGTGCGTCAGGCCGATGAGAAGCCCATCGTTATCGAGTACACCTACATGCCCCTCGAGCTGATTCCAGGCCTTAAAAAGAAGGACCTGTACGGATCGGTCTACCACTTCATCCGCGAGCAATGTGGGCTGAAGATTTCGAGCTTCCACCGTACCATTCGCGCCGTGGCAGCAACCGAGGAAGAAGCCGAGCGCTTGGACACCAAGCCTGGCTCTCCCCTGCTCGAGCTCACCCAGATTGGCTTTTTGGACAGCGGCGCCGCCTTTGAGTATTCGGTCTCGCGCAACGTTGGCGACCGCTTTGAGTTGCACAACGTAACGTTGGCATAGGTTTTTGTAGTCATCCGGGCGCTCGCTTTGAGCTGTTTTGTGCAGCGCCCGCGCAACACAATGGGGGTATGAACATGTCCGATTTGATTAAGCTGACGCCGATCTTCCACGAGAAGATCTGGGGCGGTCGCCAGCTCGAAACCGTATTTGGCTACGACATTCCCGATGGCCCCATCGGTGAGTGCTGGGCCATCTCGGCCCACCCCAACGGCGACTGCCAGATTGCGGAGGGCCCGTATGCCGGCCACACGCTGTCGTGGCTGTGGGCCGAGCATCGCGAGCTCTTTGGCAACTGCGAGGGCAAGGAGTTCCCGCTGCTCATTAAGATTCTGGACGCCAAGGACGACCTTTCGATCCAGATTCATCCCAACGACGAGTACGCTGCCGAGCACGAGAACGGTAGCCTGGGCAAAACCGAGTGTTGGTATGTGCTGGACTGCGAGCCCGACGCCACAATCATCGTCGGCCAGCGTGCCAAGGACCGCGCCGAGGCCGCACAAATGATCGAGGAAGGACGTTGGGACGACATGCTCAACGTGTTGCCGATTCACAAGGGCGACTTTTTCCAGATTGATTCCGGTACCGTGCACGCCATCAAGACCGGCACGCTCATTTTGGAGACGCAGCAGTCGAGCGACGTGACGTATCGTCTGTACGACTACGACCGTCCCGGCACCGACGGCAACCTGCGCCCGCTGCACATTGAGCAGAGCCTCGACTGCATCGACTTTGATGCTCAGGCTCCGACCAACGGCACGGTGACCGCGCCCGAGGTGGACGGCGTAACCGAGCTCGAGTCCAACCCCTGCTACACCGTCGATCGCGTGCGCGTCGACGGCAGCAAAACCATCGACCAGCGCTGGCCCTTCATGTGCCTGTCGGTCATCGACGGCGAAGGCACCGTCTGCGGCGACCCCGTCCACAAGGGAAGCCACCTGCTGGCCCCCAGCACCGTCAGCACCATTGACCTCAAAGGCAAGATGGAACTGATCATCAGCCACCTGTAGGTCACCGGTCCCCAAGCGCTCGCCGGGACGGGGCGCGGGGTTTGGTCGCCTGCTCGGACAGTCCTGCTCGCACGGAGAGCACATTAAGTGCTCTCCGGCTCGTGCGTAACTCGCGATCGACCAAACCCCGCATCCCATCCCGGCGAGCCTCCGACTAGCAACAACAATCAAACACGCAACAAGGGGCTCCCCCGTTC
>JAXIYS010000043.1:0-7886 GCA_036304385.1 Collinsella sp. | reverse complement strand
CTGGAGGAGATGGACGAGCTGAGGGGAAAGGCGGAGGGCTAGAAGAGGACGGGGCCGGAGACGGCTAAATCAATTTGCGAAAGAATCTTGACGGTACCATAATTCGCTGCGGCTTGCCGGTAAAGGATTGACTGAGATTGGGTTTTTCCTTAATGTTCCTACTGTGAAGAGGCCCTGCGACGGTACGTCCGGCTTGGTCCGTGGAAACCGCCGATAGGCGGTTTTTGCGTTTAATAGGTTGTTTTTCCGGCGGAATTCGTAGCGGTTTTCGCTTCGGGACGCTCGGCGTTGCCGTGTTTTCCGGAAGTGCGGGGAAAAATCGGAAATCACCGAGCATAACCCGATTTTCGGCATTAAAACCGCAGGTCGCGGAAGCGCAAAATCGGGGTCTGGTCGGCTGTTCTTGATATTTCCCCGCACTTCCGGAACCGCTCGCCGGAAGTATGCGGCAAATTCCGGAACCCATGAGCACGCCGCCCTTTTCGCGCAGAGAAACCGCAGGTAGAGGCGTCGCGGCATCCCGGTGTGCTCTGCATATTTTGAATTTGCAGCATACTTCCGGTTTTGACTCTGTGGCGGGGCGTGTCCACTCATATCATCGACCAGATAATGGACAGAACAGCCAATCCGTCTCCATACAAAACGCCGGCAGGGGCGAAATTGCTCCTGCCGGCGTTGGCGTGCCTGCTTGCGCTGTTTTCGGCTCGCGCAGAGGCCCGTTTTGGGCCCTTACGCCTCCGCGGGCTCCACGCCCAGCTCGTTGCGGACGAGCTCGAAGGCCGCGGCGATGGCCTTGTCCATGTCGTAGTACTTGTAGCCGCCCAGGCGACCGGCAAAGATTACGTCGCCCTCCTGCGCCGCCAGCTCCTCGTACTGCTTGTAGAGGGCCTCGTTCTTGGCGTCGTTGATGGGGTAGTAGGGCTCGTCGCCGGGCTTCCAGTCGGCCGGGTACTCGCGCGTGATGACGGTCTTGTCCTGCGTTCCAAACTCAAAGTGCTTGTGCTCGATGATGCGTGTGTAGGGGATCTCGCGCTCGGTGTAGTTGACCACGGCCACGCCCTGGTGGTCCTGCTCGTCGAGCGTCTCGGTCTCAAAGCGCAGGCTGCGGTACTCCAGCGTGCCCAGCTTAAAGTCGTAGAACGCGTCGATAGGGCCGCAGTAGATCGTCTTGGCGGCGATATCGGGCTCGGCGGCGATCAGTTCCTTATACTCTACGCCGCAACGCACCTCGACGCCCTCGAGCATGTTGGCGACCATCTTGGTGTAGCCGCCCATGGGGATGCCCTGGTAGCGGTCGTTGAAGTAGTTGTTGTCGTAGGTAAAACGGCAGGGGAGGCGCTTGATGATGCTCGCGGGCAGGTCGCGGCAGTCGCGGCCCCACTGCTTCTCGGTGTAGCCCTTCACGAGCGTCTCGAAGATGTCGCGGCCCACGAGGGACAGCGCCTGCTCCTCGAGGTTGGTCGGCTCGCCGATGTTCTCGGCGGCCACCTGCTCGTCGATCTTGGCGCGGGCGTCGGCCGGCGTGACGACGCCCGGCCACATCTTGGCGAAGGTGTTCATGTTGAAGGGCATGTTGTACATGTTGCCGTGGAAGTTGGCGACCGGCGAGTTGACGTAGTTGTTGAACTCGGCGAAGCGGTTGACGTAGTCCCAGACGTCTTTCATGGAGGTGTGGAAGATGTGGGCGCCGTAACGGTGGACTTGGATGCCCTCGACGTCCTCGGTATAGATATTGCCGGCGATGTGATCGCGGCGGTCGATGACCAGGACCGACTTGCCGGCGCGCTTGGCGGCGTTGGCGAAGACGGCGCCCGAAAGGCCGGCACCGACGACGAGGTAATCGTACTGGGACATGGATATGCTCCTTTGTATGTCAATCGAACAGTTACTTAAGTTTTGGGACAAACAAACCTGATTATTCTGTCCCATGGATTAGTGTAGCAGATGCTCTTTCAGCAGCTCCAACGCATGGGCGTAGCCCTGGAGGCCTTCACCGGTGATGGTGGCAAAGCAGGCCAGGCGGGCGTAGCTCACCTGGCGAAAGTCCTCGCGCGTCTCAACAGCACTGATGTGGACCTCGACGGCGGGGATGGCGACGGCCTTGAGGGCGTCCAGGATCGCCACGCTCGTGTGCGTGTAAGCCGCCGGGTTGATGACGATGCCGTCGACCTTGCCGTATGCCTCCTGGATCTTGTCGACGATGCTGCCCTCGTGGTTGGACTGGAAGACCTCGACCTCGTCGAAGCCCTGTGCAGCGCCGGTCTCCTTGCAGATCTGGACCAAGCGGTCGTAGTTGTCGCTGCCGTAGATACCCGGCTCGCGAATGCCGAGCATGTTGAGGTTGGGTCCGTTGATGACGAGAGCTTTCATGGTTGCTCCTTTGCGGTTGGTTAGTGTGGCCGGTCTTGTGGTCTTTGGACGTTTGCCCAGATAAAACCTGCCAAAATAAACCTGTCCCTTTTTGGCAGGTTTTAGAGGGTGTCGAGGAGGGCTCGGGCGGTGTTGGCTGCGCAGTCGCGCGAGTCGATGATGTAGTCGGCCCAGGCGCGGTAGCGCGGCATGCGCTGCTCGGCCAGCTTGTCGATACCGTCGCGGGCGGTGATGGGGCGACCCTTGTGGGCGAGCTCATCGAGCTTACGGTTGAGCATCACAATCTGGCTGTTCTGGTGCAGCAGTGGGTAGTTCTCGTCGCGCGTGACGACGCCGCCTCCGGTGGAGAGCACCAGGCCGCTGCGTTTGGAGATATCGGCCAGGGCCGCCGTCTCCTGCTCGCGGAAGGCCGGCTCGCCGTGCTCGACGATATAGTCGGCGCAAGGCATGCCCAGACGCTTTTCGAGGGCACGGTCCAGGTCGATGTGCTCGCGGCCGGTGAGCAGGGCGATCTGCTCACCCACGCGGGTTTTGCCCGAGCCCGGCATGCCGATCAGGGCAATGTTCTGCTCATGGCGGGACAGACGGTCCGTCACGTCCAGGATGCGCTCGCGCGGGGTGGTCTGGCCGGTATAGCGCTCGACGGCTTGCGCCGCCTGGGCCACAAGCATGAGCAAACCGCCGATGCAGGGGATGCCGCGACGCTCTGCCTCGAGCATCAGACCCGTGCGGGCGGGGTTGTAGACAATATCGATGACGCCCTCGAGCGCGTCGAGGCCCTCGAGCGCGCAAGGCGCGTCGGGGCAGTGGGGGAACATACCGGCAGGCGTGCAGTTGACGAGCAACGCGGCGTCGGACTGTTGCGTGATGTTGTCGTAGTTGACCTCGCTCGCGCGTCCCACGGGTACCACGATCGCGCCCAGGTCGCCCAGCACCATACTTGCCGTGGTACCGGCGCCTCCGGTGGCACCGAGCACGAGGACCTTCTTGCCGGCAATCTCCACACCCAGCTCCTCGACCAGGCACTGGAAACCGAAGTAGTCGGTGTTGTCGCCACGCAGGCGGCCATCGGGCAGACGCGTGATCGTGTTGACGTTGCCCATGCGCTCGGCCAGCGGGCTCAGCTCGTCGAGATATTCCATGACGGCGCGCTTGTAGGGGATGGTCACGTTGGTGCCCTCCCATTCGTCGCCCGTCATAAAGGCCTTGAGGTCCTCGGGCTCGCGCTCAAAACGCACGTACTCCAGGCCTGCGAGCTCCTTGTAGATGGTCGGGGTGTAGCTGTGGCCCAGCACACGGCCCAGCACGCCGTAGGGACGGGTTGCGGCGGTATCGGTCATCTAGAGCACCTCCGTGTAGCTGCCAAAGTAGGTGAAGCTCTCGCACACGTCGTCAATCGAATCGAGTAGGTCGTCGAGGGCTTTGCTGCCAAAGGGACAGTCCAGATCGAAGTAGAACATAAACTCAAAGTCGCGACCGGGGATGGGGCGGCTCTCGAGCTTGATAAGGTTGATGTTGAGCGCATAGAAGCGCTCGAGCACGCGATAGAGGGCGCCCGGCTCGTTTGCCGTGGTGATCATGAGCGAAGTGCGGTTGGCGCCGGGGTAGACGCGCGGCTCGCTGCTGATGACGACAAAGCGCGTGTAGTTGTTGTCCGAGTCCTGAATGTTGGGCTCTAGCACTTCCAGACCGTAGAGCGCCGCGCAACTGCGCGAGGCGATAGCGGCGACGTCGGTGCGCTCGGAGTTGGCGACCATCTCGGCCGACATGGCCGTGTTGGGATACTTGGTGGTGTGTAGATCGTGCGCCTCGATAAAGCCGGCGCATTGCGCGATGGCCTGACCGTGGCTATAGACCTCACGAACATCCTGCAGCTTGGTGCCAGGCTTGACGAGCAGGTTATGATCGATCTTGAGGCGCAGCGAGCGCACAATATGGAAGTCGAACTGCGCGAGCAAGTCGTAGACCGCGTTGACCGAGCCCGCGGTGGAGTTTTCGATGGGCAGTACGCCAAACTCGCAGAAGCCGTCTCGCACAGCGCGCATGACACCTTCGAAGGTCTCGAAGAACGCGATATCGGGCACGGCGAAGAGCTTGCACGCGGCGATCTGGCTGTAGGCGCCCTCTACGCCCTGGCAGGCGACGCTAGCAGTCTGGGGGAAGGGCGAGTCGAAGGCCTCGGCAGTGGCGCGGGCCTTTTGAGAGACCGTGATGCCCTTGAGCTCGTTGATATAGCGCTGTTGCTCGGCCTTGCTCATACTCATGAGGAGGCGGAACAGCGTGATGGTCTGTGCCTCGTAGCGCTCGGGCGCGCGGCCGGCAAGGTTGTTGAGTTTGGAGCGCTCGCGGGCGGGGTCGAAGACGGCCTTGCCCATCTCGATTTTTGATTTGGCGACCTCGGTGGCAATGTCCATGCGTTCGACAAAACTATTGAGGAGCGTGGTGTCGATGCCATCGATGGTCTGGCGAATATCGGCAAGGTCCATGGAGATCCCTTTCCCAAATTAACTACCCTTGGGGTTGGTGGACTAGCGCTGGGCGGCGTCTTCTAGGAGGGCGTCCCAGATGGCCAGCGCTGCGGCTGCTTCGGCTACGGGGACTGCGCGCGGGACGATGCAGGGGTCGTGACGGCCGCGGACCGAGAGCTCGGCATTTTCCATAGCGTCCATGTCCACCGTCTGCTGCTCGCGGCCAATGGAGGGCGTGGGCTTTACGGCCATGCACCACATGACGGGTGCGCCGGTTGAAATGCCGCCCAAGATCCCGCCGGCATTATTGGACTCGACCTCGATCTTGCCGGTCTCGGCGTCAATGCGATACGGATCGTTGTTCTCGCTGCCGCGCATGGCGGCGACGGCAAAGCCCATGCCAAACTCCACGCCCTTCACGGCGGGAATCCCAAACGCGATCTGCGCGATGTGGTTCTCGATTCCGTCGAACATGGGGTCGCCGATGCCCGCGGGCAGGCCGTAGATACCGCACTCCACGATGCCGCCGATGCTGTCGAGCTCGTCGCGCGCGGCCAGAATCTCCTCGCGCATGCGACCGGCGGCAGCAGGATCGATGCACGGCAGGTCGTTGGTAAGGATCGCCTTGCGGTCGGCCTCGCGGTAGACCATGTCGTCCATGGGCAGATCGGAGATGCCACCGATCTGCGCCACGTGAGCCATGACCTTGATGCCACGGGCCTCGAGCGCCTGCAGCGCGATGCCGCCCGCGATGCACAGGGGCGCCGTCAGGCGGCCGGAGAAGTGTCCGCCGCCGGCGACGTCGTGCATGTTGCGGTACTTCACGCGTGCCGGGAAATCCGCATGGCCCGGACGGGGCTTGCGGCGCAGCTCGGAGTAGTCCTTGGAGCGTGTGTTGGTGTTCTCGATGATCGCGGCGATAGGCGCGCCCGTGGTGTGTCCATCAACTATGCCGGCGATAATGTGGGCGGCGTCGGCCTCACGGCGTTTGGTCGCGGTCTCGTCACGGCCGGGGGCGCGACGATCAAGGAAGGCCTGCAGCTGCTCCTGGTCAACGGCGACACCTGCCGGAATGCCATCGAGCGAGCAGCCGATAGCGGGGGAGTGCGACTGGCCGAAGATGCTCAAACGCAAGACGTTGCCAAAGGTCGAGGACATGCTATTCCTCCTCGAGCGTGACCTTGCCGCCCAACAGGCGGTAGTGGTCGAAGAAATCGGGATAGGACTTGTTGACGGCCTCGGCGCCGTGGATCACGACCTCGCCGGTGGCGCGACTCGCGGCGATAGCAGCCATCATGGCGATGCGGTGGTCGTTGTGCGAATCGACCTCGCCGCCGGTAAGAGCATCGACGCCCTTGATGATGAGGTCGTCACCGGCGATGCGCACCTGCGCGCCCAGCGCGGTGAGCTCGCGGGTGGTGGTGACCAGGCGGTCAGATTCCTTGATGCGCAGGCGCGCGCAGTCACGTATGAACGTGCGGCCCTGAGCCAGCGATGCCACGGCCGAGATGACGGGCACCAGGTCGGGGATGTCGTGGGCGCTCATCTCAAAGCCGGCGAGCTTGTCGGACTGCACCGTGGCGGCGTTCGTGGAGCGCACGATGCGGGCGCCAAAGCGCGAAAGCGCGGCGAGCACGTTGCGGTCGCCTTGTGCGGAGCTCAACGACACGCCCTCGACGGTGATGGGGTTGGTGCCGATGGCGCCGGCGCACAGCCAAAAGGCGGCGTTGGACCAGTCGCCCTCGACGGCTACGCTGCCGGGCGTGCGGTACGAGCCGCTGTTCACGCGGAAGTTCGTGACCTCGGGTTGGCCGTCCTTGGCCGGAATACGCTCGACATTGACCTCGACGCCAAAGGCCTTCATGGCCTGGATCGTCAGGTTGATGTAGGGGCGGCTCTCGATGAGGCCGGTTACCTGCACGCAGGAGGGCTGGGCCAGCAGCGGGGCCGCCAGCAGCAGGCCGGAGATATACTGCGAGCTCACGTTGCCCGGAAGCACAAAGGTGCCCGGGCGCATGCGGCCGCTCGTCTTGAGCGGAAAACCGCCCAGGCCCTGCAGGTCGCAACCGGCTGCGATGATCTCGTCCGAAAGCGGGGAGAGCGGGCGGGCGCCCAGGCGGCCCTGGCCCACGAAGGTGGCCTCCGCGCCCAGCGCGCAGGCGACAGGCAGCATAAAGCGCAGCGTGGAGCCGCTCTCACCGCAGTCGAGCGTGCCGCCGGCAAGGGCCTTGAGCAGGCCATATTCAACGCTCTTCATGGTGGGGTGAACCTGGAAGCCGTCCTCGACGGTCTCGATGCGGGCGCCGAGCGCCGTGAGGCAGCGCACCGTGGCCTCGATATCGGCGCAGGTAGTGTTGCAGCTAACGTGCGTCTCGCCGTTGGCAAGCGCGGCGCAGATGATGAGGCGATGCGCCATCGATTTGGACGCGATGGCGGGAACGGTGCCCTTGAGCGGGGACGGAGTGATGCGGGCTAACATGCGGAAGCGTCTCCCTTCTGGCCGAGGCCCTCGGCAATCAAATCGTGGAAGGTGGAAAGCGGCGTGCGGTCGATGCTGCAACGGCCAATGTCGTGCGGAATCACCAGGTCGATGGTGTCGCCCGCGCGCTTTTTGTCGTGGAGCGCCTCGGCAAAGACGGCATCGGCATCTAGGTCGCAGCGGGTCTTGAGGCCGTGGCGGGCGCAGAGCTCCTCGATGCGGCTGGGAAGTTCGGCGTCGCAAATGCCATGCAGGGCTGCGGCACGCGTGATGATGCCCATGCCAATCGACACACAGTTGCCGTGGCCGAGCTTAAAGTGCTCGCAGGCCTCAACGGCGTGCCCGGCGCTGTGGCCAAAGTTGAGGAGCTTGCGCTGATTGGTTTCGCGCTCGTCGGCAACGACCACGGCGCGCTTAATGTCGATATTGCGGGCGATGATGAGCGCCACGCGGGCCACGTCGCGGTTCAGCAGCTCAAGCGTGAGCGGGGTCTTTTCCAGTTCGGCGAAGAGCTCGGGGTCTGCGATCACGGCGTGCTTGACGACCTCGCCGCAGCCGTCGGCGAACTG
>JAXIYS010000042.1:0-4822 GCA_036304385.1 Collinsella sp. | reverse complement strand
GCGCACATCGAGACGCTCTGCCCCGAGGGCCTGACCTATATCTTTGGCTGCGGCCACGTGGGCGCTGCGACGGCGCGGGTGCTCACGGCGGCTGGCTTTGCCGTTGTGGCGTGCGATGACCGCCCCGGCACGCTGACCCCCGATTGGGTGCCCGGGGTCTATGACCGTCGTCTGGTCGACTACAAGAACCTGAGCGAGCAGTGCCCCATCGGCCCGCGCGACCTGGTGGTTGTGGCCACAGCAGGCCACAAGTCCGATATCGACGTGGTGATCCAGGCGATGCGCGCCAAGCCTGCCTACCTGGGCTGCCTGGGTTCGCGCCGCAAGACGGCCTTTGTGCGCGCCCGCCTGGAGCAGGAGGGCTTTACGCAGGACCAGATTGACGAGCTGCACCTGCCGATTGGAGTCGCCATCGAGGCCGAGGACCCCGAGGAGATCGCCATCTCCATAGCCGCCGAGATGATCCACCTGCGCCGCACCAAACTCGTCCCCCGCAAGCGCTAATCGCATCCCCACTAATTAAGTTGCGGTGAAATAGTTCCTAGATAAGCCTGACGGGCGGTCAGCCAGGAACTATTTCACCGCAACTGCTGTTTGACCCCGGGGGATGCAGGATTGCGGGTCAAAATGCTACCTGTGCCATATGCCCTATAATGTCCGCTCGTTGAGCGGCATGGTGCCGCTGCCTAGGGTATGGGAGGCGCAAATGGCAGAGTCGGCAGCAGGGGATGCCCTGTTCGAGCGTACGGGAAAAGTATCGTTTGTGCAGATATTGCCCCATGCACTGCAGCATGTGCTGGCGGCATTCGCGGGTATCGTCACGCCCGCTATCATCATTGCGTCGGTCTGCGGCTTTACTCCTCAAGAGGAGGCCGCCGTCATCCAGGCATCGCTGGTTCTCTCGGCGCTCGACATTTTCCTTCAACAGTTCCCCATAAAGGGCGTCGTCGGTTCGGGCCTGCCCATCGTGATGGGCGCGAGCTTCACCTTCGTGCCGGCGCTCAAGGCGGTCGGTCTCGAGCTTGGCTTTGAGGCCGTGCTGGGCGCCCAGGTAATCGGCGGCGCGCTCGTCGTGCTCTTCGGCCTGCTGTTTAGGCGCGTGAGTTTTCTGTTCCCGGCCCCGGTGCTCGGCACCGTCATCTTTGTCATTGGCTTGTCGCTGTGCCCGGTGGCAGTTGCCTCCATGGCGGGCGGGGAGGGCGCTGCCGATTTTGGCAGCGTCACCAACTGGGCCGTCGCGCTCGTGACGTTTGTCGTCACCTTTATGGCTGGCAACTACGGCAAGGGCGCGCTTAGGCTGGGCAGCATCCTGGCTGGTATCTGCGCGGGCTTTGTTTTGGCTGCGGTGTTGGGCATGGTCGATTTCTCGGCCATCGCGACTGCCAGCTGGTTCGCCCCGCCGGCCCTGGGCGCCCATCGCCTGGTGTTCGACCCGGCTGCGTGCGCCGTCGTGGGCGTTGTCGCCATTGTCAACGCCGTGCAGGTCATGGGCGAGTTTGCCGCCGTGTCATCCGCTGCGCTCGATACCCCTGCGACCGATAGCCAGATCTCGGGTGGCCTGATCGCCAACGGCCTGGTCGGTATGCTGTCGGGCTTTTTGGGCGGCGTTCCCACAGCAACCTTTGGTCAGAATGTGGGCATTATCGCCGAGAACAAGGTCGTCAATCGTATGGTCTTTACGCTCGCCGCCGCCATCTTACTCATCGCTGGACTGCTGCCCAAGTGCGCGGCAGTGCTCACGTCCATTCCGCAGCCAGTAATCGGCGGCGCCACGATCGGCGTGTTCGCGACCATCGGCATGAACGGTGTGGTCATGTTTGCCCGCCACGGCCTGTCTCAGCGCGATACCACGCTCATGGGTCTGTCTATCGCCTTTGGCACGGGCATTGAGCGCACGGCCGGCGCACTTGCTGGCGCTGGATTCCCCGCATGGGTCGGCACCGTCTTTGGTGGATCCTCTATTGCCGTCGCCGCACTTGTCGCCGTCGTCCTCAACCTGGTCCTGCCTCGCCAAAAATAACGCCCCATATATAAGTTGCGGTGAAATACGGACTGTTTAAGCCTGTTAGGCCGTCAAACAGTCCCTATTTCACCGCAACTTATGTGGGGATGGCTGGATGCTGAGGCTTTACCCGGCAATGTTGCGCAACAACGTTTGGCAGTTCGCTCCTAGCATATGCTTAGAAGAGATTGCGCTCCGCCATGCACGTGGGCGCTCAAGCATGCCCGTCTTGAACGGGCATCGAACGAGGGGGAGCTTGGATGTTCTGCCGAAACTGTGGGTCGAAAATCGAGGACGGAGCCCAGTTCTGCGCCGTATGCGGCGCATCCGTCGTACCAGATGATCAAGCGCAAACGGGAGGGGCGAACCCCTTGCCCGTTGATGCTGCAGCACCTATCGGGTCGCAGCAAGTCGACATGGCGGCCGAGGCTGCTGCGTCCAGCCCCAAACGTTCCAAGAAGCCGTTCATCATCGCTGCCGTCGTGGTGGCTCTGCTCGCCGTGGGTGGCGGAGCCGGTTATTACTTTGGCGTCTATGCGCCGGAGCAGACACGCGAAGCTGCCGAGCAAGAGGCCCTCGCCGCAAAGCACGCCGTGCGGTTTACGGTCTCGGCCGAGGGGTGGGACACATCGGCTGGCGCGAGCAGGCTGCCGCTGCACATCACCGGCAAGGAGGCGCGCGGCAAGAAGGTCGACGTTGTTCGCTATGTCGACAGCACGGGAGCGGGCGTCGAGCTCCGTCGCGACAGCTATAAGGCCGAGGTTGCGGCCTCGCCCATTGCAGCCGATGGCACCATCTACGCCGTGCCGGGCGAAAAGATCGACGTCAAGGTTAGCAAGAAGGCGGAGGGCAAAAAGGGCATCGATGCCGGCAACGTTTCGCTCGCTCCGGTCGAGGCAACCGAAGTGACCGACGACGAGATTGCCGCCGCCAAGAAATATGCCGAGGAAGACGCGGGCGCTAGGAAGGCTGGCTTTTCCTTTGATGTCGACGCATTGGCCCAAGCGGCAACCAAGCGCCGCGATGACGCCGTAGCCGCCAAGCAAGCCGAGGAAGAAGCCAAGCGCCAGGCAGAAGAGGCAAGGCAGGCAAGGACCATCGATACGGACTACTTCACTATGGTTCTCCCCGACTGGTTCCCTATTGATGATTACGAGATCACCGAAAGCCAGTCATCCGGCTCATTTGCCAAGTGGTTCAGGGTTCAAAGGACCGGTGCGGATAAAGATGACTGCTCCGCAAACTTTTCCATCATCGTGCACGATAACAGCTTGGGTGGTTTCGGGCCTGTTTTCTTTAGAGATCTAGGCAAAACGTCGGAAGGTTACACGGTTTGGCTTTCAGGTGGATCAGCCCATCCGGTAGAGGGCTCATACAAGCTCGAGGCAGACGATGCTTTCGGCATGCCAGCAGAAGACTACGCCAACATCCTCGCCTCCTGCATCACGCTCAAGTAATCGGCACGCTCCAGCCAAAGCAATCTTCCAAGAAACGAAGGACTCCATCGAGAGTGGATTTTCTCCCACTTTTGGCCTGCATCTTGGTCAAAAGTGGGAGATTATCCACTCTCGTGTGTTGTGCGTCCGATAATCCACTCTCATGCGTCCGAAAATCCACTCGCGTTCCTCAACAACTTTGCCTTGGCTCCCAACAGATCCATTTGTGCGGGGGAGTTGTGGAGTTGTGCAGGCAGACGAGGTTTTTCTGGAAATACGCACCCAATGCGCGTATAGTACCGATTGTTTTGTCGGCTCCTGCTGCGTCGAGTCCAAACCGCGAAATGCCATGAGCGGCGCGGATGCAGCCAGGAGGCACGAGGACAACCCACCGTGGCCACGCCCCGTGCTTAAAACCCCAAGAAGGAGTGAACAATGGCAGAAGAGAAGTATGTGCCGCGTCTGAAGACCAAGTACAACAACGAGGTCAAGCAGCAGCTTCAGGACAAGTTCCAGTACGAGAACGTCATGATGATCCCCAAGTTTGAGAAGATCGTCGTGAACATGGGTGTCGGCGAGGCCGCTACCGATTCCAAGGCCATCGACGGTGCCGTGCGCGACCTGCGCGCTATCACCGGCCAGCAGCCGATGATCACCCGTGCCCGCAAGTCCATCGCTACCTTCCGCCTGCGCGCTGGTATGCCGATCGGCTGCAAGGTTACCCTGCGCGGCGACCGTATGTGGGAGTTCTTCGATCGTCTGACCTCCGTCGCGATCCCCCGTATCCGCGACTTCCGCGGTATCTCCGCCAAGAGCTTCGACGGCCGTGGTAACTTCTCCATGGGCGTCACCGAGCAGCTCATCTTCCCCGAGATCGACTTCGACTCCGTCGATCACCAGCGTGGTATGGACATCACTTTCGTGACCACCGCCAACACCGATGAGGAGGCCAAGGCCCTTCTGGACGCCTTCGGTTTCCCGTTCAAGAAATAGGTTCACCTGCCCTATAAGCGCCGTTCCCACAAGGGGGCGGCGTTTGGGGCGAACAATACTCTATGTGAGGAGGATATAAGTGGCTAAGACATCGATGATCGTCAAGTGCAATCGCAAGCAGAAGTTCTCTACTCGTGAGTACACGCGCTGCCAGCGCTGCGGCCGTCCGCACTCTGTGTACCGCAAGTTCGGCCTGTGCCGTGTCTGCTTCCGCGAGCTGGCGCTCAAGGGCGAGCTTCCCGGCATCAAGAAGGCCAGCTGGTAAGTCACTGCCAGCGCGCGAGCCGCTCATTGATGCGGAACACGCGCACGGAAGACGTGTCCTATAGGCTTTTCCGCTAAGGGTGGGAGAGTACCGAGGACATGGACTCATCAAGAACGAAGGAGAATC
>JAXIYS010000041.1:0-28318 GCA_036304385.1 Collinsella sp. | reverse complement strand
GACCTGTACACCATCTCGCTCAACATTTGCGGCAACGGTGGTATCTCGGTGCCGCTGGGCCTGGGCGAGGACACTCAGCTGCCCGTTTCTGCCCAGCTGGTGGGCCCGGCCTTTAAGGACCGTCAGCTGCTCACGTTTGCCCGCGCCCTGGAGCGCGGCTTTGCCGATACCGCCACGGATGCGCCCGCGCTTTCCGTCGCGCCCGATTTTGCCGGGAAGGGAGGCGAGCTGTAATGAAGGAGCTTTCCGAGGTCCTGCAGGATTGGGAGGCCGTAATCGGCCTGGAGATCCATACCGAGCTCACCGCACTCGATACCAAGATGTTCTGCAACTGCAAGCTCAGCCACGATGACGAGCCCAACGCCAACGTGTGCCCGGTGTGCCTGGGCCTGCCCGGCGCCCTGCCGGTGCCTAACAAGCGCGCCATCGAGAGCATCGTCAAGGCCGGTCTCGCCACCAACTGCGAGATCCAGCGCCACTCGATGTTCTACCGCAAGCACTACTTCTATCCCGATATGGCCAAGAACTTCCAGACCACGCAGGGTCCGGTCGCCTTTGCCATGTACGGTCACCTGGATCTGGACGTGACCGGTCGCGGTGCCGCCGAGCGCCCCGACTGCGCGTTTGGCGAGGCCGAGGCCCAGAGCCTGGCGAGCGCCTCGGCCAACGCCGAGGGCCTGTCCACGTCCATGACGTCGACCATGCGCGAAGGCAATCAGCGCGCCGGCCATCTGGCCAGCTATGACGCGTCCAACCTGCAGATGCCCGAGCGTCGCGAGGACGGTTCCTACACGGTGCCCATCCGCATCCTGCGCATCCACATGGAGGAGGACGCCGCCAAGATGGTGCACGTGGGCGGTGCCGAGGGCCGCATTACCGCCGCTGCCGAGTCACTCGTCGACTACAACCGCTGCGGGACGCCGCTGATTGAGCTCGTCACCGAGCCCGACCTGCGCACGCCCGAGGAGGCTCGCCTGTTTATGGAAAAGCTCCGTCGTATCTTTGTGACGCTGGGCATTTCCGATTGCTCCATGGAGAAGGGTTCCATGCGTTGCGACGGCAACGTGTCGCTGCGCCGCCGCGGCGAGACCAAGCTGGGTACTAAGACCGAGCTTAAGAACCTCAACTCGTTTAAGAGCCTGCATGACGGCCTTGCCTACGAGATCTGCCGTCAGGCCGAGGTGCTCGAGGAGGGCGGCATCATCTATCAGGAGACCCGCCACTGGGAGCCCAGCCGCAAACGCACCGTGGTCATGCGCGTGAAGGAAACGGCAGACGACTATCGTCTGTTCCCCGATCCCGACCTGGCACCGTTCGATCTGGACGACGAGTTCATCGACCGCTGCCGTGGCGAGATTCCCGAGCTGCCCGATGCCAAGCGCGCCCGTTTTGAGGCCGACTTTGGCATTAAGGCGGCCGATGCCGAGCAGATCGCCGGCGACCCGGAGTTTGCCGAGTGCTTTGAGGCCGCCGCTGCCGGTATGGCCGGCAAGGAGGCCCAGACGGTCGCAAATCTGCTGGTCAACGAGATGATCGCCTACCTCAAGGGCGCGGGCGTCTCGTTGTCCGAGTCCGGCATTGCACCGGCTCAGGTGGCAGCCCTTGCCAAGCTGCTGGCGACCGATGCCATCAGCTCCAACCAGGCGCACGAGGTCTTTGAGGCCATGGCCCAAACTGGCGACGACCCCAACAAGATCGTCGACGAGCGCGGCATGCGTCAGGTGAGCGATGCCGGCGCGCTGCAGCCGATCGTGGACGAGGTGCTGGCAAACTGTGCCGATCAGGCGCAGCAGTATCGTGACGGCAACCAGAAGGTTATCGGCTTTTTGGTGGGCCAGTGCATGAAGGCGAGCCGCGGCAAGGGCAACCCGAAGCTCTTCAACGAGTTGCTGAGAACGTCGCTCTCGTAAACGGGAACCGAGGGGCCGGGCGCAGGGCCTTGCCTCTCAATTTCGGACAGTCCTGACTCACGACGGAGGCGCCACTGGCGCCTCCTGTTCGTGCGGAACTCATTGAGAGGCAAGGCCCTGCGCCCGGCCCCTCGGTTCCGTGACGACTCGGCCGTTCGGGTCAGGCGGGCTGAATGGAATTTGGTGAATGAGGGCGCCGATGGCGCCCTCATTCTTTATGGATGTTGAAAACGAAGGTGAATACTTTTCCGCGAAGTGAACGACCTATTTTGGACCCCTGAAACATCAACAGTTTTCTGGCTCTGTTTCCTGCGGTTTTGTCGAGTTTTTCCTGCGGTTTTGCTGGCGAAAAATGCAGATGTTTCGGGGGTCCGATTTCACTCGTTCACTTCGCGGAAAAGTATTAGACCTCGATTTGTTGGGTCGGGGGAGAGCCTTTCTTGGATGCCGGAGATGTACGTTGCGGCAGGCGGATCGCCAGAAGTCGGCTGTTCCGCTCCTCAAGATTTCCAAAAAGTTAACCTTTGTTGAACTTAATAGTTAGATAAACTAAACTATTTTTCAAAAGTGTGCTCGAGCAAACTTGTTTACTCGGGTGCTAAGGCACCGTGCAGCAGTTGTTGCGGAAAAGGGAGAGACATCATGAAGAAGTCCACGTTTAACACCCTGCTTGTTGGTGGCGGTTTTCTGCTCGGCACGGCCGGCATCAAACTGCTCACCAGCGCTCCGGTAAAGAATGCCTGCGTGCAGGGCATCGCGTGCGGCATGCGCGTCAAGAACTGCTACCAGGACATGGTCGAGCAGGCCAAGGCTAATGTCGACGACATGGTTGCCGAGGCTGCCTACATCACCCAGAGCGAGGCCGCTGCTGACGAGGCAGCCGAGTAACGCTCCCAGGCACAAACTATGAGATTCTCGATTATTAGCGAGATCCCCGGCAGGACCCGTCTTCAATTGGCGGGTCCTGTGCCAGAGAGCGATCTCGATGCACTTCTTAAGCTTGGCGGCGAAATCGACGGCGTGCGCAAAGTGCGCGTATATGGCCGTATTGGCCAGATGGCGCTCGAATATGACGAGCAGTGTCGTGCGAGCGTGCTCGATACCCTGGGTGCGCTCGACGCCCAGGCCATTGCCGACGCAAAGACGGGCTACGTGATGCAGCTTGAGCCACGCAAGCACAAGCTCGTTATGGATCTTGCCACGCTTGTCGGCGCCCACTATGCGCGCCGATGGTTCTTGCCGACGCCTCTGCGTGCGGTGTTTGTCGTGGCCGGTTACATGGCATTTTTGCGCGCTGCCCTTCATGAGCTGGCGCAGCCGCGTCTGACCGTTCCCGTGCTCGACGCCTCGGCCATCGGCATCTCGTTCGTCAAGCGCGACGTCGACACCGCGGGCCAGACAATGTTCCTGCTCAACGTGGGCGAGCTGCTCGAGGACTACACCCGCGCCATGAGCGAAAACGAGCTCATCAACTCGCTGCTCGATGTGCCCGACAAGGCGCAAAAGGTCGTCGGCGACACTGAGGTGAGCGTTGCCGCCACCGAGCTTGAGCCCGGCGACTTGGTCGCCGTTCGCACCGGCATGTCCATCTGCATCGACGGCGTGGTTGAGCAGGGGAGCGCCATGGTTAACCAGGCGACCCTGACCGGCGAGCCGCTTGCCGTCGAGCGCAGCGCAGGCGACGATGTGTTTGCTGGAACTGTCGTCGAGGACGGCAGCATCTTGGTGCGCGTGCGCGCCAACACGGCGCAGACCAAGCTGCGCTCGATCGTCTCGCTCGTGCAGGCGGCCGACTCGCTCAAGTCCGAGGGCCAGTCGCACATGGAGGACCTCGCCAACAAGATCGTCCCGTGGAACTTCCTGCTCGCGGGCCTGGTTGCGCTTACCACCCGTAGCCTCATCAAGACCTCGGCGGCGTTGATGGTCGACTACTCGTGCGCACTCAAGCTCACGGGTTCCGTTGCCGTCATGACCGCTATGAGCGATGCCGCCAAGATGGGCGTCATGGTCAAGGGCGCGAAGTACTTTGAGTCGTTTGCCAAGGCCGATACCATCGTGTTTGATAAGACCGGCACGCTCACCGAGGCGCAGCCGCGTCTTGCCTGCGTGCTCACCACCGATGGCTGGAGCGAGGACGAGATTCTGCGCCTTTCCGCTTGCTTGGAGGAGCATTTCCCGCATCCGGTGGCACGCGCCGTGGTCAATGCGGCACGCGAGCGCGAGCTCGAGCACCGCGAGCGCCATGCCGCCGTCGAGTACATCGTGGCGCACGGCATCGCTTCGTCCATTGAAGGGCGTCGCGCCATCATCGGTTCCGCGCACTTTGTATTCGAGGATGAGGGCGCACAGCTCGAATCCGACATCAAGGAGCAAATCGAGTCCCAGATGCAGGGCCTGTCGCCGCTGTATCTGGCGGTCGATGGCAAGGTCGTCGGCGTACTCGGCATCGAGGATCCGCTCAAGCCCGGGGTCCGCGAGGCCATCGCCGACCTGCATGCGCTGGGCGTCAAGCATGTCGTTATGCTCACGGGCGACTCCGAGCGTACAGCCGAGCGCATTGCGCGAGAGGCGGGGGTCGACGAGTTTAAGGCCGAGCTGCTGCCCGAGGACAAGTACGCCTATGTGGAGCGAATTAAGAGCGAGGGGCGCCACGTTGCCATGGTGGGCGACGGCGTCAACGATTCGCCGGCGCTCGGTTTGGCCGACGTGGGCCTGGCGATGGGTGGCGGAAGCGACATCGCCAAGGAGGTCGCCGATATCATCCTGACTGATACGGATCTCGCCGCGATCGTGCGCCTGCGCCGCATGAGCCAGGGCCTCGTTGATCGTCTGACGAGCTCCTACTCTAAGGTGATGCTCACCAACTCGGCGCTCCTGGCACTGGGCATTACCGGCGCGATTACCCCGCAAGCGTCATCGCTGCTGCACAACGGCTCGACGATTGCGTACAGCTTGGGCAACGCGAAAGCGTATCTGCGTTAGCAGACGCGTTCGCCCACGTTATCTGGCCTGCGCCCAGACGGCATCGGTGTCGTCCGGGCGCAGGCCTTTTGCATTTGACCATTTGCTAGCTTCTCAATATAGTGTTGCTAGAGATGCTAGCAATTGAAGGGAGCAGGATCAACGTGGGTTCTGTTAGCGGCATGGCGCAGGTGAACGTTCGCGTAGATCGCCAGGTCAAGAACCGTGCCGAGGAGGCGCTGCGGCTTTCGGGCGGGTCGCTGCCCGAGCTCATCAAAAAGGTGGTGGCCAAGGTCGCGCAGGGTGGCGGGCAGTGCGAGGAAGTGCTTGCGGCCGTCGATGACCGGCAGCAGACCATCGCGCCCGATACGCCGTTCGCCGCATCATGGGCGGCGGCGGATCAGCTTTACGCGGACATGGGCATCGCTACGTCGCCTGTGTCCGACGATCGCGATTGGGACGCAATCTATTCCGAAGCCATGGACGAGCGCTATCGCCAAAAGGGGATGATCCTGTGAGCGGAGCCCCTCTTAAAATCATGGTGGATGCGAATGTGTGGGTTGATTCGTTTTGCGTTGACCATGCCGAGTCGCTTGCTGCGCGTGCGTTTATTGGGCAGGCGACGGAGACGGGGGCGTTGCTGTTCTTCCCGGTGCATATCGCTAAGGACGTACTGTACGTTGTCCAACACGAGCTAAAGCGTAGCGTTCTTGCCAGCGGGGGAGCGCTCGACGAGGCTTCTGCCCGCGCGATTGGCGATGCGGCGCTGGCGTTTGTTCGGAATATGACCGAAAACGCTATGGCCGTGGGCGCTGATGCATCCGATCTGTGGCTAGCCGACAAATATCTGTCGCTCCATCGCGATTACGAGGACAACTTGGTACTCGCCGCGTGCAAGCGCGCGCAGGTCGATTACTTGGTGACCAACGATCGCAAACTGCTCGAACATGCCGATCTTGCAGCAAAGACACCTCGTCAAATGATGCCGATTCTTGCTTTGGCCGAACGCGGCGGCGCAGCTATCGGTTGACGCGAACTGTTTGCGGGCCTCATGGACGACGATGCGCCAAGGGGCCCGCGTCTTCTATTTACAAAAGCTCGGCCTTAATGGCGGGACTTTCTGCGAGCTGCTCGGCTGCCTTTTCGTCTGAGCTGTCGAGTGCTGCCAGACTGCGGTAGACCCACTCGTTGACCTGGGTGTTCTTGACGCCTGCGGTCTGCATAAGGGCGCCTACCTCGCGGATTGCTGCGAACAGATCGGCTTTGGGACCCGCGAGCTCGACCTCGATGCCGTGGTAGGCGGCCACGCCGCGGTTCTCACTCACGTGGTCGATAAAGCCCTCGACGGTCTCAAGCTGCTGGGCGAGAGCCGCATCATCGTCAGCGTCCAGCGCGACGAGTGCGTTCGATACCGTGAGGGCGGGATGTCCGCAGGGAACAAAGCCCTCGATCACATCCATAGCTTCGGTAATGGTTGAGCCCAGGCCTGCGAGTGCATTGACGAGTTGCTGCTTGGTATCCATAACGATCCTTTCGATGGGTCAATTTTGCTTGGCGAAAATATACGTGACGCGATCGGTAGCAAAAGTGCGAAGTGCGGCGCACATTGGGGTCTTCACAGCTCGTGCATAGAACAGCTGTCCGCTTTCAGAACGTGGTAAGATAACACTCCACAAGCGGGGCTCGCTCCGTATGTTCCTTGAAAAGTCGACGGGTGTTGGGTGCTCGTGCCCAATACCATCCAGACTTTCCCGACATTCGGGGGCGACTGGTTTCGACACGATAGCTCTGAGAGAGGAAGCAAGCCGAGGTCTCCTCGCCTCGTTAAACAGGGGTACCGTCAAATTGAATTGACAACAACTCTTCTTTTGAGCCTATGGCTCTCGCTGCTTAGTTTATAGCGGCGCGTCAACCCGGTGATTTCCCCGACACCGGTGCGACGTCATTTTAGGGGAATGCTCCTGCGCACGTAATCGGTATGGCGCAGGCTAAGACAGAACCGGTTGGGACGCCGCGAGCGTGTCGCTGCGCGCAAAGCGTCCGAGACAAAACCAGCGACTGAGCTTGGAGATGCCAATCAGGGGGCTTTCGTGGACCGGAGTTCGATTCTCCGCGCCTCCACCAATAGTTACAGGCAGGTAGAGAAGTGTCTCTACCTGCTTTTTTATTACATATAGATACCGCGGAGAATCGAACTCTATGCAGGGCGCGAGCGTAAAGCAAACGCGAAGCGTTTGTAGCGAGCGGGCGAGGACGCCGGCAGGCGGCCGAAGCCGGCGCGGATTTGCGAAGCAAATACGCGGATTCTCCGCGCAATGCCCCAGCCCAAAACAGATGCGATGTTTATCGAATCTCAGCCGGCCATGCCCCGCACCAACGGAACCCCGTACCGCGGAGAATCGAACTCTGCGCAGGGCGCGGACGTTAGGAAAACGTCGCGGCAGCGCAAGGTGGAACGCGCTTTCCTAACGGTCATCCAACGGAAACTGCCTCCCAGAATATCGGCTCAGAATGGGATGCATTTTCCGGATGGACTGTTGGCGGAAAGCTCATCCCGGAATCCCGTCTCAAACTGGGATACGCTTTCCGCTCCATCTTCTCAACTCCAAAACCTATGCGCCCTCCATTCCAAAACTGGGTAGAAGAAAGCCAAAACGCAATCGCAGGAGGTCAATATGACTGCAGAAGATAAGGCAAAGAACGCCGGCAAGGTCGCGCTCGTTTTGGAGGGCGGCAGCTTCCGCGGGCAGTTTACCGCGGGCGTGCTCGACGTCCTCATGGAGGCTGGCGTCGAGATTCCGGCTGTCTACGGTGTATCGGCCGGCGCCCTCAACGGCGTGAACTACAAGTCGCACCAGATCGGCCGTGCCAACCGCATCAACCTGGCTTTCTGCAACGACAACCGCTTCATGGGCGCCGCATCGTTTGCATCCACGGGCTCCATTGTGGGTTACGACTTTATTTTCAACGATGTCCAGGACCGCCTGGATCCCTTTGACAACGAGACGTTCGACGCGAGCCCCATCGAGATGTACGCCGTCGCGACGGATATGCTCTTTGGAACCGCCGCGTACCTGCCGGTCAAAAGCGCCGTACTTGACCTCGATGCCGTGCGCGCATCGACGTCGCTGCCGCTGGTGACGCCGCTGGTCGAGATCGATGGGCACAAATACGTCGACGGCGGCGTAGCCGATTCGGTCCCCATCGAGCACGTGCTGGAGGAGGCGGGCTTCGATCGCGCGGTTGTTATTGTCACGCAGGACCGTTCATACGAGAAAAAGCCCTACGAGTTTATGCCAGCCGCGCGCGCTCGCTATGCCGACTACCCCTACCTGCTCGAGGCTATCGAGACGCGCCACGATCGCTATAACATACAGCGCATGCACCTGTGGAAGTATGAGCGCGAGGGCCGTGCGTTGGTCGTCGCTCCGCAAAAGCCGGTCGAGGTCGGTCACGTTGAGCACGATCCGGCAAAGCTGCTCGACCTGTATATTCAGGGTCGCCAGGAGGCAAAGCGCTTGCTGGGAGATATCGAGGCGTTTGTCGAGCGCTAGCGTCGCGACGTCATGACCCATGGACGACATGTGCAGAACTCTGGTCGGAGCCAAAATACCTGTTGACTCGAGCGGCGAGCGGGGTAATATGGACGGGTTACTTGCAGAGCCCCGTGAATCTCTGTAACAACACGTACTGTACATGGAGGAGTCTAAGTGATTTCGAAATCGACTCACTACGCCAAGCAGGGCGAGGTCCAGCGCAACTGGGTTCTCGTCGACGCCGATGGTGCTGTCTTGGGCCGTCTTGCCACCCAGATCGCAATGATCCTGCGCGGTAAGAACAAGCCCCAGTTCACGCCCAACAGCGACTGCGGCGACTTCGTTGTCGTCATCAACGCCGATAAGGTCCAGCTTACCGGTAACAAGGCCGACACGAAGACCTATTATCGCCACAGCGGCTACAACGGCGGCCTCAAGGCTGAGAGCTTCCGCCAGGCTATGGAGAAGCACCCGGAGAAGGTCATCGAGCGCGCCGTTCGCGGCATGCTGCCCAAGACCACCCTCGGCCGTGCCCAGATGACCAAGCTTAAGGTCTACGCTGGTGCCGAGCATCCGCACGCTGCCCAGAACCCCACGAAGATTGAGCTGGAGGCTTAAAGATGGCTGAGAACACCGTTGTCTACCAGGGTACCGGCCGTCGTAAGAACGCCGTCGCCCGCGTCCGTCTCGTCCCCGGCACCGGCAAGGTGACCATCAACAAGCGTGACGCCGAGCAGTATTTCGGCCGTCATCAGCTCGTTGAGAACGCCCTTGCTCCCTTCAAGGTGACCGACACCGCCGGTCAGTTCGACGTTATCGCTCTGTGCGATGGCGGCGGCATCTCCGGTCAGTCCGGCGCTCTGCGCCTGGGCATCGCTCGCGCTCTTCTGAACGCTGGCGACTACCGTGCTGACCTCAAGAAGGCCGGTTTCCTTACGCGCGATGCTCGCGTGGTCGAGCGCAAGAAGTACGGCCTCAAGAAGGCCCGCCGCGCTCCCCAGTTCTCCAAGCGCTAAGGTTTTATCTCCTTACGAGATACAATGTACAAGCGGGGCCTGCCGATTGCTCGGCGGGTCCCGCTTTTCTTTTTCGACTAGGGTGGGCGACTGCGTTTTGCCCACTTGGGAAGGAGCGATCCTATGCCCCAGAACATCTTCGGTACCGATGGCGTCCGTGGTGTCGCCAACGCCGATCTTTCGTGCGACCTCGCATTTCGCCTGGGCCGCGCGGCGACCAAGTTCCTTGGTCCGGACATCTGCATCGGCCGCGATACGCGTCTTTCGGGCACCATGCTCGAGAGCGCGCTGACCGCCGGCATCATGGCCGAGGGCGGCCGTCCGCACTGCTGCGGCGTTATCCCTACGCCGGCCGTGGCACTGCTCACCGTTCAAAACGAGCTTGACGGCGGCATCGTCATCTCTGCTTCGCATAATCCGCCGGAGTTCAACGGCATCAAGTTCTTTAGCCGCAAGGGCATGAAGCTTCCCGATGCTGTCGAGGAAGAGATCAGCGCCTGGGTCATGTCCGAGGAGGCCATGGCTGCCGACACGCTGCCAACCGGCGCCGGCGTGGGCCACATCATCAAGATGAAGGACGCCCGCAAGGCCTATGTCGATCATGCCATCAGCACGCTCGACGGCCTTAAGCTTGACGGCCTGGTTGTTGCCGTCGACTGCGGCCACGGCGCTTCGTGCCAGACCACGCCTGCCGCGCTGCAGCGCCTGGGCGCCACGGTCCATGCCATCAACACCGATTACTGCGGCACTGACATTAACGTTGAGTGTGGCTCCACGCACCTTGAGCCCCTGCGCGAGCTCGTGCTGCGCACCCACGCCGATATCGGCCTTGCCCACGACGGCGACGCCGATCGCGTGCTGTTCGTGGACAGCGAGGGCAACGAGATTGATGGCGACTACATCCTGGCTATCTGCGGCTCCGACCTTGCTGCTCGCGGCAAGCTCGCCAACTCCGAGATCGTCTCGACCGTCATGTGCAACCTGGGCTTCTCCATCGCAATGAAGGAGCAGGGCTTTGAGATGGTCCAGACCGCCGTGGGCGACCGCTATGTTCTTGAGCGCATGCTCGAGGACGGTGCTGTTATCGGTGGCGAGCAGTCCGGCCACATCATCTTCCTGGAGCACAACACCACCGGCGACGGTCTGGTGACGGCTCTGCAGCTGCTGGCCGTGCTCAAGCGCACCGGCCGCACCCTTACCGACCTTGCCGGCATCATGAAGAAGTACCCGCAGGTGCTCGTCAACGTGCATTCGGACAACAAGGCCGGCCTGGACGATTGCCAGCCCATTTGGGACGCCGTCGCTGCCGCCGAGAAAGAGCTCAACGGTCGCGGCCGCATCTTGGTGCGCCCGAGCGGTACCGAGCCGCTGGTTCGCGTTATGGCCGAGGCGGAGACGCACGAGCTGACCCAGCGTGTTGTTGACGATATCGTCGAGGTTGTCAAGCGCGAACTTCCCTAATGGCCAAAAACGGGTGGCAAGTGGTAAACTGACAAGGTTATTTTGATTGATTGGTATGTCCGAGGGGGAGCATGTTCACTAAAGTCCTAAGGTCTTTTGGTATGCGTGGTCGAGTCCTTACGCTGGATGCTCCCATCTCGGGTGATGTCATTCCGTTGTCCGAGGTCAATGACCAGACGTTTGCCACCGGCCTTTTGGGCCAGGGCGTGGCGATTCAGCCTACCGGCACGCGCGTGATTGCGCCGGCAGACGCCAAGGTCGAGGCCATTTTTCCCACGGGACACGCCGTTGCGCTCAACACGGTCGATGGCCTAGACGTGCTCATCCATGTTGGCTTGGACACTGTTCAGCTCGAGGGCAAGCACTTTACCGTACATGCGCAAGTGGGTGACATCGTCCATAAGGGCGATGTACTCATCGAGTTTGATCGCGAGGCAATTGCTGCCGAGGGCTACGATGTGACGGTTCCCATCTTGGTGTGCAACTCCGTTGAGTTCTCGAGCATCAAGGGTTCCGTTGGCGAGCATGTCGAGGAGATGGACCAACTCATCGTCGCTCGCGAGCGCTAGTGAGCGCGCTCGGCCTTTAGCCTACAATTCAAACACGTTTACGGAGGGCGCCCTTGAAAGAGGACGCCCTCCGTGGCAAGATGGGATTTGTCCGAAGCTAAACAGCTTTGGGTCACCGTGGACGGGCAGGGGCCTCGACGCGGGTAGACACGAGACATATACATTACGCGACCTCGCCCTGGTGGCCGCACACGTTGGTTGCGGCCGACGCGGGCCGCGGGCAAGTGCTTGTAAGGGGAGCCTTGCCTCTCTTGTACGAGAAAGGACGCGTAATGAAGATCATTAAAGCTAAAGACTACGAGGATATGAGCCGCAAGGCCGCCAATATCATCTCGGCCCAGGTTATCCTCAAGCCCGATTGCGTGCTGGGTCTTGCCACCGGCTCCACCCCGATTGGTGCCTACAAGCAGCTCGCCGCTTGGTACGAGAAGGGTGACGTCGACTTTGCCGAGGTCAGCACCTACAACCTCGACGAGTATCGTGGCCTTTCGCACGACGATCCCCAGAGCTACCACTACTTTATGCGTGAGAACTTCTTCGATCACATTAATATCGACCTGAACAACACGCATGTGCCCGATGGCTCCAATCCCGACGCTGCCGCTGCCTGCTCTGAGTACGACAAGATCGTCGCTGCTGCCGGTTACCCTGATCTGCAGCTGCTCGGCATCGGTAACAACGGTCACATTGGCTTCAACGAGCCCGATGACCACTTCTCCAAGGGTACGCACTGTGTCGACCTCACCGAGAGCACCATTCAGGCCAACAGCCGCCTGTTCGACAGCATCGACGACGTGCCCCGTCAGGCCTACACCATGGGTACCCAGACCATCATGTATGCCCGCATGATCCTGGTCGTCGCCAACGGCGAGGCCAAGGCGCAGGCCGTGCATGACATGTGCTATGGTCCGGTTACCCCCGAGTGCCCTGCCTCGATCCTGCAACTGCACACCAACTGCGTTGTCGTTGCCGACGAGGCCGCCCTTTCGCTCTGCAAGTAGCGAAAGCCTATCACCTCGACATAGCTTTGCCGAAGGCCTCCGCTTTGCGGGGGCCTTTTTGCTGAGCGTGCGCCGTGTGCTTGACGAAAATCTGGCCGCGAACTGGACGGGTGCGTCTGGTGCAGCATGATTCATTCCATAACAGATACTATGCATAAATGCTATGAAAAGGTCGCAGACGGTAGCTGGCGTTAGGTGAGTTGCGCAACACAATTGAACAGCGCTCATTTGAGGTACACTGCCAAAGGATGGGACAAGCTGGCAAGCGCATTGACCTGCGCAAAGACTGATTGGTTGGGGGATAAGTTTCAATCGGACCACGCTGAACAAAAACTTGCCATTTGCGTACCAACAAACATCCTAAACCGTAGCATCGCTCTATTCATCTAGCGATACATATGGTCTAGCGTTACGGTGTCCATGTGGTCGAGTTGAGGAGCGGGCATGGTTAACGATTTGGGCAATACGGACGACCTCGAGCTTATGCCGCTGGGCAGTAGTTATACGGTGCGGCGCGATCGCTTGATGAACGAACTTATCGCCAAGGGCCGAAAGGCCGGCATCGTAGTCCTCTACGCGCCTGATGGCTTTGGGAAAACCTCGGTGTTGCTGCAGTATGCCCAAGAGGTTAAAAGCGATCCGACGCGAGGTCCCGTGCGAATCATCGAGGCAGACCGCGCCATTGGGCGCGAGGTGTTTATGCAGCTCGAGGTCGTTACCGAAGAGCTTAAGGACAAGCTGCACTCCCTGATTGCAATCGATAACGTGCCTAACCTCAGCCAGAGCGAGACCGAGGAGCTGATCGACCGAATCCGAAGCCTGCGTGCTATGGGGGTTGGGGTCTTTATGAGCTGCCGTCCTTCGAATCGCCAGCTGATTCATGGACTGGGCGATTCGATTAAAGTCAACGCGCAGATGCTCAAGGTGCATGCCTATGAGTATTCGGCGTGGGCATCGGCGTTTTCGATTAGCACATCGCTCGACTTCTATCAACTTACGCAGGGCGTGCCCGAGCTCGTCTCGGCTATGCAGTCGGGGCTATACGGACAGGGAGACGTTGCCCAGATGCTCGAAAACGAGATCGTCAATATCTACGGTGCGGCACTTGTTGATCTGGCGTCGCTCGAGAACAACGCCCTGTTTAGTGTGGCATGCTTGATGGTCTTAATGGGCGAGGGCAATATTTCGGAACTCGAGGCTTGCGGTGTTAGGCTTTCGGCAATTGATCAGTCCTATCTTGTCCGCGATTATCCCATTTTTGGCGTTGATCCGGCAGACCGGAGCTTTACCTGCTTGGGTACCGAGGACAACGCACGCCTGCGATTGCGCAAGCTGGTCGCCGAAATTCGCCCCGAACTTGTTGTGCGGGCAGCACGTATTTTGATTAAAGCGGGGCGCTGCGATACCGCGATGGACCTCGCCGACGCGTTTTTGGACCGCAGCGCGGTGTTGGAGCTTGCCGGGCAGTATGGGGTCGATCTGGCCCTGACGGGGCATGGAGGGGATATCTGCCGCGCGGCGCTGGGAAAGACCGAGGCAGATGGCCGGGCATCGGAGCCGACGCCTGACGAGGCGCTCGGCATCTATCTGGCGGCGGTGAGCGTCTCCAATACAAAGCTCGCGCGGTATATGGCCTCAATTATCGAGCATGCGGGCGAGCAAGCGATTTGCGAGCTCGATCCCGTGTCGTGGAAGGTGGCGCACGCGTTTACGGCCGCCTGTTATGGAGATAGTGGTCTGGGGCTTCCGACAGGCCATGCAGCGCTGGAAAGTGAGGCGTCTTGTGCCGCACTCGACATGCTGTCCGCACATGTCGAGATAAAGCATGGGCTGACCGAGCGGGCGAAGGGTGGTGAGATCCTCGCGAGGCTCAAAACAGATAAGGCCTACGATTGTGAGCTCGATATTGCGGGGACGTTTGTGCGGGCGGACCGCATGTTGACGGAGCTGTTTGATGGGTCGTATGCAGGGACTGACGAGCGTGATGACGAGATGACCCAGACGCTCGAGGCGCTCGAAGCGCGTGGAATCCGAGCACTCGCCATCTGGGTGCGCATGGTATTATCGGCGCGGCGCCTGTTTGCCGGCATGCCGGTGACCGACGAGCAGGCATTCAATGAGCTCGACCGTTTTGCCGTGCGCGTGCGTGACAATCAAGTCCAGTTGTTTGGCTTGATATTGGAAGGCTGGCAGTCGCTGGCTGAGGGGCGTCCGGTCAATGCCAAATTCCGTGCGGTGCAGGTGCTCAGGCTTGCCGAGGAATCGATTGGATACATACGCGACAACGCACTGCTGCTAGAGCGCGCGGCATACTTACGCAATACATCGATGGTATCGGTGCGCGAAGAGGCAGAGCTGCTCGATTTGAGTCGGACGCAGGTCGGTGGTGCCGAGGCTTGGATGGTGGCGCTGCATTTGGCCTCCGCGGGCCGCGATAGCGACCTTGCAGCTTGGATGTCCATGAACCGCCCGGGGATTTTGGATCCGTCGTATCGGCTGTTTGCGCGTCTTGCGATGCATTGTCTGGGCGAGCCGGCTGCCAGAATTCGAAAGAAGCTCCCGGTGCGCGAGCTGTCGCGGTATTCGCTGCGTGACGACTTTGAGGGCGAAGGCGAGCGTCTGTTCCAGGCCGGCGATGCCGAGGGTGTCGATGTGATTGGCCATATCGAGATCCGCATGTTTGGGGCGTTTCGCGCCGAGCGCGACGGGTTTCCCATCACGGATAAGATGTGGCGCCGCAAGAAAGCGGCGACGCTTGCCGAGCGGCTTGCGCTGGGCATGGATGCACTGGTCGACCGCGAGACGCTGGCTATGGAGCTGTGGCCCCACGCCGAGTTCAATAGCGCTCGTAACAATCTGTACTCGACGATATCGCGCCTGCGTTCGGCCTTGGGGCCGACACCGGACGGCAAGTCGTGTGTGCTGATCCAAAACGAGTGCATTGGGCTTAACGGCGATTACGTCAAGACTGACGTGCGGTTGTTTGATCAGATAAGCCGCGAAGTTTTGGGAAATCGCACGGGTGCGCGCGGACCCCATCTGATCGAGCTGTGCCTTAAGATCGAGCAGCTCTACGCCGGCCCGTTGTATGTTCCCAATGGCTGTAATCCCACCTACTTTTTGCGTATGCGGCGCATTATGGAATCGAAGTATATCGACTGCATGATTCGGGGCGCGAATGCCGCCCTAGAAGAAAACGACCTGCAGTCGGCGGTATGGCTGGTGGAGTCGGGGTTGCGGCAAGAGACGGCGCGCGAGGACATGGTGCGTTGCGCTATGCGCGTCTACGGTGCGGCGGGGCGACGACGCGATATCGTTGAGCTGTACAGTGGGCATATGCATCACCTGAGGGAGCAGGTCAATGGCGTGCCCGAGCCCGAGACGCGGCGTCTGTACGAGCGCTTGGTGGAGGGCAGGCTTAACCGCGTGCTCGTCGAACGATAAAAAATGAGCGTCCGAATTGCTCGGACGCTCGCAAGCTTGATGTATGTTGGCTCGCCGGATCGTTGGCTCTTAGACGAGCTTAATCTTCTCGATGTCCTTGCGCGAGGACTCGCGATACAGCGAGAACTTGCGGCCGATAACCTGAACAACGTCTGCATGGCAGCGCTCGGCGAGCTCTTCGGCGGCCTCGCGGGCAGAAAGACTGGAACCATCGAGTACGGAGCACTTAACGAGCTCGTGCTTCTCCAGGTAGGCGACCGTCTGCTCGACGGTGCCCTCGTTGATGTCGGACTTGCCGATGATGATGGCGGGGTTGAGGTGATGGGCCATGCTGCGAAGCTGCTTGACCTGGGCTCCTGTCAGTGCCATGGGTTCTCGCTTTCTATGTTATGGGGCGCCCCGCGATGGGGCCTTAATCTACGTGAGCTGTCCCACGATAGCGCAGGAACGGCGCGGTGTGGGGCATGTTTGCCCAGTTCAAAAAGAATGCGGATGCCGAGCGGGAGAACAGCGCGGGTTACAGGCGGACGTGTACGGCGGCCGAAAGCGGTCTATGGACGGCCCGAAGAGACCGGCTCCCATGCAATAAACGCCCAACGGACCTTGCGGACGTGGTCGAGCATGTAACGCCCCTGCGGCACGCCCTTGGACCCTGGCTCGCCGGCATGGGGATTCTCAATCATATGCTGAGCGACGTAGTCGCGTAGTCGGTCAATCTTATCCTCGTTACCGTGCTCGAGCATGCGGGAGAAGTCCGCCACGCCTGCCTCAAGGCTATCGAAGGTATCGCGACGAGGCGATTCAAAGTACGTAACCTGCGGCAGGGCACCCATCTGAATGAGGATGTTAAAGGCATACACAAAGCCATTACTGCAGGTAACCGAGGCACCGATGGCGTTCATCAGGTGCAGGTCATAGCGCGGGCTGGAGTTGGCGACCATCGTGACAGCACAACGCCGACGAGCCGTTCGATCAAGCTTGGCAAGCGCGCCTTTTAGGTTGGTCGTGGTGACAGAGCGACTGGCAAAGGCAACATCTACCGCTTTCGCGACCGGTCCAACCAAATCCCAGTCATCATCCCAAGCAAGCTCAAGCGGTGCAATGCGATCCTCGAGCCCATAGTACTCAATGCCAGCATCAAGCGTGCCCAACATGGCAGGGGAAAAGTCAGCAGCAATCACAGGATGCCCAGCCTGAGCAAGCGGAATAGCAATCGACCCAGCCCCACACCCCATATCAAGCACCGACTCACCAGGCTCAAGCGCTAACAGCTTCATAAAATCCCGAGCATACGAAGCAGTCTCAAGCGGCCGAAAATGCCGAGCCCGCTTATCCCACTCAAAAGAGTCATCAGCTCGCCGCCGATCAGCTTGCAGACGCATCCACTCCTGGTTCCAATCTGTGGAAAGCAGCTCAGAACGATTCTCCCCATCAACCACGGGCCAACCTCCTAGCAACAAAAAAGCGACTCCTCCCAAAAGAAGAGCCGCAACAAGCATATATCAGAAAGAACCGATCCAACGCCAAACCGCCGCACCAGCCAAGTGGTGCAGGAGCGAAGCAACTGCAACCGGGATAGAACTCAACCGAGGTCCCGTTATGCGGGAGCCCCGCCGCCGGGCGGCAGACATATAAGGTCGATCGCGAGTTCCGCACGAGCCGGAGAGCACTTAATGTGCTCTCCGTGCGAGTCAGGACTGTCCGAGCAGGCGACCTTATATGTCTGCCGCCCGGCGGCGGGGCTCCTCGCCCGAACCCCTCAGCTAGTTCTTCAGCGAGTTCAGCGGTGCCGGGAAGCGTCCACCACGGTGGGCAAGCACGGTGCCGGCGTTGGGGTTCACCGGCATGATGGGCGCACGGCCAAACAGGCCGCCGTACTCGACGCAGTCGCCCACGCCCTTGCCAATGGCGGGAATCACGCGGACGGCCGTGGTTTTGTTGTTGATGACGCCGATAGCCATCTCGTCGGCGATGATGCCGGCGATGGTCTCGACCGGGGTGTCACCGGGGATGGCGATCATGTCCAGGCCAACGGAGCACACGCAGGTCATGGCCTCGAGCTTCTCGAGCGAAAGCGCGCCAGCCTCGACGGCGGCGATCATGCCGGCGTCCTCGGACACGGGGATAAAGGCGCCGGAGAGACCGCCCACGCTGGAGCTGGCCATGACGCCGCCCTTCTTGACGGCATCGTTGAGCATGGCGAGTGCGCAGGTCGTGCCGGGGCCACCGCAGGTGCCAACACCGATGATCTCGAGGATGCGGGCAACGGAGTCGCCGATGGCAGGCGTGGGGGCCAGCGACAGGTCGACAATGCCCTTCTCGACACCCAGGCGATGGGCGGCCTCGCGGCTCATGAGCTCACCGGCGCGGGTGATCTTAAAGGCGGTCTGCTTAATCTTCTCGGCGACCTCCATCATCGATGCGGAATCGGGCAGCGTCTCCAGGGCTGCGGCCATAACGCCGGGGCCCGAGACGCCTACGTTGATGACGGCGTCGGCCTCGCCACCGCCGTGGACAGCGCCCGCCATGAACGGGGAGTCCTCGACCATGTTGGCAAAGCAGACAAACTTGGAAGCGCCGACGGAGTCCTGGTCGGCCGTGAGCTTAGCGGCGTCGATGATGGTCTGCGCAGCCATGAGCACGGCGTCCATGTTGATGCCGGCGCGCAGGCTGGCGACGTTGACGCTGGAGCAGACGCGACTCGTGGTGGCGAGCGCCTGCGGGATGGACTGGATGACGCGGCGGTCGGCGTCGCCGATGCCCTTCTGGACGAGCGCGGAGAAGCCGCCCAGGTAGTCGATGCCGAGGGTCTCGGCCGCACGGTCGAGGGCATGCGCGATGGGGGTGAGGTCCTCATCCTTGCAGCAAGCGGCGATCTGCGCCACCGGGGTGACGGAGACGCGCTTGTTGACGATGGGGATGCCGTACTCGCGCTCGAGGTTCTCGGCGGTCTCGACCAAGTGCTCAGCCGTGTGCGTCACGTGGTCGTAGATCTTCGTGCACATGCGGTCGAGGTTCTCGTCGCCGCAACCCATGAGCGAAACACCCATGGTGATGGTCCTGATGTCGAGGTTCTGCTCCTCAACCATGCCGCGGGTTTCCGCGATTTCTGCGGGCGTGATCGCCATCCTTGCGCTCCTATCTGCCAAAACGAGCATAGTCTTATCTATTCTAACGTGCCGCACGTGCCAAGTGGCGCGTGCGGCACGTTTTGGTGCTCGGTTGTTTCCGTTGTGTTACTGCCCAAAGACCTCTTCGGCGATGCGCGCGCTCTCGGCGGCGTCCTTGGCGTAGTAGTCCGCGCCGATCTGCTTGGCGTATTCGGGGGTGAGCACGGCGCCGCCCACGATGATCTTGACGCCTGGGACCTCGGCATGAAGTAGCTTGATGGTCTCCTCCATGGCGACGACCGTGGTAGTCATAAGCGCCGAGAGGCCGACGAGCTTAATGTCACGCTCCTGCACGGTCTTGAGCACCTCTTGCGGGTCGACGTCGCGGCCTAGGTCAAAGACGGTATAGCCGTAGTTATCGAGCAGCATCTTGACGATGTTCTTACCGATGTCGTGGATATCGCCCTTGACGGTGGCCACGCAGATCTTGCCCTTGTCGGCAATCTCGCCGGCGGGCATCAGACGCTTGATGGTGTCGAAGCCCACGCGTGCGGCCTCGGCCGAGGCCATGAGCTGCGGCAAGAAGAACTTGCCCTGGTCAAAGAGGACTCCGACCTCGTCGAGGGCGGGGATAAAGTGATTGTTGATGAGGTCCATGGCGTCGTGATCTGCCAGCAGACGCTCAGTCTCGGCCGCGATTTCGCCTTTGCGGCCCGAGACGACCATGTGGCGGATGGGGTCGTCATCGGCGCTTGCGGTGGTGCTTGCGGCAGGCGCGGCATCGCTCGATACTGCCTGAGCCGCCGCCGGGTTCGCGGCGATCTTGTACGGATCGGTCCAGCCGGCGTAGCGCTCGATGTATCCGGTCGAGCCCTCGTCCTCGACGCTCAGCACGCGATAGCTGTAGACGGTGTCCATAAAGCGCTTGGAACCCGGGTTCATGATGGGGGCATCCAGACCTGCACCAAAGGCGGCGGCCAAAAAGACCGAGCCCAGCAGCGGCCGCGCGGGCAGGCCAAAGCTGATGTTCGATACGCCGAGTGCGCACTTGACGCCCAGGCGCTCCTTGCACAGAGACATGGCACGTAGAATCTGCTCAGCCTGGCGCTGGTTGGTCGAGGCGGTCATGACCAGGCAGTCGATGAGGATGCGGTCCGGGCCGATGCCGTAACGGGCGGCCTCGGCCACGATGCGCTCGGCGATGGCGAAGCGGGCCTCGGCGGTATCGGGGATGCCGCCCTCGTCGAGCGTAAGGCCGACGACGTTGGTGCCGTAGTGGGCCACCAGCGGAAAGATCTCATCCATGATCTGTTGTTTGCCATTGACCGAGTTGATGATGGGCTTGCCGGCGTAGCGGCGCACGGCGGCCTCGACGGCTGCGGGGTCGGTGGAGTCGATCTGCAGCGGCAGCAGCGTGGAGCCCTGGAGCTGCTCGGTGGCCTGCTGGATGACCTTGACCTCGTCGATCTCGGGCAGGCCCACGTTGACGTCCAGGATGTCGGCGCCCTGCTCCTGCTGGCTGATGCCCTGACTCACGACGTAGTCCAGGTCGCCGTCGCGCAGGGCCTGCTGCAGGCGCTTTTTGCCGGTGGGGTTGATGCGCTCGCCGATGACGGCGATCTTGTGGCCGTCGCAGGGGAGGTCCACGACCGTCTGGGCGCTCGTGACCGACATGCTGGGCTTGCGGTGGCGCGGGCTGGGCGTGTGGTTGTCGATAAGCGTGCGCAAGGCCGCCATGTGCGCCGGCGTGGTGCCGCAGCAACCGCCCACGACGCTCACGCCGTCCTCGATCATGCCGGCGACGGCCTCGGCGTACTCGGGTGCCTGGATATCAAAGACGGTATTGCCGTCATCGTCCACGCGGGGCAGTCCCGCATTGGCCTGCACCATAACGGGCTTGTCGGTGACGGTGAGCATGCGCGCGGCGAGCCCTCGGAGCTCGGCCGGGCCCTGGCTGCAGTTGATGCCCAGGACGTCGGCGCCGATGGCGTCGAGGGTGATGGCGGCGACCTCGGGGCTCGTGCCCAAGAAGGTGCGGCCGTCTTCCTCAAAGGTCATGGTGGCAAAGACGGGCAGGTCGGAATTCTCGCGGCAGGCGAGGACGGCCGCCTTGATCTCGGCCAGGTCGGTCATAGTCTCGATAATAAAAAGGTCCACACCCGCGGCGACGCCGGCGCGCACCTCCTCGGCAAAGAGGTCGTAGGCCTCGTCAAAGCTGAGGGTGCCCAGGGGGCGCAGCAGCGCGCCGATGGGACCGATATCGCCGGCGACGTAGTGGGCACCGGCCGCGCGGGCGCAGGTGACTGCCGCGGCAAAGACGTCTGCCACGGTGGCGGCGCCGTCGAGCTTGTGGGCGTTGGCGCCAAAGGTGTTGGCGGTGATCACGTCACAGCCAGCCTCGACGTACTGACGCTGAATATCGGTGATGACCTGGGGCTCCTCAAAGTTGAGCAGCTCGGGCAGGGCGCCTGCCTTCATGCCGGCGGCCTGCAACATGGTGCCCATGCCGCCGTCGAACAGCAGGTGTCCCGTGCCCTCGATAGCGGCGCGCAGGCGATCGTCCTTAATGCGAAGGTCATCGATCGTGCGTGTCTTGTATGCAGCGCCATTGCGGCGTGCGGCATCAACGGGCGCCGCCAGCGCGGCGCCGTCAGAATCATGAGTGATAAGTATGTTTGAGCTATTCGCCATGTGCATCCATTTCGTCTAGAGCCCACTGAGGAATTTCTATTTGAAGAGATTTGTCGGGCTCGATATCTTCGATTCGCTTGTTGTAGTGGGCAAGAAGCCGTGCGACATTTAATCGAATTAGGCCTCGCTTGTAGAACGATAATTCTTCAATATTGATGCCGATAAACGATTCGAGCGCGATAACCTGTACGCGATTGCCGAGTCCCTCGCTTTCGAATAGTCCGTAAGCGAAGGAAACTTTATCGTGGGGGACAACGACGATGGGCCGAATGCCATTTCGAATGTTATCTCGGCATCGATCGGTCAATTTGGCCATTGGCGATACAGTCACATGAAATGCAGCATCATTGATTTGGAAATCGCCAGAACGGTCTGTCTGCTGGTCGGCGGCGTTTGAGTTGTCCTTTCCGATTTCTATGGTTGGAAATAACATCTCTAGTTTTGCACCTACTAGGTGCTGTGCGACGGTACCCGTTGGCTTATCGGACTGTAGGCTTGCTTCGGCTAGGATATCATCGACAATGACAGAAATTGGTTTTTGAAGATCGATTTCGACTTTGATTCTCTGCCGGTTAAAGAAATCGACCTGGATTCGCTCGACGAAGAAATTGGCGATTGCATTCGCAGCTTCAAGACGAGTGTCTTCGCAAGTGTCACTGGGTAGGGCGGAGTTGATAATTGTGGCAAGTTCAAACGCCATCGGGAGTGTACCGCGTGAGGTTCTGCCGCCCTCTGATGCGAAGGCACGCGTTTCCCCATGTCTGGCTAAAACTGTTTTGATGCATGCTCCACTTAGGCCTCGTACTTGGCTCCCCTTGTCCGATTGCACATAATCGTCGGTGAGCGGAAAACGGTTTTGCAACAGCTCGCTTATGCCTATGCCAACCGCCATGACGTTACGGTTGACATTGCCTCGCTTGCTGCGCTTGGATTCGTACCAGAGTTCAATGGCATCCAAGATACCTTTATCGGGCTCGCTCAAGGAGCAATTGGTCATTTCCATTATTGTTCACTCCGTTCCTTGAAGACATGAGCGCGGGCTTGACTGCATTTTTTATAAGCCAAGTGACAACTGGCACGGCAACTGCATCGCCGAATGCGTAGCGAATCTGAGCATCCGAGAAGCCGCTAAACTGACATGAGTCAGCACCTTGGAGACGAGCATATTCAGTTCCAGTCATCCAGCGAACTTCTATCTTTCCGTTTTCGCATATAACGACTGCCTGTCTTGATGAGCCGCCGCGAGCCGTTCTTAGACATCCGGCAATTTCTTCTTCACGGATTTCCCAGCGCACAACGCCTGATCGCGTGCGACGGTAAGCAGTGCGAACAATTTTTTCTTTGGCATTTAAGAAGCGCTGAAGGCGCTCTGCTTGATGCGGTGCAAGTGAGTCGATAAATGCTTGTACTTGGTTTTTGTTCCACCAACGCTTGTCGTCCTCGGGAATATTTTCAACAACCGTTGCAAGGCCCGTCATGCGAAGTGGGCTCGGCTCGTTTAGGTGAGAGACGTGCGTAATGAGTGAAGGGTCGGAGTGAATCCAGGAGACTTTTTCAGGTCGAAGCGAGGAATCGAGTCGGCTGTTGGGAAGAGGGTTTTTTAATCCGACGACAAACATGCGGGGGCGTGACTGGGGAAGCCAGTGCCGTGCATCGATAAAATAAGCGTCACATGAATAACCTAAACGATTGAATTCCTGGCAAACGAGTCTAAAGTCATCACTGTTATTAGACGTGGCAAGGCCGATGACGTTTTCGAGAACAAGTGCCCGCGGGGCACGATCGCCCATTCCTTCGATGGCCTTAATAAAGCCAAAGAACGCACTGGACTCTTTGCCAGAGATAAGTCCTTCCCTGTTTCCCGCGAGAGATAAGTTTGTGCAAGGGCTTGACGCCCATGCGATGTCGGCTTGGGGTATTAGGTCGGGGTCGAGTGTGTGGACATCCTGCTCGACTAGATGCTCATCGCCCCAACACTGGCTGTACATGGCGCATTTAGTATGGTCTATGTCATTTGCCCAGATTGTTTTGATTCCGGCTTTTGCCATGCCGGCACGAGCCAAGCCAATGCCTGAAAAAAACTCAAGCGCGGTTAGTTGTGGCGAGAACTGCAGAATGTTGTGCATGTACTGGCTTTCAGATAGTTGTTATTTGGCATCTTATGGTACTTGTTTGTGAGGACATCCGCTTACTTACGGATGAGATTCCCTCGATACCGTGCCATCAATTGACATTTTATTCAGAATGCGAATAGCAGGTGGTGTGGGCGGCGCGGAAGCGGCAGTGCTCACGCATGCGGCAGATATTGCAGGTGGGGCGACTCTGGGCGTCGTGGACTTCGCCGTCAAACAGGCCGATCACCGCGGTCACGCTCTTGGTGGGCATGAGCAGGCTGGTGGGGGTGACGGTAAGCCCGATGAGCCGTGTGGCGTTGAGCGCGTCCACGATTGAGCGCTGGGCCGTAAGCGGGCAGTCGCCATAGCCGGGACTGAAGCGCCAGTTGCCGGCGAGCCCGTGTGCAGCGGCGTCTGTCTTGACCTGTCGGTCCATCTGCTCAACAGCAGCTTCTACATAGGCAGAGCATGCGGCGTCGAGCACGGCGCCTTCCAGGGGTTGCTGGGCTCCAGTGGTGCGCAGGCGACGCTCGGCGTCCATGCCGAGGGTGCAGGCCATGAGCGCCGCCAGGCGGGCGTCTTTGAGATGTCGATAGATATCACGACCCCGCAGCTCAACATTGGTGCCAACCAAGCGGATGCAGGGCTCGCCCTGCTCGTCAACGCCCGTGGCATCGACGGCAAACACGCGTCGCACGCCGCGGGGCTCGATATCCAGCTCTAGGCGCTCGACCACAAGCTCAATTCGTCGTGACAGATCGGGCTCAATCTGCTGGCCGCCGTAGCCCAGATACTGCAGCATCTCGGCACGGTCGACACGAGGGTGGTGGGCAGCGTCGATACGGTAAAGCGCCGGCGACGCAAGGTCGGCCGGCACTTCAGCAACGGTTGTATCGACGTGCGGTTTTTCCATTACCCCAGGCGCTCCATAATGGTCGCGGCGATTGCAGGACGGTTCATAGTGTACAGGTGCAGACCGTCGGCACCGTGCTCCTTAAGGTCGCAAAGCTGACGAGCAGCATAATCTACACCGGCTGCCTGCAGGCTCTCGGGGTCGTTCTCGTACTTGGCGAGGATCTTGATGACGGGGGAGGGCAGCGACGCGCCGCACATAAAGACCATGCGGCTGATCTGCGACTTGCCCATAAACGGCATGATGCCCGCGGTAATGGGCACGGTGATGCCGGCCTTGTCGGCAAGCTCGCGGAAGCGATAGAAGCACTCGTTATCAAAGAAGAGCTGTGTCACAAAGAAGCTCGCGCCGGCGTCTTGCTTTTGCTTGAGGTGCTCGACCGAGAGGTTGAGATCCTCGCAGGCAATGTGGCCTTCGGGGTAGGCTGCGGCGCCCACGCAAAAGCCGGCGTCGACGAGCTCGGGGATGAGGTCGCGGGCGTAGGCGTAGTCGGAGGCAGGCTTGTCGTCCTCGGTCGCGCCGGCGGGCAGGTCGCCGCGCAGGGCCAGGATGTTTTCAACGCCGGCGGTGCGATACTCGTCGATCTTGGCGGCGATATCGGCGTGCGAGCGGCCCACGCAGGTAAGGTGTGCCACCGAGGGTGTATCGAATTCGCTCGTAATCATATGCGCGATGGGGGCGGTGGTGGCACCGTTGCCCGAGCCGCCGGCCGAGCAGGTGACCGAGACAAAGCTCGGCGAAAGCTTGCACAGATTGCCTGCCACCTCGCGAGCCGTGTCGAGGGTAAGCTCGCCCTTGGGCGGGAACATCTCAAACGAAACGGGTGCGGTGCCCTGGGATGCTGCCTGCTTAAAAACCTCGTCGACGCGCATATCGTGCTCCTTTAGAGACGTAATAGTGTGATGTGTTGTAAGGATTCTACAGCACCACTGTGCCACGGTGGAGTTTTACTCGCTATTTGGGGATACCAATCGAAAATGCTTCGCTATCGGCATTTCCTATAACAGTGCGGTCAATCTATGATGTGGCTATAAAGACTGGTATCTGATGCGAAATACCAGTTAATAGAGTCCCATCCCAAATTGACAAACCTTAAACTATGGGGAGAGGTCTGCAATTTATACAGTTGATTGGCCATTAAGGGTGGCAGCGCCGCTGTGATGCGGTAACCTCATTGATTGGTTTCGCGACAGCAACATAACGGTAATGTTGCGGAAACACGACGAGCCTAATCTATGACTCGTTCGTTAGTAATCAACACCGCTTCTCACGCGGTGCCGATACGAAGGGAGTTCCGTATGGCCGATCTTACTGACCGCTTCGGGACCATGGTGTTCTCTGAGGAAGTCATGAAGGACTACCTCCCCAAGGACATTTGGAAGCGCCTTGCTGCAACCCTCGAGGGCGGTGAGCCGCTCGACCTGGATGTGGCCAACGCCGTTGCCCACGCCATGAAGGTCTGGGCCATCTCCAAGGGTGCGACGCACTACGCACACTGGTTCCAGCCGCTTTCGGGCATTACTTCCGAGAAGCACGACAGCTTCCTGGAGCCCAACCACGACGGCACCGCTATTACCAAGTTTACGGGCAAGAACCTCATCCAGGGCGAGCCGGACGCCTCCAGCTTCCCCAACGGCGGCCTGCGCGCCACCTTCGAGGCCCGTGGCTACACCGCTTGGGATCCCACCAGCCCCGCTTTTATCAAGGACGATGTCCTGTGCATCCCCACGGCTTTCTGCTCCTACACGGGCGAGGCCCTGGACAAGAAGACCCCGCTGCTGCGCTCCATGACCGCGCTCTCGCGTGAGTCCAAGCGCGTTTTGGCGCTGTTTGGTAAGACCCCCAAGAAGGTCGTTCCTTCCGTGGGCGATGAGCAGGAGTACTTCCTGATCAAGAAAGACGCTTACCGCAAGCGCAGGGACCTGGTCATCACCGGCCGCACCCTCTTTGGTGCTGCTCCCTGCAAGGGCCAGGAGCTCGAGGAGCACTACTTTGGCGCTATCCGCCCCACCGTCTCGGCCTATATGAAGGACCTGGACGATGAACTGTGGGCGCTTGGCATTCCCGCCAAGACCAAGCACAACGAGGTCGCTCCCTGCCAGCATGAGCTCGCCCCTGTCTATGGCGAGGTCAACGAGGCCATCGACCAGAATCTGGTCATGATGGAGAAGATGAAGCTCATCGCCTCCCGCCACGACTTGGTCTGCCTGCTGCACGAGAAGCCCTTCGAGGGCATCAACGGTTCGGGCAAGCACAACAACTGGTCGCTTGGCACCGAGTCCGAGAATCTGCTCGATCCGGGCGACACTCCGCTCGACAACCTGCAGTTCATCGTCTTCCTCACCGCGGTGATCGAGGCCGTCGATAACTATCAGGAGCTCCTGCGTGCCTCCGTTGCCTCGGCCGGCAACGACCATCGTCTGGGCGCCAACGAGGCTCCTCCGGCGATTATGTCCATCTTCCTGGGCGACCAGCTTACCGAGGTCGTCGAGAAGATCATTGATGGCAAGGCTTCCGTCCATGCCACGCGCGGCGTGCTCGACCTGGGCGCCGATACCCTGCCCAAGCTGATGCAGGACAACACCGACCGCAACCGCACCTCCCCGTTTGCCTTCACCGGCAACAAGTTTGAGTTCCGTGCCTGCGGCTCCGAGCAGAACGTCTCCGACTCCAACCTGGTGCTCGATGCCGCCGTGGCCAAGTCGCTCAAGTCCTTCGCCGACGCACTCGAGGGTACGCCCGAGGATAAGTTCCAGGACGCCGCGCTCGAGTACTGCAAGAAGGTGCTGACCGATCACCAGCGCATCCTGTTCTCCGGCGACGGTTACTCCGACGAGTGGCCCATTGAGGCCGAGAAGCGCGGCCTTGCCAACAACAAGACCACGGCCGACGCCCTGCCCGCCTTTGTTTCCGATAAGGCTATCGCGCTCTTTGAGGAGACGGGCGTCCTGACCAAGGCCGAGGCCCAGTGCCGTTACGACTGCAAGCTCGAGAAGTACAACAAGCTCATGAACATCGAGGCTACCACGATGGTTCGCGAGGCGCGTCGTACCTATCGCCCGGTCATTACCGCCTATGCCACCAAGGTCGCTAAGGGCCTTGAGACTATTCGTGCCGCCGGTGCTGAGGCCGCCATGCAGTGCGAGCAGAACACGCTCAACAAGCTCTGCAACGGCATCACCGCCATCAACGACTCTATCAAGGCACTCGACGCCGTGCATCAGAAGGCCGAGGCCCTCGATGGTCAGGAACAGGCCAATGTGTACGCACACGAGGTCGTTCCCGCTATGGATACGCTGCGCGCCGCCGTGGATGCCATGGAGGAGATTGTGGCCGCCGACTACTGGCCGGTCCCGACCTACGACGACATCCTGTTCTATGTGTAGAACGTAACTGACATATCGTCACGGTATTGAGCCGGGGTCCGCATCGCGCGGGCCCCGGCTTTTTGTTCAAGACTTTAGTCTGCTGGCCGCGCAGCGGCCAGCCTTAAACCACCCGCTACGCGGGTGGAGACAAACGGCTTTACAAAGCCACCCCTCCGACCGATATTGACGATTGTTCAGGCCGTCAAGAATTCGAGTCGAAGGGG
>JAXIYS010000040.1:0-3708 GCA_036304385.1 Collinsella sp. | reverse complement strand
GCGCAGGCGTGCCTCGCCAATCTGGTCGCACAGGTCGCGGTTGCGATCGGCCAGGTCACGCACGGTGGCAAAGTCGAAGCCGGGGTCGTCCTCGGCGGTAAAATACTCGGTCTCGAGCACCTTGAGGGCCTCCTCGCCCTTCTGGCGCTCGGACTCCATGGCGCCGTGGTCGCCATAGATAAACATGGGAATAAACGGCTGGCGCTCGTATTCGAGTGCTTGTGAAACGTTCATATAACTGCTCCTTGGATGGGCCGCGTCGTGCGGCTTTGAGTCATTAAGATGTGGCGAGATGATAGTTTACCATGGGCAACTATTGGCATCGCGCCTAGGATAACTACAATACCCTAGTTGACCGCTAGGACTTTTACAATGCTGCCGAAAGACACGAAAGGTTCCATCCGTCATGGGTTTGTTGATTGATATTCTGCTCGACGCCGGCAAGGACACGCTCTCGCTGGTGCCGTTTTTGTTGGTGACGTATCTGGCCCTCGAGACGCTCGAACATGTTGCGGGCAACCGCGTTAACGGCGCCATCAAGCGTGCCGGAGCCGCGGGCCCCGTGGTTGGCTCGTTGCTGGGCATGGTGCCGCAGTGCGGCTTTTCGGCAATGGCGGCCACGCTGTATGCCGGTCGTGTCGTGACCTTGGGTACGTTGGTGGCGGTGTTCCTTTCGACCTCCGATGAGATGCTGCCGCTGTTGCTCGCCGAGCAGGTGCCCGTGCAGACCATGGCGATGCTTTTGGCTTCGAAGGCACTGATCGCGCTGGTCACGGGCTTTATCGTGGACGCCGCCATTCGCGGCCTGCGTCGTAACGCTCGCGCGCATGCGGCGATTCGCCGCACCGTGCTGGGAACCGCGGCCAACCCGGCCCACGTGAACTGCGCGCACGACGACCACACTGGCGGTGACATCATCGACGAGGTGGCCGAGGCGGGCGTGAGCGCCGACCACATCCACGAGCTGTGCGAGCGCGACCATTGCGGTTGTGATGAAGACGAGGACGAGCACGACCACGGACATGGCCACGATCACGGTCATGAGGGCGAGCATGAACACCATGATGGCCACGGTCACTCCCACTCCCACGAAGGGACGCCTGTCCTGTCGATCATACGCAGCGCGATTTCGCACACCGTGCAGGTCTCGGTATTCATTTTTCTGGTGACGCTGATTCTGGTCGCCGTGCTCGAGTCGTTCGGCGAGTCCGCAATCGAGCAGTTCCTGCGCGGCAACGAGACGCTTGCGGTCCTGGGCTCGGCACTCGTCGGCCTGATTCCCAACTGCTCGGCCAGCGTCGTCATCACGCAACTGTACCTGGAAGGCGCGCTGCAGCTGGCCCCGATGCTCGCCGGCACGCTCATCTCTGCAGGTGTGGGCTACCTGGTGCTGTTCCGCACCAACCGCAGCGCCCGCGAAAACGTCCTGTTCCTGATCATGATGTACGTCATCGGTGCGGGCTGGGGTCTTATCCTTTCTGCCTTTGGCCTCTAAGTAGATGCTTGGGGCATGCCGTAAAAACTGGGGCATGCCGTAAAATCTACCGCCATGACCTGGGCGTTGGATGCGTGTCAATCGCCAAAGCAAAAAAGCAGATTTCCGGACATGTCCCAAAAATCTACCTTGGTTAGCGCAGCAGCTCGGTGAGGTTGCGCTTAAAGCGAGCGCGGTCTTCGCTGGTAAATGCCGCCGGTCCGCGAGTGCGTCCGCCGGCGCGGCGCACCTTCTTTTCCTCGTGGCGAATAAACAGTTGCATGTCGATGGTCGCCTTGTCGTAGACGCGCCCGCGCACACCGATTGCGGCGGCATCGCGGCCGAGCACCATGCTCGCCAAGCCAATGTCCTGCGTCACGACTACGTCGCCCGCCTGCAGGCGTTCGACAATGGCAAAGTCGGCGCTGTCGGCGCCCACGCTCACATCGAGCGTCGTGACCCAAAAGCCGCGTCGCGCGTGCTCGGCATCGCGCGGGTCGTCGCGGCGAATGTGCCGTTCCAAGTTTTGCGTGCTGTTGCCGGCGATAACAACGGCGACGCCCGCCCGCCGCGCGCAGTCAATCGACTCGCGCGTGACCGGGCAGGCGTCGGCATCAATAAAGAGCGTTCGCGGCATCTAGTGCACCAGTTTGCCAAATTGAATAGCGCGAACAATCAGCGTTACGCCAAACACCAGCAGCGCGGCGCCGCTAAAGATGACGAGCATCTTGGCCGACCACAGCGGATAAATAAACACGAACATGCCGGCGATGATGGAGAGTGCGCCGCTCAGGATGGCGAGGGCACGGTTGGACGAAAGCTCGGACTCCAGAATGGACATGACACCTTCGACAATCCAGCCAAAGCCGGCCACGATAACCACCATCGTGGTGAGCGTCGCGTTCGAGAAGGCCTGGTTGCGCAGGATTATGACGCCGCCCAGGATAATGAGTAGGTTGGAGATGATGCTCGTCACGCGCCAGCCGGTGGGCAGCAGCGGCTCAAAAATGGCAGTGAACAGCCTGATGGCAGCGGTGATTACAAAGTAGAAGCCCAAGACGGTCGTTAGGAAGACGAGGGACTTGGCGGGCGCAAACAGCAGTGCGATGCCGGCGACGAGCGCCAAGACGCCCGTGATGGCGTAAATCCAGCGCACGGCTTTGACGGCCTTGCCTGCCATGCTTTTCTCGTCAAATCCAAACTGGCTCGATTTTTGGTCATCGTTCTTAAAGATGCCCATAATGTCTCCTTTCCGTGCGGTGCACGTCGCGTTCATTGCTCTCCGTGCGGCGTACGCCAAAAGTGCTGCAACAAGTATCGCCCAAGGGCGCCGATGCATGGGGCGGGAAGGACGAATTGCCGCCCCACATTCCCGAATTGTTACTTTTGTTCCCGCTCCAGTGAGGATTAATCAACAATTGTAGAACATTACGCCGCTGTATGTAATTGCCTAGGTTTTAGGTTAGATTCTCCTAAGAACAATTGCCCGAAATTGGGGGTCCCTATGAACGAAACAGTTCCCGCGGCGCCGTCGAGCGCGGAGTCGATGGCAAAGCAAGGTTGCGAAAAGCTCGGCCTGGACACGTTTGACGCGCTGGTCCGCCGCGCCCGTACGTGCCGTCGCTTTGACGAGTCCATGCGCGTGCCGCGTGAGTTTTTGCTCGAGCTGGCAGAGCTGGCTCACCTGGCTCCCTGTGGTGCCAATGCTCAGCGTCTTCGTTTTCATGTGGTGAGCGGTTCCGAGGACTGCGCTCGCGTGTTTGACGAGCTTGCATGGGCCGGCGCGCTTAAGGACTGGCCGGGTCCTGCCGAGGGTGAGCGCCCGACCGGCTACATCGCGATTCTTGCCGAGCGCGCCGTTCCGGGCAAGCCCGCCGCTCCCATTACCGAGGTCGACACGGGCATTGCCGCGCAGACGATGATGCTCGCCGCCCGCAGCGCCACGCCCGAGGTGGCAGCCTGCATGTTCAAGGCCTTTACGCCCCACGCGATCGATGCCATGGGGCTCGATAACGACAAGTATGAGCTCAAGCTGATTATGGCGCTTGGCGTTCCGGCTGAGACGCAGGTGATCGATGTGATCGATTCCAACCCCGACGGTTCAATTAATTATTGGCGCGACGAGGCACGGGTGCATCACGTACCCAAGCGCCCGCTCGCCGACGCGCTGGTGTAGTTGAGCTTCGCCGCGGCGTGATCAGGCGGTAAACCACCACAAAGGTGCCTGTCCCCTT
>JAXIYS010000039.1:0-35066 GCA_036304385.1 Collinsella sp. | reverse complement strand
GTTCCTTCAACTGGGGAAATGCCGCCCCCGGACCCCAGGAGGGGCCGCGGGGGCGTTCGGCTAGCTGCGGGAATGGCCTATTTGCTCAATGTGTTCGGCTGAGATCGGAAATCAACCCACCACACAGGAGTAGGCTTTTATTCCGATTTTCAAATATCTCAATCTGTAACATCTGGGCGGGCAAATCGGCTCTATGTGTTACAGATCGAGACAGACGGCAGACGTCGGGACGAACGTCTCATTCTGTAACAGTAAGACGACTTTTAACGGTCTAGATGTTACAGATTGAGACAAACCGCTGGGACGGGGCAAAACCACCACAAAGGTGCCTGTCCCCTTTGTGGTGGTGGGGCGTTAGGGGAGGAGCTTCATGGCGGCGTCGTGGGCGGCGTGCTCGTAGGTGTCGTCGAGGGACTTGAGCGGCAGCAGGGCTGTGGCCTGTGCATCGCCACGGCGCTCGAGAGCGTGGGCGATGAGCCAGTCGGCGAGCTCGGGGTTCTTGGGCAGTGCCGGCCCGTGCAGGTACGTGCCGATGACGCCCTTGTAGATCAGACCCTCAAAGCCGTCGTCTCCGTTGTTGCCGGTGCCCGTGACGACGGACGTTCCGAGCGGCGTGGCATCGGCGTCCAAAAGCGTGCGGCCGCCGTGGTTCTCGAATCCCACAAAGGGCTCGGGTGCCAGGTCGGTCTTGACGGCGACGTTGCCGATTAGGCGGTCAGAACCGCGCACGGTTTCGGCGGCGATGATGCCCAAGCCTTCAATGCGATCTTCACCCATGTAGTATGAACGGCCGAGCAGCTGGTAGCTACCACAGATGGCAAGCAATGAGCCGCCGTCCTCAACATAGGCCGCGACCTTGTCTTTTTGAGCGAGCAGCTCGTGTGCCACGGCCAGCTGATCGCGGTCGGAGCCGCCGCCCATCATGACGATATCGGCACCATGCAGATCGAGCGCCTCGCCCATGCGGACCTCATCCACGCGAACGGGGATGCCGCGCCAGGCGCAGCGGCGCTCGAGGGCGATGACGTTGCCACCGTCGCCGTAGAGGTTGAGGGCATCGGGGTACAGATAGACGATGCGCAGCGGGCGCGAAAGCTCGACCGGCGCAATATCGGTGGGGACGGCGCTCCCATCGGCGCGTGTTACGGCGCAGGAGGCAACCGAGCTTGCATCGTCGTCTTTAAGCCCGTCGAGCTCCTTGACCAGCGGCGGGAAGGCCGTGTAGTTGGCGACGGCATAGAAAGTGTCGCCAGCCTCCTCGTCTGCCACGGCGCCAATCGCCTGCTCGATATTCGAGATGATGGCGGCGTCGATGCCGGCGTACTTGAGGCGTACCTGCATATCGTGCGCGCGCGTGCCGCCGGCAAAGGCGACAAGCCCCGTTGTGTCGGCGATGCGCTCAAAGTCGACGTCGTAGATCCAGGAGACATCGTGGCCGTCGGCGTCGTTGTCGTTCAGGAAAAAGGCGCAGAGCCTGCCACCTGCTGTTTTAATGGACTGGATTTGTCGATCGAAGCCTACGGGATTTTTGGCCAGATTGGCCTCGACGGTTCGGCCGGCGATATTCCAACGGCCCATGCGACCACCTGCTGGTACGTAGGCGTCGAGCGTGGGCTGCAGGTGAGCTGCGTCCACGCCCAGCTCGCGCGCCGCAAAGAAGGCGGCGGCAACGTTGTAGACCATGTACAGGCCGTTGTAGCGCGTGGCGATGTGCGTTGCGGGTGCGTCGATATCGGGTCCAAAGGCCAGGTCAAAGCCGTAGCCGTCGCAGCCGAGCTCCACGCCCGTCACGCGACGGACCAGCCCAGGGCGGGCCCAGCCGCACGAGGGGCAATGGTATGCGCCAAGCTGGCCGTACTGCACATAGTCGTACTCCAACGGCGCATTGCACTGCGAGCAAAAACGCGAGTCGCTAATGCGGTCGGACTCGGTGTTGGTGGCGCCGTCGATGCCAAAGGCGATGCTTGCATTGGGAACACGCGCGGCGATCGCGGCACACAGCGGGTCGTCTGCGTTGTAGATGAGCGTCGTTGTCGGCGAAAGCTCCAACGCGTGGGCGATGACCTCTTGGGTATGGTCGATCTCGCCGTAGCGGTCTAGCTGGTCGCGGAACAGGTTGAGCAGCACAAAGTACGTCGGCTTGAGCTTGGGCAAGACGCGCACCGTGTAGAGCTCGTCGCACTCAAAGACGCCTACGCGCTTGACGCTGCTAGTGTGCTTAAGGCCGCCGCGGGCCTCGAGCAGAGCACCCACCACACCAGGCTCCATATTGTTGCCGGCACGGTTGCACACCACGGTAGCACCGCTGGCGGCAACTGCGTCGGCGATGAGGTTGGAGGTCGTGGTCTTGCCGTTGGTGCCGGTGATCACCACGCTGCGGTCGACTAGGCTTGCGAGGTCGCTTAGCAGCTCGGGGTCGATCTTCATGGCGATACGGCCGGGAAGCACGCCACCCTGGCGTTTGAGGACGGAGCGCAGCCCCCAGCGGGCGATATCGCTCGAGGTGCAGGCGAGAGATGAGCGGAGGTTCATGAAGCCGTTCCTAACATAGATGACATGGTCGGGGCAATCGCGTCGCTAAAAGCCGTAGCGGCGCGCAAATTCCTGGGCAAGCTGCGATACATCTTCGCAGGCGTTGGCCCAGGGGGCAAAGTCGGGGGTGTCCGAGATAATGCCGTCGGCTTCCCAGACGGCCTGGTGCGAGAGGTCCCAGGGGTCGCGCGGCTCGGGTCGGCAGGGAAGATACGGCGTCTGGTACATGGGGTTCAGCAAGAAGAACGCGCCGCCCTCGCAACGGTTAGCGAACTCACGCAGCGCGCGCGTCGCCGGGCGCATCTTGCTTGTTTTGAACAGCAGAATCGTGCGGGCGAGCAGGTACCAGGGGGAGTTCTCGAGTGCATCAGCTCCCACCTGCTCCTCGAGCTGATGTGCCAAGGCAAAAAAGCCGTCCTGGTCTTCCAAGCGGGCGAGGGCGAGCAACACGGTGCCGGCAGCTCGGGTGGGATAACCTTCTGCCTTAAGGACGCGGCGGGCGTAGTTGGCAGCAGCACGGTAACGAGCGCTCGCCATGCACAGCTGCGAGATGGCCTCGAGCGTGTGAAGCCAGCCAATAAGCGCCGGCTCGCTCACGGTAAGGTCTGCTGCGGTGACACCGTCGGCCAAAACATTATTGGCCCAGTAGTGCGGAGCCTCCATATCAAACCCGGGCACGCTCTGTTGCAGGTAGTCGGCCGTGCTCGCCTCGAGCTTCATCAGGTCGCCCAGGCAGGCATCGACGGGCGTGTCCGCCAGGATGATGGCGAGCAACTGCGCATCGACGGCAAGTGCATCGACGCGGACGATCTTGAGCAGCTCATCGCGCATATCGTCGAACAGACGGTTGCGCGTCTGCTCAAACTCCTCGTCGCTGCCCATGTCTTCGATGCGGCGAAGCTCGTCAAGCAAATGACGATGAACGCCGGCATAGGACAGCAGCGCTTGGGCATGCTCGGTCTGCGCATACTTGTGAGGGTTTGCGCTGATGTCGTTATGGACAAGCTCGCGTGCTGCATCGGTGAGTTCGGGGTGCGACGCCAGATAGGTGCGCTCCAGATAGGCGGGGATGTAGACGCTCGGATCCATTAGAGGTCTCCTCCCTTAAACGGCAATCCCTGTTCGGCCGCGCGCAGGATTCGTTCGTCGATCTGAGAGCGCACGATGTCGTTGGTGGCGACCCAGGCGGCAAAGCTGGCGTTGTCGGGCGCGCCCAGGCCCTCCTGCAGCACCGGCGTCGCCTCGGACAGGGCAAGGACAAGCTCATCGGTGGAGCCCGGACCTACGTTGACGCGCGCATAGACGCCATCGGGAAACTCGGTTTGGAAGTAGAGCGCCTCGGCTGCGTGCGGGCATAAGCGCACCAGGATGCGCAGGTAGTGTTCGGCGCCCTCGTAATCCAGCTCGCGCCAGGCTGCGCTCATCAGTGCGATGAGCGTCCACGGGTCCAAGTCGCGCTCTGCGTCCTTGGGACGGCGGCGCAGCGGCGTGTTGGCAAGATAGGGTACGGAGTGGGCGGAGCGAAAACGCTTGAGCTCCTCGGCAGGGTATTCAAGCTTTGCCATGGCAAGCATCGCAGTATGGCGGACGCCGGCGGGGTCGTTGGGCGCAAAGTCCAGGCTGCGATTCGCGGCTTCGAGCGACATGCGGTAGCGGCCGCTAATGAGCGCGCGCGATGCCAAGGCGGCAAGCCAGCGCAGGTAGGGACGGCGGGTCAGGTCGCCTGCGGCCTCACGCTCGTAGGGGTCCTGTGCCGAGGCAATCTTGAGCGCCAGGTCGTGCTCCACCTCGTCGCACTTGGACACCAGATACTGTACGTATTCCTCGTTGGATTCGGCGGTGAGCGCCGTCAGCATGCGCTGGGCATCCCAGTTGGCCGGATCGAGCGCGGCTGCCTCGCGGAGCATGTTCTCGGCGGCTGCCTCTTCCTGCTCGGCTTGGGCATCGTCGGGGATAAAGGGAATGCGGTAGTCGACGGCCTCGACCACCTTGGCGATCAGATGCCCGGCGCGGTCGCGGTCGTGCACGATGAGCGGTGCGGGGTTGCGGGTGAATTGCTCCATCAGACGCTCGACGGCGGGGCCGTCGGTGAGTGGAATATTGTCGCGGCGCAAGGCCTCAAGAACGAGGCGATGGCAATCCTCTTGAATGGGGTCGAATGCCATGGGGCCTCCTTTGCTGCGGTTAGGGTTCAAATCATCTCTATATAAGGTTCTAGTTTACCCGCATGTGGCACACCGGGGGTGTCGCACTTGGACTTGCACCTTTGCACCACGAAGACGGATGTCGCACAAATGTCGGCACCTTGGACGACCGAGTGGTATCACAGTGCCGTAAACGGTCGATTTTTGGCGGCGAACGGGGCACATTTTGGAGGGGCACAGTCCTGCCCGGGATATGTGGTCAACCCTGATAAAACGTTTGCCCAGCTTGGGAGTATGAATGCCCCACAAGGGTCTTTAGGGATAGAAAAAACGTTTCACCATTATCGGCTTTAGGTGAATAACTGACCAACCAGAACGGTAAAATAATGTTTGTCTGAGCGTTGAGACGTTTGGACATCGCGCATTGTCGTCGCCGGCAACGCGCAAACCGGTCCTAACGGAGCCAATTGGGTGCTCCGTTATATACGCAAGTCTAAGAGGGGCTTGTTTAGGAGGCACAGTATGGGACGTTTTACCAATCCTCGCGATCTGTACTTTGGTGAGGGCGCTCGCCACGAGGTGAAGAACCTCAAGGGCAAGAAGGCCATCATCGTTTCTGGCGGCAGCTCTATGCGCCGCGGCGGGTTCCTGCAGGACGTTGAGGCCGACCTTAAGGAAGGCGGTTTCGAGGTCAAGCTGTTCGAGGGCGTCGAGTCCGACCCGTCCATCGAGACGGTCATGAAGGGCGCCGAGGCCATGCGCGAGTTCGAGCCCGACTGGATTATCGCCATCGGCGGCGGTTCGCCCATCGATGCCGCTAAGGCCATGTGGGTCTTCTACGAGTATCCCGAGGAGTCCTTCGATAACATCATCCAGCCGTTCAGCTTCCCCGAGCTGCGTCAGAAGGCTCACTTCTGCGCCATCTCCTCTACCTCCGGCACCGCTACCGAGGTCACTGCCTTCTCCGTCATCACCGACTACGCCAAGGGCATCAAGTACCCGCTGGCCGACTTCAACATCACTCCTGATGTCGCCATCGTCGACCCCGAGCTCACCTACACCATGCCCGCCAAGCTGTGCGCTCATACCGGCATGGACGCTCTGACCCACTGCATGGAGGCCTACGTTTCCACCTGCGCCTCTATGTTCACCGACGCCAACGCTCTGCACGGCATCCGCGAGATCGTCGAGTGGCTGCCCAAGTCCTATGCTGGCGACCATGAGGCCCGTCAGCACATGCACGAGGCTCAGTGCATCGCCGGTATCGCCTTCTCCTCGGGCCTGCTGGGCATCGTTCACTCCATGGCTCACAAGACCGGTGCAGCCTTTGAGAATGGTCACATCATCCACGGTGCTGCTAACGCCATGTACCTGGGCAAGGTCATCCAGTGGAACTCCAAGGACCCGCGTGCTGCCGAGCGTTATGCATACGTGGCCAAGGAGATCCTGCACCTTCCCGGCGAGACCAACGAGGAGCTCATCGCTGCGCTCGTCCAGAAGATTCGCGACCTCAACGACCAGCTCAACATTCCGCAGTCCATCAAGGATTACGCGAATGGTGGCGTGAAGGTCGACGCCGAGAACCCGCAGATGGTTTCCGAGGAGGAGTTCCTCGCCAAGCTGCCCGAGATCGCCGCGAACGCCGAGCAGGACGCCTGCACGCCGGAGAACCCGCGTGAGACCAAGGCTGCCGACTTCGAGAAGATCCTCAAGGCCTGCTACTACGACACCGACATCGATTTCTAATCGACTCTTGTTATCGTAACGAGGGGCTCCGCACGTATCCGTACGGAGCCCCTTTCTTTTTTCTTTTAGAGAATGGGATAGTTATTGCTGCAATTTTCAATAGCCCCAGCAAGTACATCCAGGGTCCGGACGAGCTCGCCAAGCTCGGCTCCTATGTCGAGCCGCTCGGCGCTAAGGCCCTCGTCATCGTGACGCCTTCGGGCAAGAAGCGCGTTGGTGCCAAGATCGAGGGCGGCTTTGCCGAGGCTAAGGCCGAGCTGCTGTTTGAGGACTTTAACGGCGAGTGCTCCAAGGGCGAGGTCGATCGCCTGGTTGCGCTCGCTCGCGACAACGGTTGCGACATCATCGTCGGTGTCGGTGGCGGCAAGATCCTCGACACCGCGAAGGCCGTTGCCTATTACCTGGAGTCCCCGGTTATCATTTGCCCCACCATCGCTTCGACCGATGCCCCGTGTTCGGCACTTTCGGTGCTCTACACCGATGACGGCCAGTTCGATAAGTACCTGTTCCTTAAGGCAAACCCCAACATTGTCCTGATGGATACGACGGTTATCGCGGCGAGCCCGGTGCGCCTGACGGTTTCCGGTATGGGCGATGCGCTCGCAACCTACTTTGAGGCCCAGGCGACGCACGATGCCGACGGTGGCACTTGCGCCGGCGGCAAGGGCGGTATGGCTGGTCTGGCGCTCGCCAAGCTCTGCTACGAGACGCTTATGGCCGATGGCGTCAAGGCCAAGGTTGCGCTGGAGAAGGGTGCGCTCACGCCTGCCGTCGAGCACATCATTGAGGCCAACACGCTGCTTTCGGGCATTGGCTTTGAGAGCTCGGGCCTCGCTGCTGCTCATGCCATCCACAATGGCCTGACGATGCTGCCCGAGTGCCACAGCATGTATCACGGCGAGAAGGTCGCCTTTGGCACTATCGTCCAGCTGGTACTCGAGGATGCCCCGACCGAGAAGCTCGAGGAAGTCTTGGGCTTCTGCATTGAGCTGGGCCTGCCGGTCACGATGAAGGAACTTGGCGTTGCCGAGCTTACGCGCGAGCAGGCCATGATTGTTGCCGAGGCCGCGTGCGCGCCTGAGGACACCATGTGCAACATGCCGTTTGAGGTGACGCCTGAGATGGTCGCCAACGCCATCCTGGGTGCCGACGCACTGGGTCACTACTATCTCATGGATGAGTAAATCAAGCTAAGGAAGGGGCAAAGCCAGCAGATGGCTTTGCCCCTTTTTGCTATGGTGCAAAGGGGTCAGGTTGCTTTGCACCAATTGTTGTTGATGAAAGGGCGGATTCTCGTATGGCGCTTCCCATGGTTTATGGCGGTCCCGGTCGGTATGTTCAGGGGCCGGGTGAGCTCTCGCGTCAGGGCAGGTATTTGTCATGGTTGGGCTGCGCTGCCTATGTCCTGTTTGACCAGGGCACCGAGGATCGGCTGTGCAGGCAGATCGTCGATGGATTTTTGGACGAAGATCTAAGCGAGCCGTTCTTTAAGATCTATAACGGTCCGTGTACGGAAGAGGCCGTTGTTGAAATGGCTAAGGAAGCCCGGGCTGAGTATTGCGACATGGTGGTGGGTATTGGCGGCGGCAAGATGCTCGATATCGCCAAGGCCGTTGCGTTTTATGCCGAGTTGCCGTTGTGCGTATGTCCCACGGCGGCGTCGATGGACGGTCCGTGCAGTGCGATTTCGGTGCTGTATCACGAGGATGGGTCGTTCGACCGCTACCTGATGCTCGAGAAGAATCCGGACCTGGTCGTGGTCGATACCAACGTGGTCGCGGCGGCCCCACTGCGTATGACGGTCGCTGGCATGGGCGATGCGCTGGCAACGTACTTCGAGGCGCGTTCGTGCGCCGCGGCGCACGGCGTCAACGAACACGGTGGCGCGCCGGGACACTTGGCCTTGGTTGCGGCTCGTGCCTGCTATGACACACTCATGGAGTGCGGCGTCGCTGCCAAGCGTGATCTCAAAAAGGGTCGTATATCGCCGGCGGTTGAGCGCCTGATCGAGTGCAATATTCTGCTCTCGGGTGTTGGCTTTGAGAGCGGTGGCCTAGCGCTTGCCCATGCCATCGCCAACGGCCTGACGATTCTGCCCGAGTGCAAGGCCATGCATGGTGAGGCCGTAGCGTTTGGCCTGGTGGTGCAGCTGCGCCTGGAGCGTGCACCCGAGCTTGATCAGGTGCTCGAGTTTTGCCAGCGCGTCGGTCTGCCGACGACGCTCGAGGAGCTGGGCCTTGACGAGATTTCCGATGCCGACCTGATGAGCGTTGCAGATGCGGCCTTTAGAAACGAACGCAATTTGGCTAACGAACAGGCCAAGGTGACCAAACAAAAGCTCGTGCAGCTCATGTGCGAGGCATAGCTTGGCGCTTGATTGACCTTGTGCAATCGAGGCGGAGATAAGCCATAGACTATTTGCCTCAAAGGTGCTCCGCGTGTAATTTGCCCGAGGCACGGGCCGATAGCGTATCATTATCTCTTGCTTGTTTGCACTGCTCAGGGAGGGGCCGCGCATGGCGCAGGAACACGATCTGTTTGATGACATTATCGAGATCAGCAAGGGTTTCGACTTTCTTAAAAACCCGCTTGGCGGCGTGACCGATGCACTCGATCCGTCGGCGCCGCAGTGGAATCCTGCCGACTACAAGGAGCGCCCGCGCGGCAATACCATTCCGTGCCTGACCTGCAAAAACGAAAAGAGCGGCTGCACCGCGTGCATGGACGTGTGCCCGGTCAACGCTATCGAGGTCGAGGAAGACGCCATTGAGATCCTCGACTCCTGCCGCAAGTGCGGTCTGTGCGCCGCTGCCTGCCCGACCGAGGCGATTATCTCGCCGCGCCTGGCGCCTAAAAACCTGTATGACGATATCGTCTCTGCCGCTACGAGCCACGAGACCGCCTACGTCACCTGCACGCGCGCCCTCAAGCGCATGCCGCGCGAAAACGAGGTCGTCGTTGCCTGCGTGGGCGATATTACGGCCGAGACTTGGTTCTCGGTACTGGCGGACTATCCCAACGTGAGTGTGTACCTGCCGCTGGGCGTGTGCGATAAATGCCGCAACACCGGCGGTGAGGATATTCTGGGCGAGGCGATTGCGAAGGCCGAGGAGTGGTCCGGCACGGGTATGGGCTTGGAGGTCGACCCCAAGAGCCTCAAGTGCCATAAGCTTCGCGAGTACGAACGCAAGGAGTACATGGAAAAGATTGCCCGCACCACGGGCCTGACGGTGACCAAGCTCAACCCGGCGACTGCGGCACTGGCTTCGGTGACGCAGAAGTTGAAGGCCCACCGTCACCAGATCACGCAGCTCGAGCGCACACTCAACACCATGTGCGGCACCACGACGACCAAGCGTCGCCGTTCGCTCACGCACGGGCGCCAACTGGTGCTCTCGACGCTGCAGAACCATCCCGAGCTTGCCCAGAACATGCAGGTGAGCACGCCGGAATGCGATTTTGACAAGTGCACGTCGTGCGGCGAATGCGTCAACGTGTGCCCCACGTTTGCCTGCGATTTGGTGGGAAGCGGCCGCTTTGCGTTGGAGTCCACGTATTGCCTAGGTTGTGGAGCCTGCGTCAAGGTGTGCCCCGAGCATGCGCTCAAGCTGGTCGAGCACGATGCGTCCAATCTAGTCGTTGTTGACCCCGAGGCCGAGGAAAAGGCCGCTCAGAAGGCCAAGGCCCACGAAGAAGCGGAGAAGGTCAAGGCCGAGGCAAAGGCTAAGCTCGGTAAGATGCTCGATCAGGTGGAGAAGCTCGCGGACTAGCTAAAAGAGCGTAAATGATGGCCAGTGGGACAGGTACTGCCCCACCGGCCAAAAAAGTTGCGGTGGAATAGTTCCCGTTTTGCCCTTAAGCTGGCCATTCTAGGAACTATTCCACCGCAACTAATAGATGGTTAGCCCATGCTGCTCTGATGGGTCTCGCTGCCGTTATTGCGGCGGGTGACCGTTTCGTGGAGTAAAAAGAAGCTGGGAACCTGCTTTGTCTCGGTGTATTCCATAAGGATGCCGTCGGCGTTGTAGGTCTGTCCGCGTATAACGGCGAGTGCGTTAAAGTCGTCGAGATCGAGCACGCGCGCATCTTCGGGCGTGGGATGCTCAATCGTTACATCGCGTTTGCCCGTGGCAATCTTAATGCCAAGATCTTCTTCGAGGTAACGATAAATCGAATCGTTGACAATCTCGGGTGTCAGTCCCGGTACCTGTGAGCTTAGGTAATAGGAGTCGTCGGAGCACACGGCATGTCCGTTTGCATAACGGATGCGTTTGGCGCGCGTGAGCTCGCAGCCTTCGGGAAACCCGGTAATCCTGGAGAGTGCCTTGCTACAAACGAGGAGCTCAAAGACAGTGGTAACCGTTTTGAGCTCAAAGCCTCGGCTGGCTGCGATTTCCTTAAAGGTCTCGAGTCCGCCGCCGCCACGACTCGTCTCGTCACTGATGTTGCGAATGACGCGCATGCCTTTGCCTTGCTGGGGGAGCACGTAACCATCTGCCGCAAGCATCGAGATGGCGCGACGGACCGTCATGCGCGAACAGTCAAACAGCTGCGTGAGCTCAGTCTCCGAAGGCAGATAACTCTGATAGGCGTATGTGCCGTCGTCAATCGACTGCTTCACGTTGTCATAAATAGTTTGGAAGATGGCTCGCGCCATGACGGTCTCCTAGAGCTGGGTGCGCGAGCGGTGGATGAGGGCCGCCCGCGCAGGTGTCAAGCGATTTACTTGCTGGGGTCGATTATATATTTGCCCATGGCACGCAGGGCCGGGTCTGACAGGATGGCGCCGAGTTCGTCGAGGGAAGCCACCTTGGCGACCATCGAGGATACGTCGAGCCTGCCAGAGTCGATGAGCTCGAGCGCGCGACGCTGTGTGTAAGGGTTGATGTAGGACGAGGTGAGCACAAGCTCCTTCTGGAAGACCTCGAAGGGCTTGACGGTGATTGTCTCATCGGGCTTGGTGAGGCCGAACATCATGACCGTAGCCTTGTGGCCGGCGATCTGGATGGCCTGCTCGATGGTGACGGGCTTGCCGACGCATTCGATTACAACGTCGACGTTGCCGACGCCCTCCTGCTTCAGGCGGGCCGGGACGTCCTCGTGGATGGAATCAATTGCCAGGTCGGCGCCGAGTTTGAGCGCAACCTCGCGCTTGCCTTCGACAGGCTCAAGCAAGACAACCTTGGTGGCGCCGGCGTTTTTGGCGAGCTGCATCATGAGCAGACCGATCATGCCACCGCCGATAACGACAACTGTGCTGCCGGGCTTGATGTTGCACATATCGATGCCGTGCAGGCAGCAGGCGACGGGTTCGGTCATAGCACCCTGCTCAAAGCTGGTGTGATCGCCCAACTTGTAGACTTGCTGCATATCGACGGAGCAGTACTCGGCAAAGCCGCCGTTAACGGTGGTGCCGTAACCGGTCATATGCTCGCAGTAGTGGTTGATTCCGTCGCGGCAGGGTTCGCAGCAGCCGCAGGGATGGTTTGGGTCGATGCACACGCGATCGCCTGGTTTAAAGCCAGCGACGTCGCTGCCCACGGCCTCGACAACGCCCGCAAACTCATGACCAAGGATCGTGGGCGGGGTAACGTCGGCTGCACCCTTGTCGCCTTCATAGATATGCACGTCGGTACCGCAGACGCCGCAAGCTTTGACGTTGATCAGGACGTCGCGCCTGCCCACGGCCGGCTTTGCCGATTCCTCGACTCTGAGGTCGTGCTTTCCATAGAAGACCGCGCTTTTCATGGTGACTCCTTAACGTGGCGGTGAATGTTGTAATGAAGTATAGGCATGTCTATAGATATAGACAAGCACATCTAGACAAGTAGAAAAGAAATTTAAAATGCAGCCATCAGCTATGTCAGATTTAGCAGGCGAAATACTGGACATATACCGTTTACGGCCAATAATCGACCGTTTACCGACCGTAGTCTTTACGCTAACTTGTCTAGATAAGTCATGTGATAAAACGTAAGTGCAAGAAGTCAGGGAAGCGGGCCCACCCGTCCTATTGCACGAGGTACACGCAAACGGCGCGTCTGCGGTCTCGAGTGAAGCCAAAACCGCAGCGCTCCGAATGAAGAGAGGGGGATTCCCCGTCATGATGCAAAAGATACAACGTTTCGGCGGTGCAATGTACACGCCTGCAATTCTTTTCGCATTTTCCGGAATCGTCGTCGGCCTGGGTACGTTGTTTACCACCGAGGCGATCTTTGGCGAGATGGCCACTGCGGGCCATCTTTGGTTTGATTGCTGGAATGTGCTGCTCCAGGGTGGTTGGACGCTCTTTAACCAGATGCCGTTGCTGTTTTGCGTAGCGTTGCCAATCTCGCTCGCGAACAAGCAGAACGCTCGCTGCTGCATGGAGGCTTTGGCCATCTACCTTACCTTCAACTACTTTGTAAGCACAATCTTGGGGCAGTGGGGCCCTGTCTTTGGGGTCGACTACTCTGTCGAGGCGGGCAGCGGTACTGGTCTTGCCACTATCGCAAGCATCAAAACGCTTGATATGGGCATCATGGGCGCGCTTATCATTTCTGGTATCGCCACGATGCTTCACAACAAGTACTTCGACACCGAACTCCCTGAGTGGCTGGGCGTGTTCTCGGGCTCCGTGTTCATCTATATGATCGGTTTCTTCGTTATGGTTCCGGTCGCTCTTATCGCCTGCCTGGTGTGGCCGCATGTTCAGGCTGCTATCTCCGCCTTCCAGGGATTCATCCTTTCCGCCGGTACGTTTGGCGTGGGCGTCTTTGCTTTCTTCGAGCGCGTGTTGATCCCTACAGGCCTGCACCACTTTATCTATACGCCGTTCTATTATGACAACGCGGCGGTCAACGGCGGCATCTTTGCTGCTTGGGCCAACATCCTGCCCCAACTGGCTGCCGATCCGAGCATTGCTCTTAAGGATGCCGCACCCTGGGCTGCCTATACCTGCCCTGGTTGGACTAAAGTCTTCGGCTCGCTTGGCGTCGCCATTGCGTTCTATATGACCGCCAAACCCGAGCGCAAGCAGCGCGTCAAGGCTCTGCTCATTCCCGTCACCCTTACCGCTATGCTTTGCGGTATTACCGAGCCGCTTGACTTCACCTTCCTGTTCATCGCGCCCGGCCTGTTCGTCGTCCACTGCGTGCTCGGAGCGCTTGGCTGCATGGCTCAAAACCTCCTTGGCGTCGTTGGCATCTTCGACGGCGGCATCATCTCGATGCTCTCGTGGGACTGGCTGCCCCTTTGGGCCGCACACGGTCTGCAGTACGCCATCTCCATCCTTGTCGGTCTGTGCTTTACCGCTCTTTGGGTCGTGGTCTTCCGTTTCCTGATCGTCAAGTTCGACTTTAAGACCCCCGGTCGCGAGGATGATGATGTTGAGGTCGAGCTCAAGTCCAAGGCCGACTACAAGCAAAAGCAGAGCGGTGCTGCTGCTGGCAAATCGGTCGCCCAGAGTAAAGATGATGAGCGCTTGGTGCTTGCCGAGAACATCCTCGATCTGCTCGGTGGCACGGATAACATCATCGATGTAACTAACTGCGCTACTCGTCTGCGCGTTAACGTCAAGGACAAGAGCGTCGTTGCACCCGAGGCTTCCTTCAAGGCGATCGGTACGCATGGCTTGGTGGTCCAAGGTCAGTCAATCCAGGTCATCATCGGCCTTACCGTCCCGCAGGTTCGCGAGAAGTTCGAGAGTCTTCTGAAGTTCGAGAGTCTTCTGTAAACCATCGTCTATCGAAACAATCGGCCTTGCAGAGCCGGTATGCACCGCAAGGCCGATTCTGGAGATAAAAACTCCACTTCTAGGTAACAATTCCAAACCGTGCAGGCCGCGTACGGGGATGGATTGAGCAAGCGGCCAGAATGAGGAGGACATCATGTCCAAGAAAAACTATGCCGTGACCATTGCCGGCGGTGGCTCTACCTTCACCCCGGGCATCGCCCTGATGCTGCTTGAGGAGCGCGACCGCTTCCCGGTCAACAAGGTGACCTTCTACGACAACAACGCCGAGCGCCAGGAGACCGTGGCCAAGGCCTGCGAGATCTACTTCCACGAGAACGCCCCCGAGGTTGAGTTCAACTACACCACCGACCCCGAGACCGCTTTTACCGGTACTGACTTCGTCCTCGCTCACATCCGCGTTGGCCTGTACGCCATGCGTGAGCTCGACGAGAAGATTCCTCTCAAGTACGGCTGCGTTGGTCAAGAAACCTGCGGTGCCGGCGGTATCGCCTACGGCATGCGCTCCATCGGTGGTGTCATCGAGATCCTCGACTACATGGAGAAGTACAGCCCCAACGCCTGGATGCTCAACTACTCCAACCCCGCGGCCATCGTCGCCGAGGCCTGCCGCGTGCTGCGCCCCAACAGCCGTATCATCAACATCTGCGACATGCCGATCGACCTCATGGATAAGATGAGCCGTATGTGCGGCATCAAGGATCGTCGCGAGCTGCAGTATAGCTACTACGGCCTCAACCACTTTGGTTGGTGGAGCAAGATCTACGACAAGGACGGCAACGACCTCATGCCGCAGATTAAGGAGCACATGGCTAAGAACGGCTACCTGGACGGCATCGAGCACGAGGCCGGTAAGGAGCAGCATGTCGAGGAGAGCTGGATTCACACCTTCGGCAAGGCCAAGGATGTCTATGCTGTCGATCCCGAGACGATTCCCAATACCTACCTCAAGTATTACCTGTACCCGGACTATGTCGTCGAGACGTCTGACCCCAATTACACTCGCGCCAATGAGGTTATGGACGGCCGCGAGAAGAAGGTCTTTGGCGCTTGCCGCGACATCATCGCCAAGGGTACTGCCAAGGACGGCGGCTTTGAGCCCGACGTACACGCCAACTACATCGTCGACCTTGCCTGCGCGCTGGCCGAGAACACGCTCGAGCGCTTCCTGCTGATTGTCCCCAACGATGGTGCTGTGCCCAACTTCGACCCGACGGCCATGGTCGAGGTGCCTTGCATCGTTGGCTCCAACGGCTTTGAGAAGATCTGCCAGGGCCCGATCCCGCAGTTCCAGAAGGGCCTGATGGAGCAGCAGGTTTCCGTCGAGAAGCTCGTTGTCCAGGCTTGGGTCGAGGGCAGCTACCAGAAGCTCTGGCAGGCACTCACGCTCTCCAAGACCATTCCTTCGGCAAGCGTTGCTAAGCAGATCCTGGACGAGCTCATCGAGGCCAACAAGGATTTCTGGCCCGAGCTTAAGTAAGGACTGCTGTCTCGAACTCTCACGCATCTCTGCTTCATTTGCGCCGCCGCGGTGTCCGGATTCGCCCGGATGCTGCGGCGGCGCTATACTTATGGAGTTTGAAGTACCTGTACCAAAAGGAGCTGTCGTGTCCCTTTCCATCGGTATCGTGGGCCTGCCCAACGTGGGCAAGTCGACGCTGTTCACCGCGCTTACCAAAAAGACCGGCCTTGCCGCCAACTACCCGTTTGCCACGATCGACCCCAACGTGGGTATCGTCGATGTGCCCGATAGCCGCCTGCAAAAGCTCGCCGACATCGTCAACCCCGGCCGCATTGTGCCGGCGACGGTCGAGTTTGTCGACATCGCAGGTCTGGTGAAGGGCGCTAACGAGGGCGAGGGCCTGGGCAACCAGTTCTTGGCCAACATCCGCGAGACCGATGCCATCTGCGAGGTCGTGCGCTACTTTAAGGACCCCAACGTCATGCGTGAGGTGGGCCGCACGGGCGAGTTCGTCGATCCCGCCGGCGATGCCGACACCATCATGACCGAGCTCATCCTGGCCGACATGGGCACGCTCGAGAAGCAACTGCCCAAGCTCGAGAAGGAGGCCAAGCGCGACAAGGAGCTCATGCCTAAGTTCGAGGCGGCCAAGCGCCTGCTTGCCTGGCTCAACGAGGGCAAGCGCGCCGCATCCATGGAGATGACCGACGAGGAGCGTGCTGCCGCCAAGGGCCTGTTCCTGCTCACCATGAAGCCCATCCTGTATGTGGCCAACGTGGACGAGGATATGCTCAACGAGGACCTGGCGCCCATCGATGGTGTCAAGCCGCTGCCCATCTGCGCCAAGATCGAGGCCGAGCTTTCCGAGCTCGATCCCGAGGACGCTGCCGACTACCTGGAGAGCCTGGGCCTGGAGCAGCCCGGTCTGGACGTGCTCGCGCAGGCGGCCTATAAGCTGCTCGGCCTGCAGTCGTTCTTTACGGCCGGCGAGATGGAGGTCAAGGCCTGGACGGTTCGTCAGGGCGCGACCGCCCCGCAGGCCGCCGGCGTCATCCACACCGATTTTGAACGCGGCTTTATTAAGGCCGAGGTTATTGGCTACGACGACTACATCGAGCTCGGCGGCGAGCAGGGCGCCAAGGCCGCCGGCAAGCTGCGCATTGAGGGCAAGGACTATGTCATGGCCGATGGCGACGTCGTGCACTTCCGCTTTAACGTGTAAGGACGACGCATATGTTTAAATATGGCAAAAAAGCTGGCTACATGGGTATTGCGCTGCTCGTACTTGCGGTGATTCCGCTGGTGGTTGCAGCGTGTGTTATCCCCAACATTGGCCCCGAGGTGGCAACGAAGTTTAACGCAGCCGGCGAGGTGACGCGCTGGGGTAAGAGCTACGAGCTGCTGGCACTGCCGGTGCTCAACCTGCTGCTGAGCGTGGCGACGTACTTTACGGCGGGACGCCAGGCAAAAAACAACGAGGACTCCGCTGTGATGGCACGTCTTGCGTGCGAGCGCTACCTGCGTAACGGCTGCATCACGGGCGTGTTCCTCAACGTAATCAACGTCTACTTTATGTATTCGGCGATTACTGGAACGGGCCTTGGCTTTGGTTTCTAGCTTGTCCTTTTAGGCAACGAGCCTGCACGCATATTCAATGGCTGCTGCGAGGCCGCCGCTCGATCGTGGTTTAAAGACCATGTCGGCGGCGGCCTCGTTTTCGTATCCGGCGCCGCGAAGGGCAAGTGCGATACCGGCTTCCAGGAGAAGGGGCAGACCGTGTTGGCTGGTTGCGATTACGGCAGTCTGATTGAGCGAGCAGCTGTGCGCTTGGCATTGGATGGCAAGTTCACCTTGCGCCGGGCAAGGGACCAGAACGGCGGCGACGCGACTTGATAGCAATGCAAATGCTGTGCGCTCATCGGGCGAAAGGCATTCTGCTTCAACGACGACGAGCTTGGGCGGCGCGCTGTTTGTGCGAAGCGTGGCTCGGTACATGCGGACCGAAGAACCCGACATAGAAAACTCCTGTGTATTCGGCAAAACGTAAACTATAGTTTACGTTTATGTTCGGCTCCATTTCAAACTCGGCTGCATGGACGAACGTGCGAAACAGATTCTTGGCAGGCGGGTCGAAGAGACACGCAGGGACCTTGGTATCTCCAAGGTTGATTTTTGTGTGGCGACAGGAATCAGCCGACCCTACCTCGACCGAATCGAAGATGGGACGGCAAATTTCACGCTCAAGGTTCTATTTAAGATCGCGCCCGCACTTGGCATGACGGTGTCAGAACTTCTCGAGGGTATCGAATAGGGGATACCCGTCGACAACTGAATTACACCATCGGGATGCGGTCGTGGTTGACTTGGCTGTAGAACAGGCGCTGGATCTCGGCGGCATCGCGTGACTGGCCGAGTGCCCACATGGTCTTGGCCACGAGCGTCTCGGTGGTCATGTCGTCGCCGCGCAGAATGCCCGGATGATCGGCGTAAGCACGGCCGACCTCGTAAACGCCCAGATCGAGGCCCTCTTCGGGGACCTGCGTGGTCATAACGACGGTGCGACCCGAATCGACCCAGCGGAAAATTGCCTCTTGGAACGACTCGCCCGACTCGCCAAACTCGGGGATACCGCCAATGCCAAAGGTCTCCAGAATCACGGCGTCGTAGCTATCGGCAAGGGCGTCGAGGACGCCCGGGTTTACGCCGGGCGTAAGCTTAAGGACAAATACGCGCGGGTCGATGCTGCCGTAGAAACGCACCGGGTTTTCGCCCTGACGAGTGCCGTGGAGCCCGTTGCGCACGATGCGGTCGTTGCGGATGTAGGCAATGGGCGGATAGTTGACGCTAATGAATGCGTTAAAGCTCATGGTGCGCTGCTTGCGGGCGCGCGTGCCGGCAATGGCGACGCCGCCAAACACGATCGAGACGTCGTGCGAATGCTCGTCGAGCGCATAGAGCAGGCTCTGGTACAGGTTGAGCTTGGCGTCGGTAAAGGGATTGCCCATGGGCTTTTGCGAGCCGGTGAGCACGATGGGCTTGGGGCTGTCCTGAATCAGGTAGGAAAGCGCTGCTGCGGTGTAGCTCATGGTGTCGGTGCCGTGCAGAATCACGAAGCCGTCGTGGTCGGCATAACCCTCGAAGATGACGTCGCGGATACGCATCCAGTCGCTCGGGCGCATATTGGTGCTGTCGATGTTCATGGGCTGCACGACGTTGAGCTCGCAGAGGCCCGAGATCTCGGGGACGCTCTGGGCGAGCTCCTCACCGGTCAGGGCGGGGGAGAGGCCGTTGCCGTCCTCGGTCGATGCGATGGTGCCGCCCGTGGCGATGAGAAGGATGCGCTTCATGCTGGTATTCCTATCGTATTTGCCGCCGCAGAGGCGGAGTCGTTCGGCAGTATTGTGGCACAGGACGGTGAATGTTCAAACGTATTGCATCATCTGCAACGTTTGGTAATACTTCAATTGTCGTCAAATAGGGGCCCAGGTCGTGCGTTTGCCGTGCGCTGATGGCTGCGAGGGGCGAGAAACCCCATATAACGTGTACACTATGAAAGCTATTTTCGTTCATTCACGCGGGTGGGCACCGGCTCCCCGCCAACAAGAGGGGGAAACCATGGATCAAAAGGCTTCCGCAAAGGTCCTCGTACTCGACTTTGGTGCGCAGTACGGTCAGCTCATTGCCCGTCGCGTCCGCGACCTCAACGTGTATTCCGAGATTGTCCCCTGCGACATCTCGGCCGACGAGATTCGCGATATGAACGCCTCCGCGCTCATCCTTTCTGGCGGCCCGGCCTCCGTGTACGCCGAGGACGCTCCGTCCATCGATCCTGCCATCTTTGACCTGGGCCTTCCCGTCCTGGGCTTTTGCTACGGCCATCAGATCACGGCCGTGACGCTCGGCGGCAAGGTCGGCCACTCCGAGGTGGGCGAGTACGGCCGCGCCACCATTACGCGTACGGCCGGCGCCAAGCTCTTTAACTCCACGCCCATGGAGCAGACCGTGTGGATGAGCCATCGCGACGCCGTTTCCGAGGTGCCCGAGGGCTTTACCGTTACCGCCAGCACCGACGTGTGCCCGGTTGCTGCCATGGAGTGCCCCGAGCGCAAGATCTTCACCACGCAGTTCCACCCCGAGGTCAAGCACTCCGAGTACGGTCAGCAGCTGCTGAGCAACTTCCTGTTTGAGATCTGCGGCCTGGAGCCCAACTGGAGCATGGACAACCTGGTCGAGACCATGACGGCCGAGTTCCGCGAGAAGGTCGGCAACGACCGCGTGATTCTGGCCCTGTCCGGCGGCGTCGACTCCTCCGTCGTGGCTGCGCTGGGTGCTCGTGCCGTGGGCAAGCAGATGACCTGCGTGTTCATCAACCACGGCCTGCTGCGCAAGGGCGAGCCCGAGCAGGTGGAGGAGGTCTTCACCAAGCAGTTTGACGTCGACTTTATCCACGTCCACGCCGAGGACCGTTATGCCGAGCTTTTGGCCGGCGTGACCGAGCCCGAGGAGAAGCGTCGCATCATCGGTACGCAGTTCTGGAAAGAGTTCTTCGCCGTGGCACAGCAGCTCGAGACCGATGGCAAGCCGGTCAAGTACCTGGCTCAGGGCACCATCTACCCCGACATCATCGAGTCCGGCGCTCGCAAGACGGGTGGCAAGACGGCCACCATCAAGAGCCATCACAACTTGATCCCGTTCCCCGAGGGCGTGCACTTCGACCTCATCGAGCCGCTCGACCACTTCTTTAAGGACGAGGTCCGCGCGCTCGGTCTGGCGCTGGGCCTGCCGGGTCACATCGTGTTCCGTCAGCCTTTCCCGGGCCCGGGTCTTGCTATCCGTATCATCGGCGCGGTCGATAAGGAGAAGCTCGAGATCCTCAAGAACGCCGATGCCATCGTGCGCGAGGAGCTCGACGCCTACAACCAGCGTCTGTTTGAACAGACCGGCGAGCGCAACTCCGAGCACAGCTGCTGGCAGTACTTTGCGGTTCTGCCCGACATCAAGTCCGTTGGCGTTATGGGCGACGAGCGCACCTATCAGCGCCCGATCATCCTGCGTGCCGTCGAGTCCAGCGATGCCATGACCGCCGACTGGGCCAAGCTACCCTACGACGTGCTGGCCCGCATCTCCGGCCGCATCGTGGCCGAGGTTCCCGGTGCAAACCGCGTGTGTTACGACATTACGTCCAAGCCGCCCGCGACGATTGAGTGGGAGTAAACGATATTCGTTGATTTCAAGCCTCTGACCTGCGAAAACAGGTCGGGGGCTTCTTATTTTGCAACCTCTGTGCAACCTTTGCGGTTTCGCGCCCCGTGAACAGGGGACGTAGCACTGTTCACGTCTGGGCCCATATCGGCACCGATCATTGCCCGCGCTGCTTCTGCTTGCGCTTCAGCTTCCGCTGCTCGAGGCACGTCGCCCGGTGTTCCTCGCCAGAGGAGAGCTGGCCGTTCCTTGCGAAACCGCGAGGCCACCTATATCCGCTTGCTGCGGGCTTGCTTGAACCAGTTCCTTTTGAAAGAGCCTATACCTCCGAAGAACTTGTTGTACGTCTCACCGTCCTCCTTGGCCTCGTACTTGACCAAGGCAAGTTCGATAGTACAGAGGTAATCCGCCACTTGCTCGAGGCGGTAGTCGGTCATCGAGGTCTTGCGGCGTCGGACGACCCCTTTTGAGAGGACCTTGCCCACCGAGTCGTCTCGCCCGCGGAACAGAAGGAGCGCATCCTCGCGACCTTCGGCGACCTGTGCTGCGAGATGGAGGGCTGCACCATCGTGCAGGGCCCTTTCCAAAGCGAAGTGTCGAGCCGAAGTGTTGAGCGTCGGCCCTGAATGTTCAATGACCGTTGTTTTCTGTCCCTCAAGTGGTGAACTTCTCCTCGGGGCTGTTGATTCCCCCACGCGCCCCCTTCCGTTCTCTGTGTTCCCCTTATACTCCTTGTACAAGGAGGTAAGAAGTCATGGACAAGACCGCACAGGACAGCTTGGCAAAGAAGCCCGTCGACATGAGGGACAGGATTCTCGAGCATCTCGAGGCCCTCACCTCTGCCGTCTCGCTCGACGACCTTGCCCGTCTGTCCACCTCCGACATCGCCGAGACGCTCATCATCTCCAGGAGTCTGGCGAGCCAGTACCTCAACGACCTTGTTCGCGCCGGCCTTGTGGTTAAGGTGGCGGGCAGGCCTGTCCGTTATTTTCATCGCCGCGCGTTCCAGAAGCGTTTTCAGGTAAAGCTCTCTGCAAGCGAGTACGCCTCGCTCGCCGACCTCATCCAGGCGACGGGAATCGCCGATCACCGTGACTTCGCGCGTGCCGTGGGCTTTGACCTGAGCCTCAGCTCCGTTGTCGAGCAGTGCAAGGCTGCGGTTCAGTACCCTCCGTTCGGCCTGCCCATCCTCTTGAGCGGCGGCGTGGGTGTCGGCAAGTCTTTCCTTTCTCGTCTTGTGTACGAGTACGGCAAGAACCAGGGCTTGCTGCCCCGCGACTCCTCCTATGTGCGCATCGACTGCGCCGGGGTCCCGGACGCCGCCTCGTTCAACGGGCTTCTTGACGAGTCGATCGCGAAATCGCGCGGGGGTGTGGTTTTTGTCAACGGCATCGAGGCACTCTCTCCCTCTGCGATGGAGCACTGCCTTGCGACGGCCCTCGGGCTCGATGCCTCCCAGGATGCGCCGCGCGCTCGCCTCGTTCTTTCGACGACGCTTTCCGCCGATGACCTGAAGGTTTCCTCGGCCTACAGCAAAATGCCCATCTGTGCCCGCGTCCCCTCACTCAAGGAGCGGACCCCCGAGGAGCGCGAGGATCTCATCTTGAGCTTCCTGCGCAGCGAGGGGTGCCGAATCGGTTCTGATGTGAAGATTAGCCGCGGCGCATACCGTTGCCTCGTGAACGCGGACTTTTCCGATAACATCGCCGGCTTGCGCGCCTGCGTGACGAACTGCTGCGCCAAAGCGTTCCTCAATCGCGAGGGCGACTACGTCGTCGTTCGCCCGTATCTTCTTCCCAGCGGGCTCCTCTCCTCCGCGCAGATCGATCAACAGCCCGACGATGGCGTTCTGATCGACGCGTCCCTGGATGCCGCCGAGAGCACAGGGCCGGTCGAGCAGGCGCTCGATGCCCTGTGCTCCCTCGATGAGCGATTCTGCGCCGGGGAGCTCTCTGTCTCCGAGCTCGTCTCGCAAGCTGTCTCCGCTGTGCGCGGCGTTGAGGATCACTTGATCTTCGACCACGGCGTCGCCTCCTCGAGGTCGCGCGCCTTCGAGCGCGTCGTGGGCGCGGTCCTTGCCGACGCAGGCTCTTCTTATGGCATCGAGCTTTCGAGGAAGGTCGCTTTTCTACTGGCCCAGGAGATTTGCCTGCAGTTGTGGCCGGGTATCGGCCTGGCTAAGCGAAAGTCTGCCTGTGCGGAGCAAATCTCCCATCTCCTCGGTGCCGTGACCTCCGAATTGCCGTTTGCCTCGAGTGTCTCCGATCAGGTCGCCGCAGACGTGGAAGGGGCGCTGGGAATCTCGCTCGATCACTTCACGAAGACGCTTCTGACGCTGTGCGTCGCATCGGAGTCTCGCGATGCGAAGGCCCTTCGGACGCTCTGCGTCATCTTGTCCCACGGCTACTCAACGGCGACGAGCATCGCCGACGCGGCGAACCGTATGCTCGGCATGCATGTGTACGAGGCTGTCGACATGCCCTACGACCAGCAGCTGAAGGACATCGTCGGTCCGCTCCAGCACCTCGTCGACCGCCATTCCTACTGCACCGGGGTCGTGTTCCTCGTCGACATGGGCTCCTTGGAGGAGGCCTATAAGGCCCTCGAGAACGTTACCGACTCCACTATCGGCGTGGTGAACAACGTCTCTACCGGTCTTGCGCTCGAGATCGGGGTCGGGCTGCTCGGCGGCAAGTCCATCGCCGAGGTTCTTGGCGATGGACTTGCCGCGTGCGTGACGCACTGCAAGGTGATCGAGCGCGTCAACCGTGAGGACGCCATCGTCTTCTGCTCCGAGTCCGGGGTCGACGCCGCGGAGAGGATACGCCAGCTCGTCTCGCAGAGCCTCCCGCGCACCATAGGCGCGCGCCTGCTCACGAGGCCCTTCAAGCAGCTCGTCGCGAACGGGTCGAACGACGCCGTTTTCTCCGAGCACCGCGTCTGCGCCGTCATCGGCACGGGAGACCCCGGGGTCGCCTCCATCCCCTTCGTCGCCCTCGAGGACATCATGTCGACGGCGTCCGCCTCTAAGGTCGATGCCGTGTTCGGCAGGTGGCTTGACGCTTCCGAGCTCTCTTCTTTCCACGAGAAGCTGCTCTCGAACATGACGCTGCAGAACGTCATCCGCTCCATCACCATCCTCGACCCGGAGCGGCTATTCCACGAGATCGAGAGCGCCGTGCACGAGCTTCAGCGCAGGACAGGCGAGAAGATCGGCAGCAACGCCATCATTGGGCTCTACGTCCACCTCTGCTGTCTCGTCGAGCGCCTTGTTACCAGAAACCCCATTGAGACCTACGTTGGCCAGGACCGCTTCGAGGAGGAGCGTGCCGATTTCATCGAGTCCTTCAGGCAGAGCTTCTCGAGTATCTCGACGCGCTATCGCGTAGAGGTTCCCGTAAGCGAGATCGCATATGTCTTCGACTACATAAGCGTGAGCGCCGCCCCGGCGCGAGAAGAGCGCCTCGGCTCCTCGGACCTCCTGCTCGACGAGTGACCTTCCCCGCGCCGCCGCAAGCTGACCGCGCGTCCTCAATAATCCGATAACCCCTTGCCCGGCGCGAATCCGGATAGCGCCGAGGCAGTACCGAACGTAAAACTTCATTTGATAGGAGCAAACATGAGTGTTGTTATGGCACGAATCGACAATCGCCTGCTTCACGGCATCATCGTGACGCAGTGGGCCCCGGTGTCGGGCGCGACCCGAGTCATGGTCATCGACGACAAGGTCGCCGGCGACGAGGTCCTGAAGTCCACTATGAGGATGGCGCGCCCCGCGGGCATGGCCGTCTCGATCATCTCCGAGCAGACCGCGCTCAAGAACTTCGCGGCGGGCAAGTACGACCGCGAGAAGGTCTTTGTCATCGCCAAGGAGCCCGAGACGATCCTTCACCTGGTCGAGTCGGGCATCGAGCTCCCGTCGCTGATCGTCGGCGGCTCTCTTGTCAAGGAGGGCGGCGTCCAGCTCACCCAGCGCGCCTATGCCTCCGCCGAGAACGTCCAGAGCTACAAGGCGCTCATCGCCCGCGGCGTCAAGGTGACGGCACAGTTCGTGCCCGCCGACAAGCCCGTCTCCGTCGCCGACCTCATCTAAGGAGGGATCATGGTCAACTTCACTATCCTACAGGTCGTCCTTTTGACCCTGCTGGCCTTCATCAAGCACGTGGACTACTACGGCATCCCGATGATCTTCGTCAACTATGCCGTCTTCTGGGGCCTTATCACCGGCGTCGTCATGGGCGACTGGAGGACCGGCCTTGTCATCGGCGGTACCATTCAGCTCATGCAGCTCGGCGTCGCGGGCTTCGGCGGCTCGTCGATTCCCGACTACGGCACGATGGCCATCATCGCCACCGCCTACGGCGTGACCCTGGGCGCGGACACGGGCCTCGCCATCGGCCTGCCGGTCGGCATGCTCGGCATCCAGCTCGACGTCATCGTCAAGATCCTCAACGGCTTCGTCGTCGAGAAGTCCCAGAAGTTCTGCGACGAGGGCAAGTTCAAGCAGATGAACGCCATCCTGTGGGTCTGCCCCGTGCTCTTCGGCCTGTGCGCCGCCCTGCCCGTCTTTGTCTCCGTGACCCTCGGCCAGCCCGCTGTCAACTGGCTCCTCGAGGTTATGCCCCAGTGGTTCCTTTCCGGTCTCACCCTCGCCGGCAAGATGCTCCCGGCCGTCGGCATCGCGATGCTGCTGCGTTACATGCCCACTGGCAAGTACTTCCAGTACCTGCTCGCCGGTTTCTTCCTCTCGGCCTTCCTGAACGTGCCCATCATCGGCGCCGCCATCGTCGGCGTTGCCCTCGCGATCGCGTTCTACCAGCGTGCCGAGAGGGACACCGAGCTCGCCGCCCACGCTTCCGCAGACGCCTTCATCGGAGAGGATGAGTAACCATGGAAAACGAGAACATCACCGCCGTCGCCGAGGGCAAGCCCTCCGGCTACAAGGTCACCAAGAAGGACCTGCGCAACGCGAACTGGCGCTGGCTCATGAGCGTGTGCACCTTCAACTACCAGACCCAGCAGGGCGCCTCAGTCGCCTACGCCCTCTCGCCGGTCCTGAGGAAGATCTACACGAACGACGAGGACTATAAGCAAGCGCTCAACAACCACTTCCGCTACTACAACACCCAGCCTTGGCTCGCCGCCATCATCCTCGGCGCCTGCGTGGCCATGGAGGAGCGTGACGGCCTCGCGGCGGCGGACGCCGTCCAAGACCTGAAGATCGGCACCATGGGACCGCTCGCCGGCGTCGGCGACTCCCTGCTCATGACCATGATCCCGACCATCATGGGCTCCATCGCCGCCTATATGGCCATCGAGGGCAACCCCGTGGGAGCCGGCATCTGGTTCGCGCTCATCCTGGCCATCTTCTGGGTCCGCATGCACGCCCTCGAGTTCGGCTACAAGCAGGGTGTGAAGCTCGTCACCGACTTCAGCGAGAAGCTTCCCAACCTCACTGCCGCCGCCTCCGTGCTCGGCCTCACCGTGGTCGGCTGCCTCATCGCCTCGGTCATCGGCGTCACCTGCCCGATTAGCTTCAGCTTCGGCGACGTCTCGATGGAGATTCAGCCGCTGCTCGACAAGATCCTGCCTGCCATGATCCCCGCCGCCATCACGGGAAGCGCGTATTACCTTCTTACCAAGAAGAACGCGAGCATGACGGCCCTCATCCTCGTGGTGATCGTCCTCGCGATGGTCGCCTCCGCCGCCGGCATCCTTGCCTAGCTTCGACCCAAGAGATTGGTGAATCAATGAGAAAGATAGTTGTGGCGAGCCATTCCCTTCTCGCCCAGGGCTTCAAGGACACCCTCGAGTTCCTTACGGGTAAGAGCGACGCCGTCAACGCCGTGTGCGCCTACGTGAACGACAACGGCGAGGGGCTCGACGCGGCGGTCGAGGCGGCGCTTTCGGGCACTGACGAGGTCGTCGTCCTCACCGACGCGCTCGGCGGCAGCGTGAACCAGCGCTTCTCCCGCTTCGCCTCCGACCGGATCCACGTGATCGCGGGTGTCAACCTCCCGCTCGCCATGACGGTCGCGCTCGCGCGCCCCGACGAGAAACTCGACTTCGACGCCCTCGTCGACGAGGCGCGCCAGCAGATCGTCTACGTGAACGGTGCCAGTTCCGCCGAGTGCGAAGACGACGAATAGAGGAGGTCGACGATGAGAGAGTTCCTTAAAGACGTGTGGATGCACGGCGGTGAGGAAAGCCGCGCCATCACCCCCGAGAACATCACGGGCGAGAAGGGCCGCGCCGCCATGTCGGCCAGCCACCTCGGTGTCGGCCGCAAGGGATCGTGCTGCGTGCCCCTTGAGTCCGGCGAGACCATCACGCTCGCGGACATCGAGGGCCCCGGCATCATCCGCCACATCTGGATGACCGTCCCCGACAAGACCGCCGCCGGCAGCTTCGTCATGCGCGACCTCGTGCTGCGCTTCTACTGGGACGATGAGGAGACCCCCTCGGTCGAGTGCCCTGTCGGCGACTTCTTCTGCAACGGCTTCGGTGAGCGCGCCATCGTCAACTCGATGCCCATCTGCGTGAACCCGACGGGCGGCATGAACTGCTACTTCGAGATGCCCTTCAGGAAGCACGCCAAGGTCACGCTTACGAGCGAGCACCCCGGGTTCATTAAGTACATCTTCTACACGTTCAACTACGCGCTCACCGACGTGCCGGACGACGCCATGTACTTCCACGCCCGCTTTAACCGCGAGCGCAGCACCCACAGGGGCGTCGACTACACCGTGCTCGACGGCGTGCGCGGCAAGGGCTACTACGTCGGCACCTACATGGCCCTGTGCGCCCTGGAGCGCTATTGGTGGGGCGAGGGCGAGATGAAGTTCTTCCTCGACGGCGACGAGGAGTTCCCCACGGTCACCTCGACGGGAGCCGAGGACTACTTCGGCGGTGCCTGGGCCTTCCTCGACAGGCCGCCCCACGCGCTGCCCGAGGCGCAGTGCTTCAACACGCTGTTCGCCGGCTACCCGTACCGCTCGACGCGCGACGCCACGCGCGACCGCTTCAGCGCGGGTAAGCCGAACCCGAACCCGATGCTCGCGACCAACGACGACGCGCTGCCCAGGCACGGCCTCTACAGGTGGCACCTTCCCGACCCGATCTCGTTCAAGGAGGACCTGCGCGTGACGTTCCAGGACCTCGGCAACGACGACATCAAGCTCTACGAGCGCGAGGACGACATCTCCACCGTCGCCTACTGGTACCAAAGCGAGCCGCATGCCGTGCTCGCCCCGTTTGCCGCAAGGCAGGACCGCGTGCCCAGGTAGGGTCGCCTCGAAACAAGCCAACGTTATGGGCGCCCGCGGTTGACCATGACTGCGGGCGTCCCTTTGTAAGGAGGATCACATGAGCGAAAAGCAAATGAGGCTCGGCGCCCTCGAGGCCGGCGGGACCAAGATGGTCTGTGCCGTGGTGTCCGGCGACGGCGAGGTCCTCGACCGTATGGAGACCCCGACGCTTACGCCCGCCGAGACCGTCCCGCAGATGATCGAGTGGTTCACCGCCCGCGATGTGGACGCGTTGGGCATCGGCGCCTTCGGCCCGACCTGCGTCGACCCCAACGACGAGCGCTACGGCTCCATCCTCCAGACGCCCAAGCTCGCGTGGCGAGGCCATGGTCTTCGCGCCGCGTTCGCCGACGCCCTCGGGATTCCGGTGGCCTACGACACGGACGTGAACGTTGCCTGCCTCGGCGAAGTGGTCTTCGGCTGCTGCAAGGGGCTCGAGGACGCCGTCTACGTGACCATCGGCACCGGCGTGGGCGCAGGCGTCATGTGCGCGGGCAGGCTCCTTCACGGCATGCTGCACCCCGAGGCCGGCCACATGCTGGTAAGGACCCGTCCCACCGAGGAGGGACGCTGCGTCTGCCCGAGCCACGCGAGCTGTCTCGAGGGCCTCGCCTCCGGCCCCGCCATTGCCGCGCGCTGGGGAAAGCCCGCGGCCGAGCTCGCGGACAACGATGAGGCGTGGGCGCTCGAGGGGGATTATCTGGGGCAGATGTGCGCGAACCTCGTGCTCATGTACTCGCCTCGCCGCATCGTCCTCGGCGGCGGCGTGATGCACCAGGAGCAGCTCTACGGCATCGTCCGCAAGAAGACCCTCGAATATCTGGGTGGCTACATCCAGACCGCCGAGCTTAAGGACATGGAGAGCTACATCTGCGCCCCGGGCTGCGGCGGCGACCAAGGAATCCTCGGCGCGGCCGAGCTGGCAAGAAGGGCGCTCGCGTAACTTGCGCTCTCTCCGCCATACAACGCGTTAAGAAAAGACGAGCGCTTCTTGCCAATTGAGCGGCAAGAAGTGCTCGTCTTTTGCATTTGTTTTTGGGCAGAACGCCCCGCCTCCGCTAGAGTCCCTGGACCGCCACACCCACGAGGTTTGGACCGGTGTGGACAAGAAGCGCGGGGCTGATGTCGGAGCGGACGATCTCCACCGCGTTGGCCACGCGCTCGCGCAGGGCCTGCTCCATGCGGTCGTAAAGGTCGGCGTAGGCCGAGGTGTAGCTCACGGCAAAGCGCACCCTGGGGTGCTTCTCGGCGATGGCGGCGACGAGCTTGACCTCGGTGCGATGCGGTACTTGCATAGCCATTTCGTGTGCGCGAGGCTGTTGGCTTTCTGGGCCACAGCAATCACATTCCCCCTAGCATGATGACCTGAACAATCCTCATGCTAGGGGGAAGGTTTTTGTCGCGTAGCGGAAATTGGCCTCCACCCGCTGAGCGGGTGGCTTTCTATGCCGCGCGTGCCGTGCGGCACGGACTAAAGTCCATGAATAAAAACGAGGGAGGCCGTTTCCGACCTCCCTCGCGTGCCCTTGCACGCCCAATATGCGCCGTAAAAGCCGTCTTCTTCAACGTCAAAGTGAATGCGCTTTATGTTTGCCTCTCAAAATCTTATTTTCACGATTTGCATTTTCATCCCGTTGTCACCGACCCTTGCGAGAAACCGGAAAAAGCCGCTGACAGAAGGGTCTTTCAAATCGTTGTAGCCCAGCATATAGCCGCGACTTGTGACCTGCAGACGGCTGTCCCACGTGCCGATTTCCTTGGCGGCATCCGAAACCGCAAAATATGCCCCCACATCCTTGATTTTTGCAGTCTTAAGCCATGTTTTTGCGATCATCTTTACCGCCGTCCGATTGGCAGCATCAAAGACCAGCACACTGCCGGGGAAAGCGTCCGCCATCCCCCGCACCAGTTCCCGGACCTGCTGGGTCAGAAAGTAATAGAACACCCCGGAGGCAAAGAACACCGCCCCGCCGGAGGCATCGATTTTGCCAAACCATGCGGTGTCTTTCAGGTCGCAGGGGATATTATGCTCCCGATCCCCGGCGGGCAGTAGCTGCTGCCGCAAGGCAATCACATCCGGGAAGTCCAGATTGTAGATCTTGCATCTACCGTTGTCGCAGGCTCTGCCGGTGTTGTCCAGCCCGCAGCCCAGATTGACCACCGCCGCATTGGGGTGGCCTTTCAGGTAATCCCACACCTCGAAAGCAAGATCACTCTGCCGCATGGCCACCTCCAGCGCACCAAAGCGCTGCATCAGGCTGCGGGAGTTTTTCTCTGCCTCTGAAAAGTCGTAGTCGATCTGATCGAGCAGACGAACCGCTGTTTCATCCCTGTAAAGGTTCGGGTATAGCTCCGTACACAGCTTTCGGGAATACAGCGGGAGGATCAGCGTCTCCTGCACGGTGTTTTTCTCAATTTTACATTTCATAGGTTCCTTCCTCAGTGAATAAAAACTGTCATAATTGCCGCCAGCAAAGCCACTATGACCGTCATGCCTATCGCCATGTGCAGGATGGATGAAAAATGCTCACATGGCGTTCTCAAACGCCATATCCGCCACACTGCCTTGCAGAACGGCGCAACGCCCCTCCTGAATTGCAGCTCGGTTGAGCTTTCTAGTCCTCTCCACGCTGACGGGCGAATAGTCGATGCCCTTAACGACGCCATGCGGGCATTTTTTCAGCAGCCGTTTTATGTTCGCCCTGCCGCCGCAGCCGCAATCCAGCACCTTGGCATTTGGTGCAAGTCGTAGAAATCGAAGTCCCCACCGCGCCACAGGGCTGTGGCCCAGATTCATCATGGCAACCATAAGTTTTCCGCCGAGGCCCACGGGCTTGCGGGTGTTTTCAAAGAACGACATCTGGCCCCTCCGATTTCGTGCATTCCGCATAGGTCAACGGGAATGAGGCCTTCAGCACCACGCTTTTCTGCACTGCCCAGCCGTTTTGACGCAGGAAACGTAGGTATTCCTCGCTTGTCCACCTGCTGTGGAGGGGGAATCCCACCATACTCATGAAAAAGGCTTTTGCCTTGCCGGAAACCGAGCTCCCCGCGTGGGTGAAGGTTGGCGCGATGAGCACGCCGTCGTCCTTCAGCACCCGCCTGATTTCTTGCAGGGCCTTTTCCGGATGCGGCACTATGTGAAGCGCGTTGGACGCGATCACCACATCAAAGAACTTCTGTGCATAGGGCAGGCGGAACATATCTTGTACGGAAAAGTGCAGCTTTGCGGATTGATTGTCCCGCTTTGCTTCAAGGATCATCTTTGCAGAAGCGTCCGTAGCCTCGATGTGCGCCGCCGCATTTACGATGCTCTTTGCGATAAGCCCCGTGCCGGTGGCAACCTCCAGTACGGTTTTTGCTTTCACCACCGGCCTGATCAGCTCATACATCTTCTCATACGCCGCCCGGTCCTTTCGCATGAAACGGTCGTACCGACCGGCATTCTTGTCCCAGAAGCCCTTGCGTTCGTGCATTGCTATCGCCCCCAAATAGTTAGAGACATCTAACTATAACACACGAATCATGCAGTAAGTCCTTGTGTCCGTTCATGAGAGGCTCGGAGTGAAACGGAATGTTGGGGAGGTCAGCCCTGGCGAGCTTGGTCTCATAGCCCGTGACCGCCTCGGCGATGCTGTCTGCCTGGTCGTGAAAGACGAGTGTGAGCAGATAGTAGCGAGCTTTGCCGCCGCGGTCGCCGCTCTCGTCGACGAAGATGTTGAGCTCCTTGGCCAATGGGGATTCCTAATGGAATGGATAAAAAAATAGCCGGGGGACTCCCCCGGCACTTGGAAGTAGCTCAATGGGCCACCAATAACCTTATAGCATGCTCTGACGGTAAGTGCAGGAGGGCGAGCCGGTACATGGCGTCGCGGCTGATGCGCAGCATCGCGCACGCCTCGTCGGCGCCGAATATCGCGTTGGTCGATGCGATGAGCCTCACCTGGCTCCTGCTAATGCTCTTGGTCATGGTCGTCCTCGAGCTCCTTTCGTCTCGAGGCTCCCTCGCGTGCCCGGCCGCGGGCGGCTCCCGGGGCGGTCGCCGCAGTCATTTGCGACGTGCTTGAGGCGGAGGCATCCGATCAGGCCGGCCATGCGTCCTGGGTCGCCAACATCCGTGAAGCGGCGGACGAGATGGCGACTCGCATCGCCGACATGCTCATGCACATGGGCGGCGACTAGCCAGGGCGATCCCCGCAACGGGCATTATTATCCGGGAAGCGTTTGGTTGCGAGGCACGCCCCTGTGCGGGGCCTGAGTCGTCAGGCCCCGCACAGGGGGACCGCGATGGTGGCCACCGCGCCGCCCGAGGGGCTGTTGGCGAGCGAGACGGAGCCCCCGTGGGCGCTCGCGGCCTCGGCGGCGGCGTGGAGGCCGAGCCCGTAGTGGCGGCCTCCGTCGCGCGAGGAGCGGGAGGAGTCGTCTGTGAAGAGGCGCTCACAGCCGCGTTCGAGGGCGGCGGGAGAGAAGCCCGGTCCGTCGTCGGCCACCTCGATGACGAGGTGTCCGCCCGCGACGTCGCAGGAGACCGCCACGCGCGAGCGCGCGTGCTCGGCGGCGTTGACCACGAGGTTCGCGGCGGCTCGCGCCAGGGTGGTTCGGTCGAGCGGGGCCTCGGGCGCGCCCGCGACAGCGGGGCCCGTGGCCGCGTCGAGCGTCACGCCTCGCGCCCGGGCGATCTGGGCGGCCTCGGCGAGGACCTGTTCGCAGAGCTCGGCCGGCCGCATGGGGACCCTCTCCGCCCCGCCGGACCCGCGCGAGGCCTCGATGAGCAGGCGCACGTAGCCGTCGAGCCTTTCGACACTGCCGGCTATGTCGCGCGCGGCGGCCGCGAGGTCGGCGTCTTTCTCGTCTTCCAGCTCCTCCGCCACGAAGTCGGCGTTGGCGCGCAGCACGGTGAGCGGCGTCTTGAGGTCGTGGGCGAGCGACGCCACCTGCTCGCGCTGCCCCCGCTCCGCGGCCCAGCGGGCCTCGAGCGTCTCGGCGAGGGAGGCCCGCATGGCGTCCATCGCGGCGAGGACGTCGTTCACCTCGCGCACGTTGGTGCTGCCGACCGCGAAGTCGAGCTCCCCCGCGCCGACGCGCCGCGCCGCCTCCGCGAGCGGCGCCATCTTGCGCGAGATCACGCGGCTCGCGCGGCGTGCCACGAGCGCGAGCGCGAGCGCGCTTCCCGCCGCGGCGCCGACGAGCATGAGGTTCTGCGGGTTGGGAAGCAGGCCGGCGAGGTCGCGCGAGACCCACTGCGGCAGGTACTCGCTGACGAGTGCGCAGGCCCCGCCGCTCTTGAGCGGGAACGCGGCGTAGGTGAGGCCCGAGCCCCCGCCCTCGATCTCCACTGTGCCCGGATCCGCGGCGAGTGCCGCACGGGCCATTTCCGTCGCGTCCTCGAGCCGCGTGCCCTCGAGGTCTGTCATCAGCACGTATCCGTCCTTATTCAGGATGAGGTAGCGGTACGCCGTCGGCACGTCCTGCTGCCCGCAGACGCCGTCGCGTGCCAGGCCCTCCGCGACCTCGCGCGTATTGGCCGGCCCCCAGCTTGCCTCGTAGACGAAGCCCGCGTTGATCGCCGCGGAGAGTGCCATGAACGAGGCGAGCCACGCCGTGGCAACCGCCGCGAACGCGTAGGCGAAGTAGCGCGCGATGACGAAGGAGAGCGGCATGCCCCCGCGACCTCGCGCCCCGGTCCTCAAAGCTGCCACTTGTACCCCATCCCCCAGACGGTCGCGATCGGATCGGCGCCGGCCTCGGAGAGTTTTCTCCGGGCGCGGCTGACCTGCATGGATATGGCCGCGTCGTCGGCGTCGCTCTCCCAGCCGAGCACCGCCTCGCGGATCTGCGCGCGGCTCATGACCTGCCCGAGGTGGCGGGCGAGGTACTCGCAGATGGCGTACTCGGTGGGCGTGAGCGGTACGGCCTCGCCGCCCACGGCGAGGCCGCGCGCCCCGAGGTCGATCCGCACCTCCCCGAAGGAGAGGGCGTGCGAGCGCGGCCGGCGCTCACGGCGTAGATGGGCCGCGACCTTGGCGCGCAGCTCCGCGGCCCCGAAGGGCTTGCGGACGTAGTCGTCGGCGCCCAGGCCGTAGCCGGCCACGGCGTCCTCCTCGGCCACGCGCGCGGTCAGGAAGACGATGGGCCCGTCGAAGTCCGGGCGGATCTGCCGCACGAGCTCGAAGCCGTCGAGCCCCGGCATCATGACGTCGCAGAGCACGAGGTCGAAGCGCGAGAGGTCCATCCCCGGGACCGCCGTCGGGTCCGCTGCCTTGACGACCTCATGGCCGTCGCGGCCGAGGACGCGCGCGAGCGCGTCGAGGATCGCCCGCTCATCATCCACTGCCAGTATCCTCGCCATGTTCGACCTCCTGAAACTTCCGTCGGAATTGTACTAGCGCCGCGCTCAGCGGTCCAGAGCCCCGCGCGCAGCCGCGGGCGCCTCGGCCGCATCGCACGCGCGGTAGCGCACGCCCGAGCCGCCGCGCGCCTCGATCTCGAGCCAGCCCTCGCCGTCCGACTCCCGTCCGAAGAAGATGAGCTGGAGCTCTCGGACATTGCCCCTGTCGTCCGCCGCGTCCACCAGGTAGACGTAGTTCGCCCCCGCCCCGGTGGCGTCGGCGTAGGAGCTCGCGTGGCTACCGGGCTCGGGCGCGGGCGCCCACATGGTGATCTCAGGGTTGGGCAGCACGCGGTCGGCGATCGAGCGCAGCACCGACCCCCAGCCGGCGTCGAGCAGGGCATTCCCGCCCAGAACGAGCGCTGCGGAGAGGAGGACAAGCGCGACGGCGAACGGCTTCCTACGCATCTGCCCTCCCGTCCTCGAAGCGGCAGAACCAGGCGAGAAGGACGGCGGCGGCTGCCAGGGTGAGCACGAGGCCAGCGAGCGCAGTTGTGAGGAGAGGGCCCGCCGCGCGTGCGGCGTCGATGAAGGCCTCCACCCCGAGCGACCC
>JAXIYS010000038.1:0-18949 GCA_036304385.1 Collinsella sp. | reverse complement strand
GCCCTTGCCGAGGTCGTCGAGGGAGGCGCCCACGGGCAGGCCGCCCTCGGAGAACGCGGTCTGGCTGCGGCCGTAAACGATCTGCAGGAAGATCTCGCGCATAGCAACGTTAATGGCGTCGCAAACGAGGTCGGTGTTGAGGGCCTCGAGGATGGTCTTACCGGGAAGGATCTCGGAAGCCATGGCGGCAGAGTGGGTCATGCCCGAGCAGCCGATGGTCTCAACGAGGGCCTCCTCGATGATGCCGTCCTTGACGTTCAGCGTGAGCTTGCAGGCGCCCTGCTGAGGTGCGCACCAACCCACACCGTGCGTAAGACCGGAGATGTCGGAAATCTCCTTAGCCTGGACCCACTTGCCCTCCTCGGGGATGGGTGCGGGGCCGTGGTATGCACCCTTGGCAACGGGGCACATGTTCTCCACTTCCTGTGAGTACTGCATGCCTCTCCTCTCTATCGTGTTGGCGTCCCGTCTGGGGGTCGTGGCTGGCGATTGCCGGGCGACCCTTCGAAAGGGACATGACATGCAGCCCCTATAATACCGCGAAATGCACGGAATATTCGGCGAACGGCTCAGTTTTCGTAGCGAGAAGCGCGGAACTTTCAATTGAAACGATTTAACTTTGCGTTTTGTGGCCGGGAACTTCCGTTGAGGGGGACAGTCTTTGGCAAGCTTTTGCTCAGCTCTTGTATGCGTTGCGGGGGTTGACCTGTTGCAACGGTGCCGTTCGCCGCCTGTTTACTGCCTTTGGCCGCGCGAGTGTATTGTTTTGCGTGAATGTTTTGATGGCACGCTTCAATCGTGCTGTATTGGATGGCAAGCAGATCCCGGCGAAGGGAGCGTCATGCAGCGCGTTTGGAAAACGATCACCGGTTTTTACCATGTTTGTGCCCGCGGTACAGGCAAGCAACTGATCTTTGAGAACGATGCGGATCGCTGGGAGTTCCTGGAACTGATGCGTGAGTGCTGCCGCGATACCCGGGTGACGATTGTGGCGTGGTGTCTTATGGGCGGCCACGTGGATCTGGTGCTTTTGGATTACGAGGACGAAATGAGCGCGGCCATGCAGCGGCTGCTGTTGACGTATGCTCGTCGGTTCAATAAGCGCACTGGGCGTGCGGGCTGCTTGTTTTGTGAGCGTTTTGAGCGCCGCTCGCTCGATACCGACTGGCAGGTGATGGAGGCTATTCGCTCTGTACACGCTGGCCCGCAGGAGGCGGGTATTGCTCTGATTGAGCGCTATCCGTGGAGCAGCTTTGCCGAGTATCTACGGGCCTATGACAACGATATGACGAGGGGATTTTCCGACCCTTCATGCGTGCTTGAGCTTTTCGGTTCTGCTAAGGCTTTTATTGCTTATTCGCTTTCGACGCCCGACAGCGGCGAGCCAGCGCTGTGCGATATGAAAGAGACGGAGTGGGAACGCCACGCCTTTGCCGAAAAGTTGGCGAAGGGGCTCGGGGTTCCGCTCCACGGGGTTAAAGCCGCGCCGCCGGTGCAGCGCAATATCGTTATCCTTGGATTGCACGATGCCGGCTTTACGGTGCGTCAGATTGAGCGGTATACGGGGATTGGCAAAAGCACCGTCTCTCGTATTGTGCGCGCTTATACGAAGGTGGACGCGCAGGCCGAGGGCTCGAAATAAAGGCAGAAAAGAAAATGGCCGAATCGCGAAAGTTAAGCAATTCGGCCAACAGAATTCTTCAGTTTTGAGACAACTATTACTGATTATTTTGTCCCGTGAGCATGCCGTCGAGGGTGCGCCAGGCGAGCTCGGCGCACTTGACGCGGGCGGGCATGTGCGAGATGTCCTGGAGCTGGGCGGCTTCGTCCAGGTCTTCCAGGTCCTCCTCGGAGAGTTTCTCGCCACGGATCATGGCGAGGAAAAGCCCTGCCAGACGACGCGCCTCCTCGACCGTCTCGCCGGTGATGAGGTCGGCCATGATGTCGGCGCTGGCCTGGCTGATGGCGCAGCCGTGTCCGGTAAACGAGGCCTCCTCGATTACATCGTTCTCGACACGTAGCTGCAGGGTGAGTTCGTCACCGCAGCTGGGGTTGATGCCGTCGTGCTCGTGCGTGGGGGCATCCATCTCGTACTTGTAGTCGGGGTGCGAGTTGTGCTCCATAAACGTGGTGGAGGTGTACAGATTACCCATTGAACGTGCTCCAAACGTGATGCAGTCCGGCGATGAACTTATCGATGTCGGCCTTGTCGTTGTAGAAAGCCACGCTGGCACGGCAGCAGGCAAGGTTCTCGACGCCCAGCCAGGTGAGCAGCGGCTGCGCGCAGTGGTGACCGGCGCGGATGCAGACGCCGTCCATGTCCATGATGCTCGCGACATCGTGCGGGTGGATGCCCTTGACATTAAAGCTCACGACGCCGTGGTGGTTGTCCCAATAGATGGAGCCGATGATCTGGACAAAGTCGAGCTGCATGAGCTCGCCCATCAGGTAGTGGACGAGTGCCTGCTCGCGTGCCTGGATGTTTTCGTAGCCCACTGTGTTGACCAGGTAATCAAGCGCCGCGCCTGTGGCGAAGATGCCGGCGGCGTCCTGCGTGCCGGCCTCGAACTTCTCGGGGACGGGCGCCCAGACGGCGTCCTGCTCGGTGACCGAATCGATCATCTCGCCACCGGTGAGCATGGGCGGCATGGCGTTGAGCAGGTCCATCTTGCCCCACAGCACGCCGATGCCCATGGGACCCATGGCCTTGTGTGCGCTAAAGGCAAAGAAGTCGGCTCCCAGGTCGGCCACATCGACCGGCATGTGCGGCAGCGACTGCGCGCCGTCGACGACCAGATAGCCGCCGTACTTGTGTACGAGCTTGCCGAGGTTCTTGACCGGATTCTCGACGCCCAGAACGTTAGAGACCTGACCCACGGCCAAGATCTTGGTCTTGGGGCCCACCTTGGCAAGCACTTCCTCGGTGGTGAGCTGGCCGGTCTTGGTGGGGTAGAGGTAGACGAGCTTGGCACCGGTCTCGCGGCAGACCTGCTGCCACGGAATCAGGTTGGAGTGGTGCTCCATGATGGTGATGACGACCTCGTCGCCGGGCTTCAGCACCGTGGGCGCAAAGCTCTTGGCGACCAGGTTGAGCGACTCACTCGTGTTGCGGGTGAAGACGACCTCGTTGGCCTGGGAGGCGCCGATGAGGTCGGCGATCTGCTGGCGGACCTTGGCGATGACATCGGTGGCCTCGATGGACAGCGAGTACAGGCCGCGCAGGGGGTTGGCGTTCATGCGCTGGTAGAAATCGCGCTCGGCGTCGAGCACGCAAGCGGGGCGCTGCGCGGTGGCGGCGCTATCGAGGAAGGCGATCTCGGGATGCTGCTGGAACAGCGGGAACTGCGCCTTGTAGGGATTAGTCTCTATGTCCACGGTGGGCCAGCCGCGCGAAGCCTCGTCGCTGGCGTCGAGCTCCATGGGCTCGGGGGCGGTGCAGGTATCGCATTTTACGTGCTCAGTATCGATCATGCGAGCTCCTCTTCAAAGTTATCGATCAGGTTGTTGCCCAGGCGGACGACGGCGGCGCGGGTGCGCTCATCGGTGGCGGAAAGCGCGGCGTCCTCCAGCTTGGCGCGGATGAACAGGTCCTCGGCGGCGTTTTGGTCAAGGCCGCGGCAGGCGAGGTAGAACAGCTGCTCGTCGCGGACGTGACCGATGGTGGCGCCGTGATTGCCGGCGACGTCGTCCTCGTCACAGAGAATGACGGGAACGGTCTTGTTGTCGACGCCCTTGTTGGCCAAAAGCACCGTCTCGCGCTCGGTGCCGACGGCACCCTTGCAGCCGTGCACGAGGTCGATGGTGCCGCGGTAGACCTTCTTGGACGTGCCGGTCAGTACGCCGTTGGCGTCGATCTCGCACTCGGTCTTGCGGCCGCGGTGGCGCAGCTCGTAGTTGAAGTCGCGCACCTGCTTACGGGCGCCCAAGTAGTCGGTATCGATTGTCACCCTGGCGGTGTCGCCCAGCAGGTCGCCAGCAAGGCCGGTGGCACTGGCGCCGGCGCCCAGGACGGTGTGCTGTACGTTGACGCGCGCGCCCTCGTCTAGGAACAGGCCGGTGTCGTCGAGTGCGATCCAGCTGTCGTCGAGCGTCTGCGTGCAGGTCACGTTGACGGTGGCGTACTCGTGGGCACACGCGCGCAGCACGGAGCCCACGACACCCTCGCCGGCAACGGGGGAGTCCAGGGCGATCTGCAGGTCGAGCGTTGCCTGCGGGCGGGCGACGACGTCGAGGGCGGCAATCGCAGCCGCTGCGTCGACGCCATTCGCGCGCACAGTAACCGTGGCGTGCTGGTACGCGGGCACATCGATGACGACGCGCTTGGTGGCGTGGTCGGCCAGGTAGGTGTAGGCAGCCTCGCCCATACCGGTCTCGAAGGCCTCGGCAGGGGAGAGTTCCTCCTCGAGCTTGATAGCGCCGGCCTGGTAGACGGAGGTGGCGGGCACGTCGAGCTCGGTCTCGGGCGTGATGCGGGCGCGGTCGGCGGCGTCGCCGGGGGCGGAGGCGCGGCGCTCGGGGAAGCGCTCGGCCATGGAGTCCATGGCGGCGTCGAAGGCGTCGGCAGCGCCGCGGAACTGCTCGTCCAGCCCCTCGACCTCGACGGTCTCGGCAGGAGCGACGGCAAGCTCGTCCGAAAGCTCAAGTTTGGTCTGGTTCATGCGCAGCCAACCCCAAGTGGCGGCAGGCATCGCATTAACCTGCTCGAGCGTGGTGGCAGCGGTGTTCATGGTCTCTTTCATTATCCGATCGCTCCTTCCATCTCGAGCTTGATCAGGTTGTTCATCTCGACGGCGTACTCAAGCGGCAGCTCCTTGGAGACCGGGTTGGCAAAGCCGTTGACGATCATGGTGCGGGCCTCTTCCTCCGAGATGCCGCGGCTCATCAGGTAGAACACCTTGTCGTCGCCGATGCGGCCGATGGTGGCCTCGTGGCCGATGTCGACGTTCTTGGCGCGGATGTCCATGGCGGGGATGGTATCGGAGCGGCTTTGGTCGTCGAGCATGAGCGACTGGCAGCTCACGGTTGCCTTGGAGCCCTCGGCCTTAGGCGTGGCCACGATGGAGCTGCGGAAGGTCTGGATGCCGCCGCTCTTGGAGATGCCCTTGGTCTCAACGGTCGCCGAGGTCTCGGGCGCGTTGAGCACGACCTTGCAGCCGGTATCGAGGTTCTGACCGGCGCCGGCAAAGGTGATGCCGGTAAAGCTCGAGCGGGCACGGCGGCCGTTGAGCACGCTCATGGGGTAGAGGTAGCCCACGTGGCTGCCGAAGGAGCCGCTGATCCACTCGATGTCGCCGTCCTCGTCCACGCGCGCACGCTTGGTGTTGAGGTTGTACATGTTCTTGGACCAGTTTTCGATGGTCGAGTAGCGCAGGTGCGCGCGCTTGCCCACAAAGAGCTCCACAGCGCCGGCGTGGAGGTTGGCCACGTTGTACTTGGGTGCGGAGCAGCCCTCGATAAAGTGCAGGTCGGCGTCGTCCTCGACAATGATGAGCGTGTGCTCAAACTGGCCGGCGCCCTTGGCGTTAAGGCGGAAGTAGCTCTGCAGCGGGAAGTCGAGCTTGGTGCCCTTGGGCACGTAGACAAACGAGCCGCCCGACCACACGGCACCGTGCAGGGCCGCAAACTTGTGGTCGGTGGGTGGGATGAGCGTCATAAACTTCTCGTGGATGAGCGGCTCCCACTGCGGGTCGTGCAGGGCCTCCTCGATGCCGGAGTAGACGATGCCCATCTTGGACGCGGTGTCTTGCATGTTGTGGTAGACGAGCTCGGAGTCGTACTGCGCGCCGACGCCCGCCAGGTAGCTGCGCTCGGCCTCGGGAATTCCCAGGCGCTCAAAGGTGTTCTTGATGTCGTCGGGCACCGACTCCCAGTCGTGCTTTTGGTCGGTGTTGGGCTTGACGTAGGTGACGATGTTGTCCATGTCCAGGCCCTCGATGGAGGGGCCCCACGTCGGATCGGGAAAACGATTGAAGATCTCGAGGGACTTGAGGCGCAGATCGAGCATCCACTGCGGCTCGTCCTTCTTGGCGCTGATCTCGCGCACGATGTCGGGCGTGATGCCGGCGTCGAGGCGCTCGAATCCCTCCTCGCCATAGGTGAAGTCGTAGAGGCTGCGGTCGATGTCCGCGACCTCGGTGCGGTTCTTGGTCATTGCGTCGCCCCTTTACGCCTGCTGCTCGGCAGCGGCGGCCTCGGCCTGGGCGCGCTGCTCGGCGGCCTCGCGCTCGAAGGTCTCAAAACCGTTCTTGTCGATCCAGGGGATCAGCGAGGCGTCGTCCTCGCGCACGATGTGGCCCTTGACCATAACGTGGACGCGGTCGACGCCCAGGTGTTCCAGGATGCGCGTGTTGTGCGTGATGATGAGCATGGAGCCGTCGCAGCTCTTGCGGTAGGCGTCCATACCGTGGCTGACGGTGGACAGGGCGTCGACGTCCAGACCGGAGTCGGTCTCGTCCAGGATGGCGAGCTTGGGCTGCAGCAGCAGGAGCTGGAGCATCTCGACCTTCTTCTTCTCGCCGCCCGAGAAGCCCACGCCCAGCTCGCGGTTTAGGTAGGCGGTGTCCATGTTGAGCTCGGCCGCGAGCTCCTTTACGCGACGGCGGAACTCCTTGCCTTTCATCTCCAGACCGGGGTGGCCGGCGATGCTAGCGCGCAAAAAGCTCGACAGCGGCACGCCCGGGATCTCGACCGGGGCCTGGAAGCTCAGGAACAGGCCGGCGCGGGAGCGCTTGTCGGTGGTGAGCTCGGTGATGTCTTGGCCATCAAAGACGATGCGACCGTCGTTGACGGTGTAGACCGGGTCGCCCATGACCAGATGGCCCAAGGTGGACTTGCCGGCGCCGTTGGGGCCCATCAGCACGTGGGTCTCGCCGGCGGCGACGTTAAGGTTGACGTTGTGGAGGATGGTCTTCTCGTCCACGGAGGCGGTCAGACCTTCGATGGAAAGCAGCGGATTTGCGCTCATGCTGTTCCTCTCTGTATATGGTGTACTCATAGGTGTACTTAACCCTAGGAATCTTCTCGGAATAAAGTTACTATGGGTTCGGCGTTAGTCAAGGGAAAACCCGACTAATCCACTCGACTTTTCAGATTGTGGGACAAAATCAACAGTATTGTTTGTCCCACAGACTTTAAGATTTGGGACAAATACTTCTGATTATTTTGCCCCATGCGCGATGGGAGGGTAGGTATGCTCATTTCTTCTAAGGGCCGCTATGCCCTCCGGTTGATGATCTATATCGCGGCGCTCGGTGACGCCGAGGGCAAGATCGCCTTGCGCGAGGTGGCCGACCGCGAACATATCTCGCAAAAGTACTTGGAGCAGCTGGTTCGCCCGCTCATGAAGGCGGGCCTGCTTAAGAGCGTGCGCGGCAAGGGCGGCGGCTACATGATGGCCAAGGACCCGGCCGAGGTGCGTGCCGGCGACATCCTGCGCGCCGTCGAGGGCAGCACTGCCCCGGTGGCGTGCGACGGCATTGACAACAGCTGCACCCGCAGTGATCTGTGCTCCACCGTTAAGTTCTGGCGCGGCCTGGACGACGTGATCGAAAAGTACGTCGACGGTGTGACGTTGGCCGACCTAGCCGCCGTCCCCGAGATCAACTTCGATATTAAGCTTTAGGGGTTGGCTTTCGTGAAGTCGTACGAAGCCTTTGATTCGCGTCTGGCACTGCTAGAGACAGCTCGATTCCAAGATTTCGACAACGACTATGTTGTCTCCGGATGTGCGTATATCTATGAGCAGGTTTTCGGTATCTCAATTACGCTCCTTAAGCGTCTGCTTGAGTATGAGGGTGCCACGCTTGCCGCGTCGGGGTCTCCTCGTGCCATCTTGAAGGAGTCCTACCGATTCTACGACTTTATTGATGAGGCGGCCTGGCTAGATATGCTCAGAGACCGCAACACGAACGTTCATATTTATGACAACAAGCTCGCTCAAGATTTGATTCAGCGCATCTTGAACGTCTATATTCCCGCTTTCTGTCAGTTGCGAGACGGGCTGATGGAGCGATACGGCGAGCTTTTGCTGGTGCCCGACGACCAGTTTATTTAATTCCTTAAGATTTCGCGGAGGGTTGTTGCCGTTTACCGATGGGTTGTTGTGCAACAAACGGGGAGCTGTAATACTGAATCCATCTTTGCAAACTGCACTTTAACCACACCGATGCAGGGAGGACGTATGCAACCCAAGCATTCTGCGATTGTTGCGGGCCTGACGCTGGCGCTTTCGTTTGGCGCCGTTGCCGCACCCGCAACCGCTATAGCCGAGGAGCCCACGCCGGGCGTTGCCTCGGATGCCACCGATATCGATAAGGGCCTCTACACCCAGCAGTCTTTCTCGGGCGTGCTGAGGTCGGTTCAGAGTGTTTCGTTTGTCAACGTGACCGACGAGATGAAGTACTTTACCAAGTACGAGAGCCACGGCAATTACAACCAGGGCTTTTCGTATGGCGACGGTTACAACGCGCTGGGTTATTACCAGTTCGATCGTCGTTGGTCGCTTATTCCGTTTATGAAGCAGGTCTATAACTACGACTCTGCTAAGTACAGCATGCTTAAGGACGCGATTGACCGCGGTGGCGAGATTTCCAACGGAAGTAACCCCATGTATGTGAACGGCCAGCTCACCGAGCTGGGCCGCATCGCGCAGGATGCCTTCCTGGGTGCTTACAACACCGATCCGGCTGAGTTCTCGGCGCTGCAGGATGCCTATGCGTACAACTCCTACTATGCGGTGACCGAGTCGTGGCTTAAGAACGCTCTGGGCATTGATATTTCCGGTCGCGCCGATTGCGTCAAGGGCATGGTGTGGAGTATCACCAATATGTGCGGCACGGGTGGCTGCCAAGATTTTTTCCGTTGGGCAAACCTTTCTAACAGCATGACGGACCGCGAGTTTGTGACCGCGCTTTCGAACAGCGTGGTTGATAACGTGGCGCGCAAGTATTCGAGTCAGCCTCAGTACCATGAGGGTTGGAAGAATCGCTATAAGAACGAGCTCAAGGACTGCCTGGTCTATATCGCCGAGGACGAGGCCGCTGCTGCAACGCCTGTGGAGCCTGATCCTGAGCCCGCGCCGGCGCCTGGTCCGAGCATGGCGCCGGCTGCTCCCGCCGCACCGACACCTGGTACGGATGGCGATGCGGGCGATAGCGGCGATACCGATGCGCCCTCGACTGACACGGGCAGCGATGATGCCGGTAACGGCGGGGCTACGTCTGGTGGTACTGCTGCCGGCGATGCCTCTGGCGATTCGTCGACTTCTGGCTCCGACGGCGCTACGGATGGCACGACATTTGGCTCTACTGATGCGGACACTTCTAACGGTGCCGGCGATTCCTCTACCGGTGCTGGCTCTTCTAACGGTTCTGGCTCCGGTGCATCCGAGGGCGATTCGAGTGAGGGCCCCAATGCCGGCGATTCCTCGACGGAAAACAGGCCTTTTGCCGGCGAGCAGCTTGGCTCCATGCTGGGGTCGTCTTTAATGGCGGGCATTAACGGCAGATCTTCTTCTGATGAGGGAGCGTCTGAGCAGGACTCCGGCTCCAATGCCGACGACGCTTCTGATGCTTCCGCCGGTGCGGGTGCGAAACAGTCCGACGCTGATGCTCAGAAGGCCGGTGACAAGGGTGGCGCTACGACCACCACGACGACTACCACGACCACGACGACCAAGGCCTCGGGTGGCAATATGCCCAAGACGGGCGACCTCATCGTGATGGCGAGCCTTGCCAGCGCGAGCTTGGCGACGCTTGGTGCCACGTCCATTGTGAGTGGTAAGCACAAGCTTGATCAGCAGAAGAAGTCCGCTGGCGAGGATGGATTCGAGGAGTAAATTCCTGGTCGCCCGATAATCTAAGAACTAGGACGGGGTCCGGTGCAACTGCATCGGGCCCCTTTTTGTTGTGCAACGATTAGTTATGCCCCATCGGGGCTCTTGTTGCTACCGTTGCCCGAAACGTCTGCATGACGGCATCATTGCGGTTGAGTTGCTCGATACAATGGGCATCGTGCTGCGTTTTAGGGAGAAGTTACGGTGTCTGAACAGGCGATTTATGGCGATACTGCCTACTATGGCGTAGAGTTGATCAGCCGCTCGGGTAACGGGGCGCTACCGGTCGGCGAACATGACTTTGCCGAGGCCATGGATCGATGCGTGCTAGTCGACAAGACGATGTTTATTGCCGATGTCTTGGATGCTGATGCTTCCGTTGTGGCGTGTTGTCGGCCCGAGGGCTTTGGCAAGAGCATGAACCTGTCGATGCTTAAGGCTTTTCTGGAGCGTCCTGCGGTCGGGCAGGTCGATCGGGGCCTGTTTGCTGGTTCCCAGATTTGGGATGCGGGTGGCGGGCGCTATCGGGATGAGTTTGCCTGCTACCCTGTGATATCACTGGACTTTTCTGGCGCCGCGAGGTGCGGTGCCAACGTCGGCGGCGTCGTGCGTGAAGCTCTTACGGGTGAGTGCGCTCGCTTGTTGCCACTCTTAGAAGCTCCGGATTTAGTTCGAGATAAGGTGCGTCACATCGAACGCGCTGCACGTGGTGTTGCGAGCGAGGCCGAGGTTGACTCGGTGCTTGGTGTGCTCATTGAGCTATTGGAGATGGCCTGCGATGAGCAGGTTGTATTGCTCGTTGATGAGTACGACGCAGCGTGGTCGCGCCGTACGAGCGCGAGGGGCGCTTCCGGCGCCGATCCGGCAAAGCTATTCGACCGTGTGCTGTTTGACGCCATTGCCGCTGCGGGCGATTCGTTGCGGCTGGCGTGTCTTATGGGGGAGCATCCCTGTCCTGCCGAGACGGCGCTTTCTTTGCGCGGGTGTTCGTACTGCATGTCGACTCTGCTTTCGGGGTGCTGCGACCGGTGGTTTGGCTTTTCGGACGACGAGGTTCGGGCTCTGCTAGGCCATGCTGGACGCGAGGAATACCTGGATGATACGCGTGAATGGCTCGAGGGGTATCGGTTTGGCGGGTTTTATTGCTCGAGTCCGACGCGTGTGATTGGTTTTCTGGACCGAGGCTGCACGCCGCCGGTGCGGGCCGATTTGTATGGATACGCTGATAGCCTGAGCAGGGCGGTAGGTGATTGGAATCTCGGTCGGCTTGCGACATTGTTCGAGTTGCTCGAGGCTCATGGAAGCGTTGAGGTCCCGCTTCGGATGGGCGCCGTCGTGTCGAATGACGTTTGCGTCGATGATGTTTGGACCGCGTTGTACCTGTCCGGCTTCCTCACGACGGATATGGTTGAGGAGCCGGGAAACAACGCTCGCTCCCGTGCCTTGCGTCTGCCCAATGGCGAGCTTCGCCAGGCGTTGCGTCTCGTGATTATTGAATGGTTTGAGTGCGCCGCCGAGGATGTGCGGGACGTCGATGCATTTCGTGACGGGTTGTGTCGCGGTGACGAAGACGCGGTGAGGCAGGCGTTGCGTCGAATTCTAGGTGACGCGGGAGTCGGCGCGGTCGAGATGGATTCGCCGTTGCCATACCACCTGCTGTTGCAAGGGCTCTGCTTTGGTATGCCGGGGTATGCCAATCCTGCCTCGAGGCGAAACTGCGGCGCGGATCGCTGGGATATTCAGCTATTTCCCACGGGTAATGTGTTCGATGTGGCTGACACGATCGGCATGCTCGACGAGCGCCCGCTGATAACGATCAACATGATGTGCGACCCCGGTGTGGACGCACTGGGGCTGGAATTGCTGGCGGTGCACGCGCTGCTCGAGATCGAGCGCAACGGCATCGACGAGATACGCGTGCCACGACCAGGTGTGGGCCGTATACGTTGGGGATTTGGGTTTGACGGACATCGCGTGGCGGCGGTGTGCCAGCGGCTTTAAGCAGCGGGGTGTTTTCGGCTTCTGTTACTCCGCGTCCTTCATGGGCGGCATGGGCTCCCAGTTGGGGTCTTTGATGATTTTGCGGGCGTCTTTCATGCCGCGGCGCAGCGCCGGGATACCGGTCTTAAAGCATTTGTCGACCGCAGCCAAGCGGATGAACTCTTTGCAGAAGGTCGCGGCGTTGCCCAGACGGAACAGCATGGGGTGGTAATCACCGTAAATCTGCATGTAGCGGGCCAAAAAGCCGCGGTTGCGCATGATGTAGTAACGGTTGGTGTCGCTCGTGGAGTTGAGTTGGCGCTTGCCGGCTATGTCCCAGTTGGAGACGGCGCGGGCGCGCTTGAGCACCACGTCGGCGACCACGGCGGCGGGGAAGTGCTGGCTGGCGACATAGCCGTAACAGGCGTCGTCGCCATAGATGAAGAAGCGCGCGTCGGGCAGGCCGATCTTGTCGACTACGCGACGCGAGAACAGGCCGCCCTCAAAGCACAGCTGGTTCATGGCGCGGTAGCCCTCGGGGCCCAGGTCCCACTTGGCGATAGGGTTGGGGATGCCAAGCGAAAGGATCAGCTGGTACTGCCAAAAGAACGCGCCGCCATCGAAGTCCAGGCGCGAACCCTGGATGACGTCGTAGCGGTCCGTCCATTTGGCCAGGCGCTCAATGCCCTCGGGGATGACGAGCACGTCGTCGTCCATGACCCAAAACCACTGGGCGCCTAGATCATAGGCGCACTTGGTGCCGGCGGAGAAGCCACCCGCGCCGCCGCCGTTTTCGAGCTGTGGGGCGTAGATGACGCGATCGGTGCCGCCCTGCGCGTCGGGCTGCTCGGTGTCGATGCCCCACAGGTTGGTCAAGCGCTCGTTAAATGCGGCGCACATGGCTTCGGTCTCGCGCGAATTCTCGTTGTCGACGATCACGATGCGCCAAGGTACGGCCGTGAGCTCGGTCATGGAGTCGAACAGGTTGGCTAAGAGCTCCTGGCGTTTATAGGTGACGACAACGATGGCGAGCTTGTCGATGGGGGCGGGAAGGGTTGAAGTCATGAACGAGAATATCCTTTCGCGTGGGCAGCATTTCGGCCCTGCGGAATAAACAACGTGTCCCATTGGACATGACTATTGTAAGCGTAGGCAGGCGCCCGCGGGCAATGTTCCGCTAATCACCAAGAACGTTTGCTGCAAGCCTGGCTAACGTGTGTGCGTGGCGAGATTGCATGCGCGCGTTGTGGTATTACATAGGTGCCGATTCCTGTGGACGCGATCTTTCTGTTTGGATGCCCTGTGAATAAAACTCGTTTAGCTTCCTTTGCCGATAGCCTTCCCGTCAAGGTCATGTTGCTGTTTTTGGTTCTTCAGGTCGTATTTGTCCTGAGCAATACCGCGGCGAATTGCCTGCCGAGGCCCGTTATCGAGTCGCATGCGCAGGGCTCGGAGTCCTCGGCCCTGTTTGTCTGACATGTATGTCTACGACCACCGTGTTGCAGCTGGCCCTGTTTGCTTTGATAACAATCGATTTATCATTGAAGTCGCACAGCAAAAGGACCAAGGTTCTCCGTTTAAGACGATGGCTGTTGCCGAGATTGATGACGTTACGAAAGCTGACGGGATTACGCATCAGCAGTACTACCGGTATTGGCATGGATGGCAGCTACTTACGAATCTCTGCCTGTTTATTGGTGGTATCGACGTTGTCGTGGCGCCTGCGGCCGTTCTGGCGATTGCCGGCTCCGCTTGCGCTTACGTTGCCTTGCGGAAGCGGTTTTCAAAGTCATTGACGTTGGGTTTCCTCGCTATCCTGTTGTTCTCGACCAATCTGTTTTTCAATTTTATCGGTGATCTGCTGCTGTGCATCTCGTTCTTTGTGGCGCTCATCATGATGTCTTGCATGAGCCTTCGTTTGGGCTCGGCTCCGAACGCACGGGTTTTTACAAGCCGCCTTGTCCTTTGGTCGACAGCGACGGGCGCCGTGTTTTCGTTTCTTGACTTTTTAACGATTCCTGCCGCTGTTGTCGCCCTGCATTGCTTTTTCGCCTTCATTGCGCTCCCCGAGGGTGAGCGCCCCAAGTGCTGCGTCGTCACGATGCTGCAGGCACTCTTTGGGTTTGGACTTTCGTTTGTGTTTACCTGGGCGATGAAATGGGTCATCGCGGCGTTTGTGCTGGGCTGGAACGAGGTCTTTTCGAACGTTCTGGGCGAGATGGGCCTTTGGTCTGCGCATGGGACTTCGTCACTGTTGCCCCAGGCTGACTGGCCTCAGATTTTGAAGGCGTTTTATTACATGAGCCCGCAGCTGTTCGCCATTTGCTCAACTGCCGGTTATGCGATGATCTCGAACGTCGTTTGTCTTGTTTCGTTTGCCGTTGTATTGGTGATCTGGATTGCCGTGATCGTTTGCTCGATACGGGGCGGCGCACAAGACGGTCGTCGGTGCAAGGTGTTGATTCAGTCGCTGCTCATGGCGCTGCCCTTGGTTGTTGTTCTGGGCTATTTCGTTGTTATGCATGATCATGCGATCGTTCATATTCCGGTATTTGGCTGCAAGAACTGGGCGATTGTCTTTGCGGTTTTATTTGCTTCGGGTGTTAGTGCACTTCGTGGTCTGCGGAGTCAGAAGGTCGCTTAGCCGTTCATATGGGCCTTGATGGACTCGACTACGGCCCTGCGCGCGATATCCATGAGGAGCAGGGCAAGCGCGAGGCAAAGGCTCATAAGGATTCCGAGCAAAATAGCGGCGGCTGGACGGGGTTCTCCCGTTTGGATGCCCGTCGCCATGGTGTAGATTGCATTGTCGAAGATGGGCCGCCAGACGTTGCAGGTAAACGACTGCACGGCGTAGAAAGCGAGCGTTCCTGCGGCGAGAGATATGATTGTCTTGTTTACAGCTAGGATTTCGTTGCGCTGCTGATGGAGCGCTGCGGCGGCAACTGATGCGGCGGCTAAGATAAAGGATATGACGGAAGTTGACTTGTAGGAGAGCTTCCAGAGCGCGTCGTGCTGACTATTTGCCGATAGCAGAAGTTCGAGCGCGATGGTGGCGGCAACGAGTCCGATGAGTACGATCTTGGATTTTTGAGCGCCGGATGCGTTGCCGCGGCATTCGAGGACAAAACGCATTTCTCCAGCCGCAATAAACGCGACCAGGTAGGTAACGGCGCTCATGAGCTTGCGCCACAAAACGATACCGGTAGCTTCGTTTGCCGTCGCCGCGATGTAGCAGTTGATTCCAAATGTTGTGAACGTGAGGAGCGCTACGACAAACGGGGCCCTTTTGCTGCCGATCTGCTGTCGTATCAGCGCAATCACTGGGACGAGCAACACGGATGCCGCGTAGACCCAGATAAACTCGATGCCCAACGTGAGCCAGCCAATCTCGTGTAGTGAGATTTCGGGCAGGGGATAGACGTACATCGAAACAAGCAAGCAAGCTGAGCAATAAAAGAGCGTGGGCAAGACGATCTTCTTGAGGCGCTCAAGCGATTTGAGCGTGAGGCTCTGCGCGGATGAACCGTTTTTGAGGGCGCGTATCGCCGAGGGAATCAGGAAGTACCCCGAGATCATAAAGAAGACCTCGTTGGCCCAACAGCCCAGCAGATTGATAAAGCCGAGTGCGCCGGAGTAAGGGAAGGCGGCGAGCGGCGCATATTCCGGTAGACCGGTGCAGGCGGCCTGGAAGGTCCACTGAAACGTGTGGAATACCGCGATGCCAGCGACCGCGACCAAGCGAAGCGCTTCGATGGAGGTATTTCTGCTTGCTTTTCTGCCCATCAGACTATTTTCCAGCGCGCGCGTTGTATGAACCGAAGTGCGATGTGATCATTTTTAGAGTCTGCCTGGGCCCCTTGTTCCATACGTTATACAGGCCCTCTCCCATGAGGTCCTTGGCGTATGCGCAGTAGCTGATTTTAGGATTGGCGATGCCCATATACTCGGCATAGAGCTTTTTGGCCGCAGGGGTAACGCGAGGATTGGCAAATACCAGCTCTTGCGGCATGCGTTCGAACATCTTGTGGATGGCCTGCTTGATTTCGGGGTGCCCCTCAATTCCGGTGTGTTCAATCATGATGCCCATATAGGTGAAGCCGCGTGTGATTTGCGGTGTCCAGACGGCGGGGTCGGTGACGTTGAGCCTCTCAAGAATATCGACCATGTCGTTCCAGCGATTAAACGGCATCAAGGGGTCACGCTTTGCCAGGGCGGCCGCTTTTTCGGGTGTTTCCTCGCGGTAACAGTAATACGGCTTGGGCCAGTAAGCGATCGCCTTTGCCTGGCAGAGCGTTTCGACAAGGAATGGATTGTCGGCCCAGCCCGCACCGGGGATTTCCTTAAACCAGATATTGTTTTGCATCAGGAAGTCGCGACGATAGATTGCCGACCAAATGGACGGATGATGGGCCAGCAGGTGTGGAGCGTCGTGAATGGTGAACGGTTGCCGAGGCGGTTTAATGCGGCCGCGATATGCGCAATGTAGTTTGACCTCTTGGGGGGTATCGGGGTTGCGAATGATCCAATACGGGGTCTCAATAATATCGAGCTTGTTCGGATCGCCAAATTTGCGCTTGGCAAAGGCAAGCGCGTCGGAGTACATTCCGGGCTCGATCCAGTCATCGGGCTCGAGGATGGCAATCCAGTCGCCCTTTGCCTCGCGAATGCCCAGATTGCAGGTTGCGCCGTAACCCTGGTTTGCCTTATCGATCACCCGAACGCGTGAGTCGCGCGCGGCGAAATCTTCCATAATGGCGAGTGAGTTGTCGGTGGATCCGTCGTTGATGGCGAGGATTTCCAGCTCGATATTCTTTTCGTTTAATAGGCTGCCCATAGCCTGAGAAAGATACGGCTCGGCATTGTAAGTAGGCACGATTACGGTCAGCATTCAAACACTTTCTCTAGGCGATTTGGAAGAATTATACCCTATTGCAAAGCAACGATTTTGGTTGCATATGCTCTGAAGAAACTAAAACCGTTGCAAATGAACGAAAGCAACTAAATTAGTTGCTATAATCGCCATGAGGAAAGGAAGCCTGATGAACAATAGCTATTCGGCTCTCATGGTCGACATGAGGCATTCGAGATGTCTTTCGGACAGTAGAAGGCAAAGCGCGCAGGAGGATCTTGCAAACGCAATGGAATGCACAAACGAGCTGTTCAAAACTGAGCTCGAAATGCCGCTAATGTTTAGTGCGGGCGATGAAGTGCAGGGCCTTTTCCGTAGTACGGCTGGCGCATTCTTGGCATACAGATTTATTAAGATACTCGTCCAGACGGTTGATCTTAGGGGCGGTATTGGAGTGGGAGAATGGAAAACTCGGATGCAGTCCGCATTGTCGACGGAACAAGACGGGTCAGCATACCATCGTGCGCGTAGGGCAATTGCTGAGTCTGAAAAGGATAAGTACAGCGATTTAAAGATCATTGATGTTTCGGGCGTTTCGCGCGAGAAGGAACTGTGCGCGGCGGGTTGTCTAGAAATAATTGATCGCAGAAACGAGTCGCAGCGTAATTACTGTGAGGTTGTTGAATTACTGCGACCGCTTATGCTGCATGATGACAGAGACGCGACTTTGAGCAAAAGGTATGCCGAGCTAATCGAGGCACGTATAGGCAAAAAGTACGGCGCTAAAAGCAATCCGAGCGATTGCGTTCCGGTAACGTTGGTCAGCTCGCTCAGTCTCAACGTAGATAGCATCAGGGCTAGTCATGTAGGGCTTGCGGGACAAATGGGTGTTGCGATGGGGAAGACGAGGCAGGGGCTCGAGAAAAGCCTTAGGCTCGCGAATGTTGTAAGAGAGAGGGAATTGGCTGCTTTTGCAGTTAATTTCCTTAATGAGCTGGAGATGTCATGAGGGTATTCGGGTGTTTCCTTCTGTTTCATATGCTGTTCGACTTTTATTTTCAGTCGAATAAAATGGCAGGCGAGAAGGAATACAGCAGAATTGCCCTTGCCATGCACTGTTTAATTTACGCGGTCGGCGCCGCAGCAACAGTAGCTCTTCTGTTTGAGGTGAGTGTAGCCGCCACGGCTGCGTCCCTTACGGTATTTGCTCTTTCACACTGGTTTATCGATGGCAGCCTGAGAAGAGCGTTTGCAGGACTTGACCTTTCGCCGGTCGGTAGTTTTCTGGCCGATCAAGTGCTGCACATTATAATTCTGCTCATATTGAGCGTTCTATGTTGCCATTTGTGGGCCATGCGGCCAATTGCTTTGAATCTCTTGGGCGCTCGTGGAGCGGAGCTCTCTTGGATTTCGACACTGTGCTTTTGTGGACGCCCTTGTAGCATTGTTATTGCAAAGGTGCTCCAATTTCTTCGAAACCCGGGTGTTGAGCAGACGGCGGATACGACAACCGCACATTCAGGCAAGTGGATTGGAATATTTGAAAGGCTGATTGTCGCGGCGCTTTCTCTGCTGAACCAATATTCGGCTATAGCATTTATTTTTACTGCAAAAAGCATCGCACGCTTTAAACAGCTGGAAAGCGACAAGGATTTCGCTGAGGTTTATTTGCTGGGTTCATTGGCGAGCGTGTTTCTGGCAATGGCTTCTGCGATTTCATGTATGTACTTGTTTAACAGTGCTGGTTGCTGAACTCGTTTCTTCGGATGAAGGACTGAGGGGGGGCGTCCGCGGATGTCCTATCTGCTGATTTGTGGCGGGAACCTATAATTAAAGCAGTGGGTCCACCATTTGACTATTCGATCGGGGCTATATCGCGATAAGCGTTGTAAGTCTATTGACGGATTTATTGTCGGATAAGCTGTGCCGCTTCTCTACGTTCACGATCCTGGGACGCAGAGAACGTGTTCGGTACTGATTATATCGACGTCCATCTTCACAGGAACAGTATTCGTAACTGTGTATATCCCATTGGAAACTCTGAAAGCCCAACATAATACGAGGCAGAGTATCTTGCTTGCGGAATTGGAAGTGGCTTGATTGACAGCTCGAGCCCCTCCTTTAATATGGCCCTGGATAGGCAATGACTTAAGAGGTGGCTACTTTCGATCGGCGAACATCACTTTATCCTAGCTACATTCAAATTTGTACAATTTATTTAACCTGTAAAATACGAGTTTACTTATTGGGTTTTTCTAATTCTTTTCTAATTCATTTTTAAGGAG
>JAXIYS010000037.1:0-6751 GCA_036304385.1 Collinsella sp. | reverse complement strand
TCCTATGTGTCCACGGGTGTTGGCCAGTTTATCGACAACCTGGTCTTTGCCATCGTGGTGAGCCACACGTTCTTTGGTTGGACCTGGGTGCAGGTTCTTATGTGCTCGCTGACCGGCGCTGTTGCCGAGCTGCTGTGCGAGGTCTTCCTGAGCCCCGTGGGCTACAAGGTCGTGCGCGGCTGGGAGCGCGAGAACGTGGGCTCCGAGTACCTCGAGCGCCACGCAACCGCCTAAGGAGCAAGTATGCGGGTTTTGATCACGGGCGCTTCGGGCGGTATCGGAGCCGCGTGCGTGCAGAGTTTTTTGGACGAGGGTCACGAGGTCGTGGGCTTTGATCTTTTGCCGGCGGCGGTCGAACATGAGCGCTACCGCCATCTGATCGTTGATGTCCGCGAGCCGGACTCGTTTCCGGTCGACCTTGAGCCTCAGGTAATCGTGAACGTTGCCGGTACGCAGGATTCGGCCGACGACATCGCCGCCAACCTGTGCGGCACCATCAACGTGACCGAGCGCTACGCCTTTGTGGGGGAGGGACTCGCCGCCAAGCCGGCGCCGGCTATCAAATCCGTGGTCAATGTGGGGTCCGCGAGTGGGCATACGGGATCGGAGTTTCCCGCCTATGCCGCCAGCAAGGGCGGCGTTATCGTCTACACCAAGAACCTTGCAAACCGCCTGGCACCGCAGGCCATCGCCAACAGTGTGGACCCGGGTGGCGTTATCACGCCGCTCAACCGTTGCGTGATGGAAGACGAACACCTGTGGAGCCAGATTATGGAGCTCACGCCGCTTAAACGCTGGGCCACCGCCCAAGAGATCGCCGAGTGGATCTACTTTGTGGGCGTGACCAACCGGTTTATGACCGGGCAGAGCCTGTTGATCGATGGCGGCGAGGCCGGCCGCACGCAATTTATTTGGCCCGAATAGGAAACGCGCCCGATGGAAAGCCGTCGGGCGCGTTTTTGGTATATCGATTTTTAGTCGAGGCAAGTCCAGTTGACGGGGGGCGAGCCGTGCTGTTCGAGTAGCCGATTGGCGGCGGAGAAGGGACGCGATCCCATAAAGGCAGGGAGTTCCGCCGTGGCACGATTGGCCGAAAGCGGCGAGGGGTGTGTGGAGGCCAGACAGAACTTACTGGTTGCCTTACCCGCGCCGGTCGCGGCGAGTTTGCCTTCGACCATCTGCTGGGCAAAGCGACCCCATGCCAAAAAGACGACCGACTGAGGCAGCTGGCAGCAGCGTTCGATAACGTAGTCGGTGAGCGTGCTCCAGCCCAGTTTCGCGTGCGAGTTCGCGGCATGCTCGCGCACGGTGAGCGTAGTGTTGAGGAGCAGGACGCCCTGTTGTGCCCATGGCGTTAAATCTCCTGTGGCGGGAATAGGGCAGTCCAGATCGGCATTGAGTTCCTTGTAGATGTTGCGCAGGCTCGGCGGCAACTTGGTTTGCGTCGCGGGGACCGAGAACGACAGCCCCATGGCCTGGTTGGGTCCGTGATAGGGATCTTGACCCAAAATGACAACTTTGACCTGGTCGGCCGGCGTGTAGGCGAGGGCATTGAGGATGTCGTCTTGTGCCGGGTAGATGGTCTGCTCGGCACGCAAAAGGGCGATACGCTCGAGCAGCTGGTTCGTAGTGTCACGTACCGGCTGCGGCGCATCGCCCAACCAAGTTGCTATATTGCGGTCGCGAGTTGCGGTGTCCATGGGGCTCCTTTATGGCAGATGCTCTGTTGGCATCTATTGTAAAGGCACACCGGTTGCCTTTATGCCACGGCTGTATGAAGAGTGGGGTCTACGAGACGTGCTCGGGCGCTCCTGCCATGCGAGCCTGTTCGTGTGCGCGGAGGCGCGGAAGCTCGACGGTTGCCACCATGACGCCGGTGAGGATGAGGGCGGCGCCAAAGAAGGCGATGGGGCTCAGGACCTCGCCAACCAAGAAGAACGAAAAGACGGCGGAGCAGACCGGCTCGAGCGAGAAGGCGAAGCCGGTGGTCTCGGCAGGCACGTGGGGCTGCACGAGTGTCTGGGTGATAAAGCCGTAGGCAGAGCAGATGAGTGCGAGCGCGACGACAACGACGATCTCGCTGGGCGCGCTGGGAAGCGTGAAGCCGCCAAAGGTGAATGCGGCGATGCCCGAGAACAAGCCGCCGAAGCCCAGCTGCCAAACGCCCAGAGCAAGCGGATCGACTTCTTCGACAAAGCGCTTGGCGACAATGATGTGTCCGGCGTAGACAAAGGCGGAGAGCAGCATGATGAGCGCGCCCGGGTTCAGGCTGGTGAAGTCGGCGCCCGAGAGCAGCAACATACCGCAGGTGACGATGGCGGTGCCGACGAGCACTTTGCGCTCGGGGGCGCGACGCAGCAGGGCGGCGTTGGCAAACGGTACGATCACGACCGTCAGGCTCTGCAAAAAGCCGGCGGTGGAGGCGGAGGTGAGGCTGGAGCCCAGGCACATGCAGGTGAGCTCGGTTGCCATAATGGCGCCGATGATGGCGGCACGGACCATAAGATCGCGGTTGATGCGCAACGCGTGCTTGTGGAAGAGCAGCAGGCAGACCACAAAGGCGATGATGCAGCGTAGCGCGACGATGCTCGTGGCGTTCATGCTGTCCATACCGATCTTCATGAGGGGATACGAAAAGCCCCATGCGACGGGAACGGAAAATGAGAGCGCGATTGCTTTTTTGCGATCCATGGGACTCCTTTTGTTACAGAACGGTTTCGCAAAAAAGGATTCTGCTCCCAGATTTGGATGTAGTAAAGCGAATGTATCTTCAGTATGATTAAGAAATGCTAAAGTAAGAACGAAAAGCGCTGGCAAAACGTTTTACGGCTGCATTGATGTGGAGGCACGATGGCATCGCGGTATCAGATTGTTTGTATGGTGGTCGATTGCGGCAGCCTGAAACGCGCGGCGGACGAGTTGGGCTATACGCAAAGTGCAGTGAGCCAGGCCGTCAAGGCGCTCGAGCGCGAGCTGGGCACCACGCTTATCGAGCGCGGTAAGCAGGGCGTTTCGCTTACGCGCGACGGTAAACAATATCTGCCGTACCTGCGCCAGATTGTGACCGCCGAGGCCGAGCTCGAGGGCAAGCGCCAGGAGCTGCTGGGGCTTTCGTCGACCGATATTCGCATCGCGACGTTTACCAACGTGAGTCGTACCGTGCTGCCGCGTGTGATTCGCGACTTTGGGGCGCTGCACCCGGGCGTACGCTTCACCCTCAAGCAGGGCGATTACACGCGCAACGCTCAATGGGTGCACGATGGCGTGGTTGATTTTTGTTTTACGGCGCGCGGATTTACCGCTGGGCTCGAGAAGCGCGTGGTCTATCACGACGAGTTGGTGGCATTGTTGCCGGCCGCGCATCCGCTGGCGGCAAAGGAAAAGGTGACGCTCGCCGACCTGGCGTCCGAGCCGTTTGTACTGTTGGATGAGGGCGAACAGAGTCTGGTGCTCGATGCATTCGCGGCGCATGGGCTGTCGCCGCACGTGACGAGCGAGGTGACCGACGACTACACCATCATGGCGATGGTGGAGGAGGGCCTGGGCGTGAGCATGCTCTACCGTCGTACTGTGGAGGGCATGCGGGCCGATATTCGCGTACGTCCCATCGTGCATGCCCCCTCGCGCGACGTGGTGGCCGCCTGGCGCAGCTGGGACACCATGCCCATCGCCACGAGGCGCTTTATCGACTATATGAGCTCGCATATTGTCAATTAATGACTGGCGCGGCGTTGAGTGCGGCGTTTAGCGGGCTGTCGCTTTGGCTTTGGTGGCGCGATAGGTGCGTGCCGGGTGGCAGAGTAATACCGCCACGACCATAAAGAACGCCGTGGTGCCCAGGCTGATGGGGTAGACCATCATGATGTTCGCAAAGGTGCGGAAGTGCGGGAACACGCAGAACACCCAGTAGAAGCGAATGCCGCAGACGCAAATCATGGTGATGAGGGCAGGCATGAGCGAGATGCCAAAGCCGCGCAGGTAGCCGGACATGTTTTCGTAGAACATGCTAAAGGCGTACGCCGGGAAGATCGAACATACGCGGATATAGCCGATCGAGACGATGTTGGGGTCGCTGTTAAAGAGCGACAAAATCTCGCGCCCCAGGCCGACAATAACGATGATCGTGGTGAGTGCAACGATACCGCCTTCGACCAGGCAGACCTTGAGCGTCTTGGTGCAGCGGTCGATCTGGCGAGCACCGTGATTTTGTCCCACAAAGGTGGTGCACGCCTGGCTAAAGCTGTTGAGCAGGTTGTAGCACACGTACTCCAGGCTCATGGCGGCGCTCGATGCTGCCATGACCTCGATGCCCAGGCTGTTGATGGCGGACTGGATGATGATGTTGGCGACGGCAAAGACAGCGCTTTGGATGCCGGCGGGCAGGCCGATCTTGACGATGCGCTTGAGGGCGACGGGGTCGATAGCCAAGTCGCGTGGGGTGACGCGGATGACGGAGTCGGTCTTGAGCAGGCGGATAAAGAGCGTAGCGGCGCTGACGGTGTAGGCGATGGCGGTGGCGATGGCGACGCCCGCGACGCCCCAGTGAAGTACGGGGACAAAGATGAGGTCCAGGCCAATGTTGAGGACGGTGGACACGGCAAGCGCCTGCAGCGGCATGCGGGTGATGCCGACGGAGCGGAAGATTGCGGCTTCAAAGTTGTAGAGCAAGATTGAGGGCATGCTGAGCAAAAAGACGCGTAGGTAGAGCGAAGCGAGCGGCATGGTTTCGGCGGGAACGTTGAGCGCGGCGAGCATGGGCTCGGCAAAGATCTCGCCCAGTGCGATGACGACAAAGCCCACGAGCGCCATTAAAATCGAGGTATGGACGGCGCGTTTGACCATGTTCTGATCGTTGCGGCCGATAGCGTTGGCGATGACCACGTTGGAGCCAAGCGATATGCCAATAAACAGGTTGAGCATAAGGCTGGTAAGCGGAACATTGGAGCCGACCGCCGCCATGGCGAGGGTTCCCTGGTCGCCCGAGAAGTTACCGATGATGACCGTGGCGATGAGGTTTGACAGCTGCTCCAAGATGCTCGTGGCGGCCACGGGGAAGGCGAACAGGGGAATATTGCGCCACAGCGATCCGGTGGTCATGTCAATGTGCTTAGATGCGGTATCAGCCATACGCTCTCAATCTCTAACATGCTATTTCGTGCTTATTTGCGCAGACGATGATACTCCTAATGCAACCAGTCGGCACTTAGGGACGTTCCTTTTCTGTCGGCAGCTGGGGACACTCCTTATCTCTTCTAACTAGTCATTTAAGAACGTCCCCAATGACTAGGTGGGGAAGGCGTGCGACAATGGTGGGCGTTGTGTTGTTCGCGCTAAGGAGTTGCCATGTTGTTGTGTCCCGTTTGCCATGAGCCGTTGGTGGACAATGAGCGCGGTGCTGCATGCGCGGGCGGACACCGGTTTGACCGTGCGCGCGAGGGCTATCTATACCTCCTACGCTCGTCCAAGAGCGGCGATTCCATGGGCGATCCCAAGTCGCAGGCGCGCAGCCGACGTGACTTTCTGAACCGCGGCTACTATGCGCCGTTGCGCGATGCAATGATCGAGCTGGTGCGCGAGCGGGTGTCTGGGCGTGCTGCGTCTACGAACGGCCCCATGACGCTGCTCGATATTTGCTGTGGCGAGGGCTACTACACCAGCGCCATGGGCGCGGTGCAGGGCGTGGACGCTTACGGGTTTGATTTGGGCAAAGAAATGGTGCGCCTGGCCGCCAAGCGCGGCGATGCGACCTACTTCGTGGCCAACATGAAAGACATCCCCGTGGCCGATGGCGCCTTCGATATGGTGACCGAGCTCTTTGCTCCCTTCAACGAGCGTGAGTTTGCCCGCGTACTGGCGCCAGAGGGCTCACTCTATACCGTGGTGCCGGGTGCCCGTCATCTGTTTGGGCTTAAGGAAGTGCTCTACGACACGCCATATCTTAATGACGAGAAGCTGCCGCAGACCACCGAACTCGAGTTGGTCGGAACGCGGCGGGTGTCTGCGAACATTACGCTCCAAACCCAGGCCGACATCGAGGCGGTGTTCCAGATGACGCCGTACTACTACCGCACGCGCCCTGCCGACAAAGAGCGCCTGGCAAACCTGGACACGCTCCAAACCGATATCGACTTCATCATCGCCGAGTACCGCCACAGCTAACAACCTGCCAAAAAGGGACAGGTTTGTTTTGGTAGGTTTTGTCTGGGCAAACGTAAAGGGCCGACCGCGGAGATGCGCGATCGGCCCTTTTTAGTTGCTTGGCTGCAGAGCTTATGAGAAGCGAGCGCTTACAGGCGGTCCTTGTTCTCGGCCTTAACGGCGTGCGCCTGCTGAACAAAGAACAGGTCGTACACCACGATGACAAAGGCGACGATATTGACGGAGCTGCCGCCGAGCGCGGGAAGCGTGAGCGCGGCCTGGAGGAGCGTGGCTGCCGCGGCGACGATGCCGAGCTTAAACGCGCCATCCACCTGCGAAGGCTTGTTGGCACCCTTGATACCCGCAACACCTGCGGCAAGGTCGACAAGGCCCTTGGCGACCAGCACGACCGCGGCGAGCATGGCGTTCGACCCGTACGTGGAATCGAGGTTGCCGGTCGCGATGCCGGCGATTCCAATGACGAGACTGGCGATGCCCAGAACAAAATAAATCAGGGCAAGGATTTTGAGTGTCTTGCGAGCAGCGCTCATAGCTGGTCCTTTCGATGTGGGCGCGGAGAATCTGTCGCGCCCAGGTTACGGCACATATCGTG
>JAXIYS010000036.1:0-7941 GCA_036304385.1 Collinsella sp. | reverse complement strand
GAGTTTGAGGGCGGTCGTCACGAGCGTCGCGTTAACCTCCTCAACGAGATCGACCACACGCGCGGCCTCAAGGTCGTCGACGAAGCCTAAACTACTCAGTGCCACAAGCTAACAGCAGGGGCCCGCTCGGAACTCATGTCCGAGCGGGCCCCTTCATAGATTTTGGAATAAAAGGGCGCCGCGGATGGAATCCCGCGGCGCCCAAGCCACACGCTAACAGCTTTAAGGAGTCAAAGCTGGTTTAGCCAAAGAAACGCTTGATCTCGATCTCAGCGTTCTCCAGGCAGTCGGAGCCGTGGATCACGTTGGCGTTGACATCGACAGCGAAGTCGCCGCGAATGGTGCCGGGGGCAGCATCAAGCGGGTTGGTAGCGCCCATAAGGGCGCGCATCTTGGAGACAGCGGAGAGACCGGAAACGACCATCTTGACGACCGGACCGCTCGTCATAAAGTCGCAGAGACCGCCAAAGAAGGGCTTGTCGGCCAGATGGGCGTAGTGCTCCTCGACGGTAGCGCGCTCGAGCGTGGTCATCTCCATGCGCTCGATGACAAGGCCGCTGCGCTCAATGCGAGCAACGATCTCGCCGATTTTGCGGTCGCGCACGGCGTCGGGCTTAATCATGATGAAGGTCTTCTCGATAGCCATAAAAGTAGCCTTTCAAGTAGGTTCGCGCGTGCCCAAGTCCCATTCCGGCACCCGCCCGGACTGCATCGTAACAGAGTTTTAGCTGCAGTTAAACAAAAAGCTGTTTATTGAAACGCTGCAATTTATTAAAACGCTCCATATGTGTCACTTCTGTTTCGAAGCCCGATTAGAGTACCATCCGACCGCCCATCAACCGCATCGAACCGAGCGGACGGTCGGTTGTCGCCCGTGAACGCACCCCCTTCACAACCTGCCCAAAGGTCCTACAGAAGTTCTCGACAAGCCCCTCCCTTCTCTATAACAAAACGGGCGCCCACCGTAGCGGGCACCCGTAAAGGCAAGATATGATGAACACACCAGACAGACGCATCCAATAAGCTAATTAACCCCGTGACCCATCTCGACGACCTTGGTCAGCGATCCAAACACGCCCTCGTCGGCCACGAGCTGTGCCTCGGCACGCTGCAGCTGCACGGAAACGGCGGCAGGAGCGGTGCCTCCCTCGGTCGCGCGCGCGGCGACAATCGACGGGATGTCGAGCGCCTCGGTAATGTCGCGCTCAAAGAGCGGGCTTGCCTCCTGGAACACCTCAAACGGCAGGTCCTCAAGATTGCAGCCGCGCTTCTCGCACATCAGGACCAGATGCCCCACCACAGCGTGTGCCTCGCGGAACGGCAGGCCACGCTTAGCCAGGTAATCGGCAACATCGGTGGCGGCAAGGTGTCCCACGCCACACTCGCGCGCCATGGCATCCTCGTTGACGGTCCAAGTCGAAATCATTCCGGCCATAACGGACAGGCACTGCATGAGCGTGTGAGCGGTATCGAGCGCGCCCTCCTTGTCCTCCTGCAAGTCTTTGTTATAAGCAAGCGGCAGGCCCTTCATGGTTACGAGCAGCTGCACCAGGTTGCCATAGACACGGCCGCTCTTGCCGCGAATAAGCTCGGCAAAGTCGGGATTCTTCTTCTGCGGCATGATGGACGAGCCAGTGGAGTACGAGTCGGAAAGCGTGATAAAGCCAAATTCGGAGCTCGACCACAGTACGATCTCCTCGGAAAGACGCGACAGGTGCATCGCCATGACGGAGCCGGCGTAATGCAGGTCGAGCAGAAAATCGCGATCGGAAACCGCATCGAGCGAGTTGGGAATCACGCCCGAAAAGCCAAGTTCGGCAGCCGTCATCTGGCGATCGAGCGGATAGCTCGTACCGGCAAGCGCGGCAGCACCCAGCGGGCAGTTGTCGGCGGCATCAAAGGCGGCCTTCAGGCGCGTAAAGTCGCGCGCGAACATCCAGGAATACGCCAGCAGATGATGCGACAGCAGCACGGGCTGAGCGTGCTGCATATGCGTGTAGCCCGGCAGAATCACCTTGTCGTACTTCTTGGCCGCATCCACCAGCACATGGCGCAGCTCTAGATTGGCCTCCATGAGCTCCTTGGCCAGCGCCTTGACGCCCAGGCGCGTATCGGTCGCCACCTGGTCGTTGCGCGAACGCCCAGTATGCAAGCGCTTGCCAGCCTCGCCGATACGACGCGTCAGCTCGCTCTCGATGGACATATGAATGTCCTCGTCGTTGATATCGAAGGTGAAGTTGCCGGCATCGATATCCTGTTCGATTCCGGTCAGGCCCTCGGCAATCGCCTGCTCGTCCTCGGCACTGATGATGCCCTGGGCGGCCAGCATCTTGGCATGTGCCTTAGAGCCGGCAATATCTTGCTTATAGAGATGCTTGTCGACCGGCAACGACGCACCAAACTCCTGCGTGACCTCGGCCACGCCCGCCTCAAAACGACCGCCCCAAAGAGCCATGGAACCGTCTCCTTTCTCCAAATACCAAAACAAGCGCCCAAAGCAATACGCCATATCGCTAAAGCGATTTTTCAACCGCTAGTTTTGCATATTCCCCACCGTGCGCGGGGCCATGTAGCTAATTCGCAAAGAAGTGACGCACCATGCACTTGGCGCCCAACGTCTCCCTCCGGATGTTGCCCTGCGAACCATCGATCCAGGCCTTCAGGCTCATAGGGACGTCCTCGACGTTTACAGTATCGAGCTCGGGCGCGAGGGCAAGTAAAGCATGCGCAATAGCATTGAACATAATGGATACTCCTCATATATATAGGCGCAGAGCCGCCAAATTGATAGAAGGAGCCCCGCCGGACAACCCCGGCGGGGCTCGGACTCAGCCGCAAGCGCGGCGTCATATATGCGGGCGGAACGTAGGGGCCACCGATGTTAAGAAGTGTCAGCAAGCATAACGAAAGGTAGGGACCCCGTGCGCCCGTTTTGTATCACGCGGATGGGCCGCGCGGATACCAAGGGAAGGAAAAGCCTTAGGCCTGGGCGGCGGCAGAGCTGGGACCCTGGACCTTTGCCCACGTCTTGAGCGACAGCGTATCGATCTCGATAAAGCCGGCGCTGGCCTTCTCGTCAAACGTGGTGTCGCGGTCGTAGGTAGCCAGACCGTAGTCGTAGAGGCTGAAGGGGCTCTTGCGGCCGACGACATGGCAGTTGCCCTTAAAGAACTTCAGGCGGACGGTGCCGGTCACGAACTTCTGGGTGTCGGCCATAAAGGCGTCGAGCGCGTTCTTGAGCGGGCTGTACCACTGGCCGTTATACACGGCGGTGGCCCAATCCTGCTCGAGCTTGATCTTGGTCTTGAGCAAGTCGCCCTCGACGCAAATGTCCTCGAGCGCCTTGTGGGCGGTGATGAGCGTCAGGGCGCCGGGAACCTCATAGCACTCGCGGCTCTTGAGGCCCACCAGACGGTCCTCAACCAGGTCGAGACGGCCAAAGCCGTTGTCGCCCGAAATCTTGTTGAGGGCGATGACGATCTCGGAGAGCTTCATCTTCTTGCCGTCGACGGCGACGGGCTTGCCGGCCTCAAACTCAATCTCGGTATACGTCGGGGTGTCGGGCGTGTCCTCGGGATTCTTGGTCATAACCCAAGCGTCGTCGAGCGGCTCGTTCCAGGGATCCTCCAGGTGGCCGCACTCAATGGCACGACCCCACAGGTTGTCGTCGATGGAATAGGGGTTGTCGTTGGCACCCTCGGGAACCGGTACGTTGTGAGCGTGTGCATAGGCGACCTCGTCGGGACGGCACTTCAAGTCCCACTCGCGAACCGGGGCGATAACCTTGAGCTCAGGGTCGAGGGCCTTGACGGCAGCCTCGAAGCGGACCTGGTCGTTACCCTTGCCGGTGCAGCCGTGGGCGACGTAGGTCGCGCCAAACTCGTGAGCGACCTCGACAAGCTTCTTGGCGAGCAGCGGGCGAGACAGGGCGGAGAGCAGCGGGTACTTGTTCTCGTACATGGAGTTTGCAGCGATGGCCTTAGTCAGGAACTCATCGGAGAACTCGTCGCGCAGGTCGAGTACCTGGCAATCGAGAACGCCAAGGTCAAGCGCCTTCTGCTTCTTGGCGTCCAGGCCGGTTTCCTCCTGGCCCACGTTGCCGCAAACGCAAACGACATCGAGATTCTTCTCGTCCTGGAGCCACTTGACACATACGGATGTATCAAGACCACCGGAATATGCGAGAACGACTTTTTCCTTGCTCATGGCTGTTTCCTTTCGCCCTTGGTAGCTAGTTAGAACATCGGTCAGTTGCAAGTCATTTCAAGGTCATATACCGTGCAATATCAGGTTAAATAGCAAAAATCAGCACATACATGCCCTAGAAACATGCAGCAATGTCGTGCTAAAACCCAACGACCTCAAAATGACTCTGTTGAGGCAATTCGCCCCATGCGGACAGAGACGATTGTTATCGTCGTCGGGAAATTGCGCGCTGGCGTCGGATGGCATTGTCTGCAGTAGTGATGATCTGTACGAACTGCATCTGCCTCTCCTTTCACCTATCGCCGGGCGCAATTCAAATATCGTAAACGGTACCCTTTCCTCGGTAAGCGGCTATTTTGCCGTCTCCGTTTTCGATGGTCACTATATTACGATAAAGTGCCCGCTGCACAAGCGACAAATTCAAATTTCTGAAAAGTTTTTTCATTAGTTTGTGAAATGCAGTGCAAATACGCTGCGTTCCTGCGAAAATACGCCTGACTACGAGTTGATGGTTATAACATCTGAAACAATTTCGAAACGAAAGGCTCGCTTTTATGCAAACTTACGAATCGGACGCCAATATTGGAAACATTAAGATTCTCGCCGTTGATATGGACAAGACGCTTCTCACCGACGAGCGCGTGCTACCTCAGGGTCTTGATGAGCGCCTGGACAAGCTCGCCGAGGCTGGCATCGTGTTCTGCCCCGCTAGCGGACGTCCAGCCCCCAAGCTCGAGGAGATGTTCGAGGGCATCAAGAACCGCCTCGCCTTTTGTCCCGACAACGGAGCCTGCGTCATCTATCGCGGCAACTATATCTATAAGAGCAACATCGATGTGGCGCTGTATCAGCAGGTCTTGAGCCGTGCCTCGGAGGACCCGCGCGCCGTTCCCGTCCTGTGCTGCTTCGACGAGTTCTACGTGCTTGCCCGTGACCATCAGTACCACGACGAGATCAGCGTCTACTACAACACAATCAACTACGTCGACAGCTTTGAGGGCATTGATTTCGAGTCCAACAAGATTTCGGTCTTCTTCCCCGGCTACGACGCCGAGCCCGCTTTCCGCGAGACCTATAGCCCCGAGTTCTCGGACAAGCTCTACGTCACCAACGCCGGGCGCGAGTGGATCGACTTTATGAACCTGGGTGTCGACAAGGGTGCCGGCGTCGCGCATCTTTGCGAGCACCTGGGCATCGATATCGCTGACGCCGCTGCTGCGGGCGACACCTACAACGACATCCCCATGCTGGAGCGCGTCGGCCACAGCTTTATCGTGGACAACGCCGAGGAGCATATGAACGCGCATGCTAAATGGCGCATTCCGAGCAACAACGACGGGGGCGTACTGACGCTCATCGACGCCATCTTGGCGGCTCGGTAGCCGTCCCATCGGGCCTGGCCGGGCGGCACGGGATAACTTTTCGCTCGGTCAGGTCCTGCGCAAGACGAAAGCCACATTAAGTGGCTTTCTTTGCGTGCGGAATCTACGAAAAGTTATCCCGTGCCGCCCGGCCAGGCCCTAGGTTTACTTACCTGCCGCCTAGATGGCGTCTTGGCGTCTAGATACTTGGCTGATTTTTTTGGAATGAAGGGGGCTCCTTGTTGGCAAGGAGCCCCCTTCTGCTTTTGGCTACTTTGGTGTTGTTGGTACGTCTTTATTTGGCATCGGCCCAGGTTATGCCGGTGCTGGCTTCAGCGATCAACGGTACGCGTAGGTCTACTACGTGTTCCATGACGTCTTGGACCATGGCGGTCAGGCGCTCGACTTCGTCGACGGGGCACTCAAAGTCCAGTTCGTCGTGCACTTGTAGGATCATGTGGGCGGCAAAGCCCTCTCCTTCCAGGCGGCGGCTTACGCGGGCCATGGCGATCTTGATGATGTCTGCTGCGGTGCCCTGCATGGGGTGGTTCATGGCCGTGCGTTCGCCAAAGCCGCGAAGCTGCGGATTTTTGGCCTTGAGCTCCGGAATATGACGCCGGCGACCGTACATGGTCTCGGCGTAGCCCGTCTGCTTGGCACGCGCCACCACATTATCGAGGAATGTGCGCACGCCCGGGTAGGCCTCGTAGTAGCGATCGATCATATCGCGCGCCTCGGCCATCGAGATATGCAGCGACTGCGACAAACCGTAGGCCTGCTGGCCGTACACGATGCCAAAGTTCACGGCCTTGGCGCGGCTGCGCAGGTCGGGTGTCACCTCGGACACCGGCACGCCAAATACACGCGCGGCCGTCTCGGCATGGAAGTCCTCGCCCTCGTTAAAGGCACGTACCAGATGTTCATCACCCGAAAGATGCGCGAGCAGGCGCAGCTCGATCTGCGAGTAGTCCACCGCCAAAAAGACGCTGCCCTCGCCCGCCGAGAACGCCGTCTTGACGGTACGCCCCAGCTCCGAGCGCGTCGGAATGTTCTGCAGGTTCGGGTCGCTCGAGGACAGACGCCCCGTCGCGGTGATGGTCTGGTTGTACGTGGTGTGCACTCGACCGTCACCACGGCGCAACGGACCTAGCGTGTCCAGATAGGTCGACTTAATCTTGGACTTCTCACGCCAGTCCAAAATCAGGCGCACAATCTCGTGGTCGCGGGCAAGGTCGCTCAACACCTTGGCGTTGGTCGAATAATAGCCGCGCTTAGTCTTTTTGAGGCCCTTGGTCGGAAGCCCCATAACGTCAAACAGCACGTGCGACAGCTGCATGGGACTGCCAATATTGAAGGTCTCGTCACCCGCCAGGTCGCGAATGCTTCGCTCGACCTCGGTGATCTGGGTCGCCAGGCCCTCGGACAGGCTGTGCAGGCGATCGGGATCCACGAGCATGCCCGCGCGCTCCATCTTGGCAAGTACCGGCACGAGCGGCATCTCGATGCCATCGAACACGTTGGCGGCGTTCTCGCGGGCCATGCGGTCGCGCAGCGGTGCGACCAGCACCAGCGTCAAGGCCGCCGTGCGAGCGGCAGGCGCCGGAGCGTCCTCACCAGCACCCTCTGCGCCGCGCGCCGCAGGCAGCGCCATCTGCAGATAGGTATCGGCAAGATATGCCTCATCGAACTCGGAGCGATCGGAATCCAACAGGTAGGCGGCAACAACGGTATCGAAGATGCGCGTGGAATCGACTGCCAGCGGATCCATGAGCTCGGGCTCAGAGGAATCGATAGGCGAAAGCTCGTGCAGCAGCGCCTTCATATCCGGGCTCGCCACGCGGCCCTCCATAAACAGGCGCGCGAGCACGCCGGCAATCACGCCGTGGGCGAAGTTAAAGCCCTCAACCTCAACCGCCGCATCGCTGTCGCCCTCCTCGAGCGCGAACAGGCCCTTGGACGTCGCCAGCCACAGCGTGCGCGTCAGCCCAAAGAGCGCGCCCTCTTCCTTGTCGTCGTCCACCACGGCGGCGACCCACTCGCCGGCATCAACCGCGCGGGAAACCTCAGCCGCAACGGCACCAAGCGCCTCAGCATCGCCGGCGGTTGCGCGAACTATCGCAGGTATCTCAAACACACTGGAGGCAGCAGCAGCCCCGCCCTCGCCGCCGATCAGCGCCAAGAAACGGTTCTGCATAGCGGTGATACCAAGCGTACCCAGCGCCGCGGAAACCTCATCGGCAGAAAACGCCGGGAAGGACGTCGACTCAAAATCGAGCTCAACGGGCGCATCGGTGCGGATGGTCGCCACCTTACGGCTCAGCAGCGCGTCGTCGATGTGTGCGCGCAGGTTTTCGCCCATCTTGCCCTTGACCTC
>JAXIYS010000035.1:0-26390 GCA_036304385.1 Collinsella sp. | reverse complement strand
TCTTGACGGCCTGAACAATCGTCAATATCGGTCGGAGGGGTGGCTTTGTAAAGCCGTTTGTCTCCACCCGCGTAGCGGGTGGTTTAAGGCTGGCCGCTGCGCGGCCAGCAGACTAAAGTCTTGAACGAAATACGGCCCCGCAGCTCAATAAGCTGCAGGGCCGTACTATACACCGACGAATCAACGACGGAGTGCATCCACTATTTGGCCAGCTCCTGAACGATCCAGTCAATTGCACCTTCGGGATCGTTGGTAAGGTCGATATACTCCTTGCCCCTTGTGGTGAGCAGTTTAATTCCAAGGCGATCGGTATCGGCCTTCATAGCGTCATAGTACATGCGTGCCTGGGGTGCCAGAACAATCACGTTGTACTGATCCATCGTCTCATAGTGGCTTCCGTACGCACCGGACTGAGAAACCAGATCGATACCCTTAGCAGCGGCACCTTCGCGAAGAGCATTTGCCAAGAGAGTCGAAGTGCCGGCACCCTGGCAAAGCACAAGCACGCGGATCTGCTCCGCCTTGTCCTTTACCGCCTCGAGAGCTTTTGCGACATTTTCCTGTGCGGCAATAGCATCTGCATCCGAGGTTCCTGCAGTCTCCTTTGCAGACTCTTCCAAACAAAGCTGATGGTCATACGCCTTGCAGAACGGATAGTAAATCACAAAGTCAACGACCAACAGCACTGCCATCAATACGAGAGAACGCAGATCGAGACCCGTGGTGAGGAATGCACCGATTGGGCCGGGAAGCGCCCACGGCATGGTATACATGGGGGCGTTCATTCCAATGACGTCAATGAAAAATTTACCGATAATGGCGTTGACCATAGGAGCCACTAGGAAGGGCACGAACATATAGGGATTGAGCCAATCGGCATACCGAAGATAACGGGCTCGTTAACTCCAAAAATCACCGGGATAATCGATGCCTTGCCCATGGCTTTAAGCTGCTTGGAGCGCATAAACATGATCAGGATAATAGGAACGATGAACGTGCAGCCAGAACCGCCCAGACCGCCGATGAAGCTTGTAAAGTCCTGCGTGAGAGCAATTGACGGGTGTCCACCTGCTTGGAAAACCTCAAGATTGGTAACGGTATTGCCGTAGAGCGCAGCATTGATCGGACTCATGACAACCGAAGCACCGTGGATACCCATAAATTGGAAAAGTGCGACCGCGCCTTCGATAAGCGCCATGCCAGGATAGGTGTCAACCGCGGAGAACAGCGGCGAGATGAGAGCGGATACCAAATTGGCGAACGGCACAGCAAGCAGCTTGCGGCTCGCAAGATCGATAAAAGCGCACGCAAGGATTGAAAACCCAAATGCAAAGATATCGCGAAAACTCTGCGCAATAGAGCCAGGGACCTCTTTGGGGAGCTTGATCGTCACATTATGGCTAATGCACACCTTATAGATATTAACGGTCAAGAATGCGGCTACGAACGCAGCGAGAAAACCCTTGGTTCCCATATAGCCGGTTTCAAAAACAGATGTATCTGCTCCGCCAATCGAGACAACATCGTTCGTCACCGATAGCAAGAGCATGCCGCACATGGCACAAACCATGCACGAGGTGGGGTTGAGAGATTTACCCGAAGGCATGCGACGGTTCATCGACATGGCAAGTGAGCTCGCCGTGGTGCCGGCCACCATAATGCCAAGAAGTCCCATGGTATATGCATAGATTTTATTGAAGAAATCCAGCACCTCAGACGGAAGCGTGATGCCTACATAGGCAGGGAGCGTCGAAAGAAGAAGGAACAGGCTCGAGAACAGCACAATTGGCATATTCGAGAGAAAGCCATCCTTAATCGCCACCAGATAAATGTTCCTCGAGATTTTGTCGAAGAGGGGCTGGTGTTTTTCAAGGAATTTAACGATAGCGTCCATAACACATCCTTTCATGATTCCCGGGCACACAACGATTTATCCGGACTCAACCGTCGTCGTCCCCGTTTGTATCCACTTATGTAAGTGAATACGTTCTTGTGCGAAATGTAATATCATTTGCGCGATTTGTCATAACCAATTCTTTTTCCGCTTTGTCGATATGTCAAGAATTCAAATACTTATTCGGTGAACGGTAGTTGATTAATATAATGTTTTCCCAGCTAATGGCTATTTTTTCCGAGCAGTACAATAAGTTTGCAACCGTTCACCGATTGGATATAACATATTGAATATATTGTTGTAACAATATTAGAGACAATGTCACAAGCCTGTCGTTCTAGTCAAAGGAAGTAACAATGCCCAAACGATTACTGAACATGTCCGCATCCGATTTTGCCGCCACGTCACCCATGGATCTAAAACAGGCAATTCTGGCTTCCGAGGGACGTACCATCATGGCGGAAAACGTACCCTCTTCCCAATTTCTCGGCGGCGTTACTAATGCAGAAATCGAACGTGCCGCAGGTGCCGACCTGCTTCTGTTTAACGCGCTCGATGTGTTCGATCCAGTTATTGCCGGTATTCCAGATGATCTCAATGAAAACCCGGTCACTTGGGTGAAGCGAGCATGCGGAAGGCCCATTGGCGTCAATCTGGAGCCAGTTGATAACGAGGCAGAGATGTCTGAATCCCGAACGGAAATCCCCATGGGTCGTCGCGTCTCTCCCAAGACCTTAGAAAAGGCTAACGAACTCGGATTTGATTTTATCTGCCTGACGGGCAACCCTGGAACCGGCGTCTCCAACGATGCAATCGCCCATTCGATTAAACTCTCCAAAGAGCATTTCAATGGCCTGGTCATAGCCGGAAAAATGCATGGAGCGGGCGTTGCGGAACCTGTCATGACGCTCGAAATTGCGCGCAAGTTTGTTGACCTCGGCGTCGATATCCTTCTCGTGCCAGCCCCCTACACCGTCCCTTGCTTCCAAGAAGCAGACCTGCGCGCCATCGTAGACTTTGTACGATCCCACAACGTAGGCAAGTCAATTGAAGAGAAGGTTCTCGTCATGGCGGCGAACGGGACGAGTCAAGACTCCTGCGACAGCGAGACCATTAAGAAAATAGGCCTTGCAGCAAAAGCAGCCGGTGCTGACCTCCAACATATCGGGGACTCCATGAACGGTATTTGCCTGCCCCAGAATATCTTCACGCTCGGACAAGCCCTTCGTGGATACAGGCATCAGATCGTCATGCTGAGCCGCTCTGTGATACGTTAAGGTTACCTTGCCCACGTTACATCCCGACTGAGGCAACCATCAGGTATAACCAACATGCAAACTGAGGCTCTAATGCTCGATACACACGAAAAACGGCCACTCTATTTACAGCTCACCGACGCGCTGCTCAAGCAGATCGTCGATGAATATCAAGCAGACGATAAACTTCCAACAGAAATGGAACTCTGCGACGAATACGCCGTAAGCAGAACAACCGTCCGACTTGCCATGAGTGAGCTGGAGCGTCGTGGAAGTATCTATCGAATCCAAGGTAAGGGGTCGTTTGTTGCACCGAAACGCGTTAGCGAGCTCAATTCACTTTTAGACTTTGACTTTGCAAGCCATTGCGATGGCGTTGATCCGGATGCCATCACCAAACATTTCGGCGGCCTCACATCAGGTCGTCCAATTTCCGTAATGATGCTCCAACAATTTGGATGTCAAAGTCGCGATGAAATTCAGCGTCTTGAATTGACCTACGAACTTGAAGGCAGCTTCATAGGCGCTGATACGTTCTTCATTTCAAAGTCGCGCGTTCCGAATAACCAGTTAGATTTTCAGGCATTTAGCAGAATCATGGACGACTTGTCCAAGTCTATCCAATCTGTTAGGGAAAGCTATAGAGCACGTCAGCTTAGCGATTCCGAAGCCAGTAATTATGGTGTTGCAAAACTTCCGGTCATCGAACTGACTCATTATGCTTACGACTCCGGAGGCAAACTAATCTCAATTGTCTGCCGCACCGTCTTAACTGGGCGAATCCCTTATCAAAACTTTATTTTCAAGTCCTAATGTTCTTTTTCTTTTGTCTCGATCTGTAACACGTAGCCGAGTTTTTAAGTCCTAACCGTTACAGATCGAGACAAACAAGGTAGACCCCGCCGAATTGTCTCAATCTGTAACACTAAGACCGGTTTTGGACGTCTAGATGTTACAGATTGAGATGAATGCACAGGCCAATATCCCCAATCTAAATCTGTAACAACTAGCTGAATTATTCGGTCCTAGCTGTTACAGATCGAGACAAACGGAATAGGCCGGGTCAAAAATCTCAATCTGCAACATCTGGTTGGTGGTTTCACCCCTACCTGTTACAGGCTGAGACGATTTGATAGTGGAATCCTCATTTGCGCGTCATATCGCGTAGCGCTGACGCGCTGGTTTCCACAATGACAGGAGGTAAAAGTCCTCCCGCATCGCCTGTTGGCAATCCCGTAGCGCTAGCTAGCAAATGACCTGCGTGTGCTCCTCGATGGCGACACGATCCTCGGCGGCGATACCCGGCTCGCACACCACGGCGTCCAAACTGTCCAGGCGGCAGAAGGTGTAGAAGTCGCGCTTGCCGATCTTGCTGGAGTCGGCGATGAGGTAGCGTGAATCGGCCTTGCTAAAGGCGAGCTGCTGGATGCGGCCCTCTTCCATGTTAGACGTAGACACGTCGCCGTCCAGAATGCCGTTTGCGCCGATAAAGGCTGCGTCGATCCCCAGTGCGCGCAAGGTGTCCTCGGCCGTGGGGCCCACAAAGGCGGCAGTGCGGCGACGGTACATACCGCCCACGAGACACAGGTCGCAGTCTTCGCGCGCCTCGAGCAGATTAAACACCGAAAGCGAATTAGTCACGATGCGTAGGCGGCACGCCGGCAGCATCGAGGCCATCTGCTCAACTGTAGTGCCCGTCCCCAAAAAGATGGTCGAGCCCTCCTCGATGAGCCCAACGGCGCGGCGCGCGATCTGCAGCTTTTCCTCGGCATGCTTAGTGCGCTTTTCACTGTGCGAATACTCATGGCGCAACATAGCGTGCGGGCGACTCTGCGCACTACGGGCGCCGCCGTGCACGCGCTCGATCTCGCCTAGGCTCGCAAGCTCCTCAAGGTCGCGACGGATCGTCATGTCCGAGACACCTAACGCATCCGAAATCTCCTTAACCGAAACCGTGCCCTGCTCATCGAGCAGCTGGCGAACCCTATCCTGTCGCTCTGCCTTAATCACGATGAATCCTCGCCGTTCTATGCGTGCATATCATTCAAACAGTAACGAACAAATTGTATCAGACCCGTGCGCGTCAAAAATGAACGCCCGCACAGCTCCAATCATCACTTTTTTGAGAAAAATACCCCCTGCTTTAGTGGGGTGTAGTGATAATCTCGCCTGTTCGCGCTACAGTTTGTCGGAAATACCTCGATGTTAGGAACCAAATGATCACTTCCGAGCTTTTCGGCACCGCGCCGTGCGGTACCCCCGTTCATCGTTACACCCTCAACGGGCCCGAGATCTGCGTTCGCATTATGGACTATGGCGCCACCGTGCTTGGTATCGACGTGCCCGACATTCCCGGCAACGTGCGCGATGTGGTGCTGGGCTTCGATAAGCTCGAGGATTACTTTGACAACCCCGCCTGCTTTGGCGCGACCATCGGCCCCGTGGCAAACCGCACCGCGGGCGCCACGATCACCATCGACGGTACGGACTGGCATATGCCCGCCAACGAGGGCGCCAACAACCTGCACAGCGATCTTGAGCACGGTCTGCATAAACGCGTGTGGGACGTTGAGCTCGACGAGACTCACAACGCCGTGCGCATGACCACCTCGCTTGAGGATGGCGAACTGGGCCTTCCCGGCAAACGCACCTTTACGGCCGTGTTTACCGTTACACGCACCGGCGTCTTTCGCATCGAGTATGGCTGCGAGAGCGACCGCGCCACCTACGTGTCCATGACCAACCACACATACTTTAACCTTGCCGGCCATAACGCCGGCATGGACTGCGAGCACTTCTTTGTTGCCAACGCTGCCCACTACCTGCCCATCAACGAGCAGAATATCCCCACCGGCGAGATCGCTCCGGTCGAGGGAACACCGTTTGACTTTCGCGAGCTGCGCCCCGTCGCTCCCGGCATGGAGGCCGACGACCCGCAGATTAAGCAGGCCCGTGGCTACGATCACTGTCTGTGCATCGATGGCTATCAGTACGGCCGCAATCTCCGCCGCGCGATGCACGTCGAGGAGATGTGGACCGGCCGCGAGCTGGACTACTACACCACTGCCCCGGGCGTGCAGCTCTACACCGGCAACTGGCTGGGCGACGAGCACGCCAAGGACGATGCTAACTATGGCTGGGGCGCCGGCTTTGCTCTCGAGGCCGAGATGTACCCCGACACGCCGCACCAGCCGTTGTTCCCGCAGGGCATTGTGGGCCCGGGTCACCCCTACAGCAATGTGATCGAGTACCACTTTATGAGGCACTAAGCCCACAATGCAACATATTGCACAGCAACGCCCGCCGGCACCACCGCCGACGGGCGTTTTGCTATCTAGTCATTGGGGACGTTCTTAAATGACTAGTCGTTGGGGACAGTCTTTAACGTTTGGCAAGAAAGACTGTCCCAATCTGCCGGCACTTGGGGACGTTCCTAAAAGGCCGGCACATAAGGAACGTCCCCAAGTGCCAAGGGTGCCCCGCTTGACTAGTCATTTAAGAACGTCCCCAATGACTAGTTGGATGGGGTCGGGATTGGAGCTGGGGAGGTAACGGATTTCTAGTTCTATGCCGAGCTTTTGCAGCTCTTTGAGGGCGACGATGTCCGCATCGTCTATGGCGACTGCGGGCGTTACAGAGCGTTTGCCCTCCCCTGTCTGCATATGGCCAATGCTGATCTTGGTAATCGGCACACCACCCTTAACTAGCGCGAGCGCATCGACGGGTGAGGCTACCATGATCAGAATCCATTGACGCGGCGTTGCGGTATGAATGATGTCGATAGTCCTTTGCACCGAGAAAAACCTTGTCCAGACGCCTTCTGGCGCCGCCGCCCTCATGGGTGCCCATTGGCGCGAATCCGCCGCGATCTCATCGTTGACGATTAGGACAAGGTTGGAACCAGTCGCCTCGTTCCACAGCTCAACGTCTTGCCCGTAAATGAAACGGTCATCGATACGCGTGAGAAGAATCTTGGGTTGAGCCATGGCTGCCCCATTCTGTTTGAGACCCATACGAGCGGGACATTACGTCTCCAATATTAGTGCATTTAAAGTGAGAAAAGCCGTCAGAACCCTTGCGCGGATGTGCGATGTCCCGTATCATAAACAGCCGTTGACGCCTCAGTTGCGTCACCACATGGCCGCCAGCGTAGCTCAGTTGGTAGAGCACCGCTCTCGTAAAGCGGGGGTCACCGGTTCGAGCCCGGTCGCTGGCTCCATTGCACAAGATAGCCGCCTTCGGGCGGCTTTTTTCTTGCCGATTTATCGCACAATGCCAATCCAAGCACAACGCCGCCGGCAACTCCCCTACTCAACAAAAAGCCCCGCCAGCCGCAATCCCCAAAGGAACCGCGATCAGCGGGGCCTAAGCGCGCTCCTCCAAAGGAAAACGCTCACAACACGAACAGCTCAGCCGAGCAGCGCGTTACTCCTCCCAGTAAGCATCTGCAAGTAGCTTAAAGCAGATCTTCTTGACCGGCTGTGCGCCATCGCCCGGGAACTCGAGCGTGGGCATGTGAGGCTCGCCGGCAACGAACAGCGCGAACTTGTCGTCGGCAAGATCGCCGGCGATCGAGGCGTCGGAATCAACCAGGTCGTAGTCGTCCTTCTCGTCAAACTCCTGGACCAGCGTCAGGCTGCCCGTGGCAACCTTAAAGGCCTCGCGACCCTCAATGTCGATCTGCAGGTCGTGATAGCGCTGATGCGTCTCGTAGTGAGCCTCTGCCTCGGGACGCGTCGTGGGAGCCATGACGTTCGCAAAGACCTTGTCGCCCAGAATCGGATGGCTGCCGACCTCGAGCTGCGCCGGGTCGTTCTCCTCGAGCCAGTCGATCAACACGTCGAGGCCCTTGAGCATTCCGCGGTACTCCTCGATATCGCCCAATGCACCGTAAATCATCTAAATCCCCTCTCGGATCGCTTCTTTGGCGGCTACTCGGCAAACGCGTTACCGACGCTGTTGCCACCCACATACGTCTCGACCAGGGTAAGGTCGGGATTGAACACGACAACGTCGGCGTCGCGCCCCGACATAATGCTATCGCACTTGTCGTCGACATGAGCTAGCAATCGATGCCGGGGCCGACGCCCAAGCCCTTACAGCTCGGTCACGACAACGCCGTTGTAGACCTCGTCCCAACGATCCATAACCAAGTGGCCAGTCATGGGATCCATGGCGTTGAGCTTGCCGCAGGTGTTGGCGGTACGCAGCACCGTCTCGTCGTCTGCGCCAGCAGCGATGGCATGTGCGAAGCCTGCGATAGTGGAGTCACCAGAGCCCGTGGCGTTAACGGCAGGGATATCGGGCGTCTTTGCGCGGAACGCACGGCCATTGTGGAAGCCAACGGAGCCGGCAGCGCCCATGGACACGACGACCCAGGGGATATCGGAGAAGCGGGCATCAGAGGCAAGCGCGGCGCGGAGCTCGTCCACATCGTCGGTGGTAAAGCTCGTGCCCAGAAGGCCGTTGATCTCGGTCAAGTTAGGCTTGACCAGCTCGGGCTTAATTTCGGACTTAAGGGCGGCCTCGAGCGAAGCACCCGAGGTATCGAGCAGCACCTTGGCGCCGGCGTTCTCGGCAATGCCCGTGATCTTGGCATAGTAGTCCGCCTCGACGCCGCGGGGCAGCGAACCCGAGATGGTAACGACATCGGCCTTGCTCGCAAGCTCGGTAAACTTGGCGGTAAAGGCATCGAGCTCCTCGGGGGCAATTGTCGGGCCGCTCTCGAGCAGCTCGGTCTGGTTGCCGGCGTGGAGGATGTTGAGGCAAATACGGGTCTCGCCCTTGATGGGCACAAAGTCGTTGTTAATACCGTTGGCGTCCATGAGCTCGGCCATGTAGGCGCCCATGTGGCCGCCGAGCAGACCGGTTGCCACAACGTCGTCGCCCAGCTGACCCAGTACACGGGCCACGTTGAGGCCCTTGCCGCCGGCGGTCTTTTCGGGCGTCACACGGTTGACGTCGTCGATAATGAGCTCATCGAGCTGATAGCGCGTATCGACAGACGGGTTCATCGTAACGGTGAGGATCATTTTTAGCTCCTTATCTCGCAGGCTCCTTATGCCTCGCGATACGAGTCGACAAAACGGAATTACAGAATCTCAATCGTGAACGAGCGAACGACGGTCTCCTTGGGCTTGGCGACAAGGCAGCCGCGCTTATGCTCAAGCACGTCGTCCTCATCGGAGCAGGTCGAAAGGCCGCCCCAGGGCTCAACCGCCACAAAATCGCCCTCGGGCTTGCTCCACACAATGAGATATGGGAAGTCCTCAAAGCTCAGGCGGACGCCCTTGTCCTCGCCCTTTTTGGAAAGCGTGACCTGACGGCTCTCGAGCACGTCAAAGATGGTCTCCGCAAAATCGAAGAGCTCATGTGACAGAGGCAGCGTCTTTCCCACCATGGGGTTCTTGGAGCGATTGGTCACGTCAATCAAGCCAGTCGAGGGGACGGCGGTGCAGAGCTCCGCAGCCTCGTCCTTCTCAAAGCGCAACTCGTAGTCCGTATAGGCCTCGCCCTCATCGAGCGGACACCTAAAGCCGGGATGACCGCCAATAAAGAACGGCATGTCCTCGGTGCCCTCGTTGGTGACCTCATAGGAAACGCGCACGGCAGCGTCCTCGAGCGTATAGCGGGCGACAAGCTTAAACGGATACGGATAATCGCTCAGCAGCGCGGCGTTATCCTCCGAAGCCAGGCACATCGCCAGCTCGTTCTCGCTCTGGCTCAGCAGCTTCCACTCCTGTTTGCGCGCAAACCCATGGCGAGCGAGCTTTACATGATGCCCGGCAAACGTCATGGCGTTGTTATCGCTCAAGCCTCCGCAAATCGGGAAGCAAATCGGTGCCTGGCCGGACCACACGGCGGGATCGCCCTGCCACAGATACTCGCGACCTCCGGCCTCGATCGAGGTAAACGAACCACCAGCCGTGGACACCTTAATAGAAATCGAATCGTTGGAGAGAGCGTATTCCATTGCCCATCCTTTCGAACAACTGCTTTTTGCTCGCAAGTACCCGTCTCGGCCCTGACCAAAGGACAAACCCGCACGTTCATCGATGCGTCCGGTATCCCAGCCATGTAACGGGGTACCATACAGACATTGATGCAATTACAGCTGAAAGGCCTTCTTATGCGAACCATCATCCTCTACGCCTCGCGCCATCACGGCAATACGAAAAAGCTCGTGGACGCCATCGTCGAGGCGCACCCCGAGATCGATACCCTCGACGTGAAGTCACTCGGCAAAAACGAGTACCCCAACCTGCACGAATATCATCTAATCGGCGTCGCCACGGGCATCTATTACTCCGAGATCGACAAGGATATGGCACGTGTACTGACCAACGTGCTGCAGCCGCAGGACAAGGTGTTTGGCCTTATGACCTACGGTGGCAAAAACAAGTGGTACGGCAAGGATATCGATGGCATCTGCCGCATGAGGCAGGCCATCTTTATGGGTGTCTACGGCTGCCCCGGCTTTGATACGTGGGGGCCGTTCAAACTCGCCGGCGGTGTCCAAAAGGGACACCCGACCGCTGAGGAAATTAAGGGCGCCGTCGACTTCTTCGACAAGATCGAAGATGAGTACGGCGATATCATCGTCGAAGAGTACGCCAAACGTGAGAAGCGTCTAGCATACGAGAAGGAGCATCCTGCAGGAGGCCTGGTGGCCGGCGTTAAGCGCACGGCAAAGAAGATCGCTAACAAGCTGTAACTGTGAAGGTGCTTTTGAGCGTTTAACCCATACGGCGGGTCCGAGCAGATTCGGGCCCGCCGTCTTTTTCTATCGTTACTCGGTAAAGGCGTTGCCGACGCTCTGGCCGCCAACATACGTCTCGACGAGGGTAAGCTCATGGTCGAACACGACAAAGTCGGCGTCGCGACCCGGCATGATGCTGCCGCACTTATCCTCGATGTGCGCGGAGCGTGCCGGCACCTCGGTTGCCATGCGAATGGCGATATCGGCGCTGGCGATGCCCCAGTCAACGATGTTCTTGACGCCCTGGGCAAGCGTGAGCACCGAGCCGGCAATGCTCTTGCCGTCGGCGAGCCAGCACAGGTTGTCCTTCATGATGACGTCCATGCCACCACTGGTGTAGCTGCCCTCGGGCATGCCGCCGCAGCCCAGGCAGTCAGTGATGAGCACCGTGTGTTGCCAGCCCTTTGTCTGCAGCAGCGCCTTGATGGCGGCAGGGTTAACGTGCTTGCCGTCACAGATGATCTCGGCGTAGGTCTCGGGCGTGGACATGGCAGCGCCCACGACACCGGGCTCACGGTGATGCAGCCCGCGCTGACCGTTATAGGTATGCGTAAAGCAGCTGGCACCGGCGTTGATGGCGGCGATGCACTCATCGTAGGTGGCGTCGGAGTGACCGATGCTGGTCACCACACCCTTGGCATTCAGAGCAGCCGCATAAGCAGCGGCACCGTCGCGCTCGGCCGCCATGGCGCTCTTGACGATGCGACCACCCGCAGCCTCCTGCCACTGATCGAAGACCTCCTCGGAGGGGTCGATAAGATAAGCGGGGTTCTGCGCGCCCACGTGCTTCATGGTAAAGAAGGGGCCCTCCAGGTAGATGCCCTGAATGCGAGCACCGCAGAAGTCGGGGCCGCGACCCTCGTCCGCCTGAGCGATGGCGGCGCAGGCGTCCTTGATCTGCTCGACGCCATCGGTGAACGTCGTGGGCAGCCAGCTGGTGGTGCCGCGACGGGCGAGCTCGGTCGAGCTGATATCGATGCCCTCGGGATCGTTATCGGTAGTTGAGTGGTTGTAGAAGCCATGGATGTGAGTATCGACCATACCCGGTGCGATCCACGATCCCGTGTAGTCCTTAATCTCGCAAGAGGGCTCGTCGGCCTGCCAGGCGCCAAAGACGCCATCCTCGACCATAAGATAGCCGCCCAGTTGCGGGCCTGCCGGCAAGAAGAATTTGTCAGCCTTAATTGCGTACGTGCTCATATGCACTCCTTGCTTCTAAAGCAGTTGACTGTAGTGATGCTTATACCCAGCTCACGTAAAACAAAAAGCGCCCGCCCGCCGTTATGAGCGGACGGGCGCCCTTACAGGGGGACGCGATTAAGCGGTGAAGGGGTGAATCGTCACGCCCTTAACCACGCGGTTGACCGTGCCGGTGGGGCTCGGCGTATCGGGCGTGTTGCCCACGCGCACGGAGTTGAGCAGGCTGATAGCCTGGGCAAACATCACGAACGGCAGAGCAAGGTAGCCCTCGGGAAGTGCCTCGTAGCCCTTAAAGGTGAAGGACTCACCCTCATAGACGGTGGCACCTTCCTGCTGAACGGCAATGGTGTGCTGAGCGATTTCGTCGCCACCGATCTCGTTGAGGATGTCGATGTCGTACTGACGGGTGTAGGCGTCGTTGTTGACGAACACGAAGACGAGCGTCTTATCGTCGACGAAGGACTTAGGTCCATGACGATAGCCCATGGAGGTGTCGTAGGAAGTAGCGACCAGACCGTGAGCCAGCTCAAGGATCTTGAGCTGGCTCTCCTGGGCAAGGCCACCGAAGGAGCCAGAACCCAAGTAGGTCACGCGGTTGAAGTCGCCAGCCAGGTAATCGGCGATCTCGGGCTCACGGGAGATGACCTCCTCGCCCATCTTGGCGATGGTCTCGACCCACTCGGCCTTCTGCTCGTCAGAGGCAGTGTCAAAAATAAGGATAGAGAGCAGGGTCATGCAGGAATAAGAACCGGTCATGGCGAAGCCCTTGTCGTTGGCGCGCGGAATGAGCAGCGTCAGCGCGTTGGGATCATCGGCAGACTCGACGGCGAGCTTGCCCTCGGGAGCGCAGGTGATGTTGAGGAACTTGACGTTGTGGACGAGCTCCTTGGCAACGGCAACGGCAGCAAGGCTCTCGGGGCTGTTGCCAGAGCGGGCAAAGGAAACCACGAGCGTGGGATCCTCGGCGCGCAGGAAGTCGCGCGGGGCGCTCACGATGTCGGTCGTGGCGATGGGCTTAAAGTCGTAGAGATCAGTGTTGCCAGCGTGACGCAGGTACGGGGCGCAGGTATCGCCAACATAGTCGGACGTACCGGCACCGGTGAAGACAACGGACAGACGGCCCTCGCCCATAGCGCGAGCCTCGGCCAGGAAGGCCTCGATGGCCTCCTTGTTCTCGCGATAGATGTTGAGCGTATCACGCCAAAGCTCGGGCTGCTGAGCAATCTCGGCCGTGGTGATCTGGGCGCCGAGCTCGGTGAGCTCCTCGACACTCTTCTCGAACATTTTTAATACCTCTCTCTAGAAGTAATCCTCTGACGTGCAATTATACACTTCGGTTGGTTATCTGGTAGTAACCAGTTAAATGCAAAGAATCATCATATGGAAACGATGCGAGCACTAGTCGCTACGCTGATGGTAAACCTTGTATTTAAACTGATCGGCACGAGCAACCGAGAGTGTGTACTCCACAACCTCGTTTGACTCGTTATACGTAGTCCTGACCAAATCGAGCACAGGCGAGCCCTCGACAATTCCCAAAAGGTGGGCGTCGGTGGGACGGACTATGCTCGCATAGAACTCCTCTTCGGCCACGCGTATCTTTTGCTGAAAGTCTTGCTCAATCACATCGTAAAGCGGCTTACGCTCCAGCAGCGGTCGCTTTAGGGACAGAAATTGACGAACTGGTAGATAGCTGCGTTCGACCATCATGGGCATGTTGTCGGCAGAACGAAGCCGCTTAAGCTTAAAAATGCGATCACCGATACGCAATCCCATATGCTCGGCCAGATTTTTATCGGCCTCCATCTCGCAAAACTCGAGAATCGTGGTCTCGGGGTCGCGACCCATCGCGCGCATCTGCTCGGTAAAGCTGTAGGACTGCATAAGATTGGTTGCCTTTGCCGAACGGTCGGTCACAAAGGTACCGCGACCGTGCTGCCGAACCACCAGTCCTAAACGCTCCAGTTCCTGCAGAGCCAGGCGTACCGTAGTACGCGAGAGACCATAGCGCTCCGAAAGTTCGCGCTCGGAAGGAATCATGTCACCAGCGCGATATTCATGGTCGATCTTTTCGGTCAGAATATCGACCAGCTGATCGTACAGCGGTTGCTTACGCGCTCCGATCGCCATCCTATCCTCCCTTTTGCTCGAATTCGGCTAACTACCTAGGGTGTTTAGCATTATCTGTCTGCCACACCCGAATCATCAAGAAAACAAAAGCCGCGCGCTCTTTCGAGCACGCGGCTTTTAACATACACATGGCTTAAGGGGTCGGGGTGTGAGCCGCGTAGGGACACACCCCTCAAGCTAGAGCCTTACCAGATGCTCGGCCAGAGACCAAGCGGGCCAGCGCCCAGGATGCCAAGGACGAAGAGCAGGAGAATGCCCTTGGTCGGGGTCCAGCTGTGCTTAGCGAACATGTAGTAAAGCAGCAGCGTAAGCATAAGCGGGACAAGCTTCGGGACGATGGTGTTGAGGGTGTCGGCAACAGAGAAGTTGACCGGATCCTCGGTAACGGTGCCGTAGGTAACGGACTCCATGCCGTTACCCAGATCGGTGACGCCGCACTCGACAGCGTTGCCGTCGGCATCGGAAGCGGTAAGGGCGTTGCCGTCCTTATCGGTCATGGCGATGGTACCGGCCTCAGCGGTCTCGGTATCGATGCCCTCCATACCGGTGAAGTTCTCGGCCTCCTTCTCGGAGACGATCACGGTAGTAGCGGAGAGGCCACGGGTGGTGCCGTTGGGGATCTCGAGGTTGATCTGGGTGCCACCCATGGTGACGACCAGGCAACCGACGACGAAGACGCCCATGATGGAAGCGGCACGCGTGAAGGCCTGCATGTTGGCGGTCAGAGCGTCAATAGCGCTGGTGCCAAGCTTGTAGGACCAGTTCATGAGCCAGAAGCGCAGAGCGAACTGGACGGCGTTGAAGATCACCAGGAAGATGATCGGCGCAGCGGCGTTGCCGTTGATGGCCATGTTGGAGGTGATGCCGGCCGTGATAGGCACGAGCGTCAGCCAGAACAGGGCGTCACCGATACCACCGAGCGGGCCCATTGCGGCGACGCGGACGGCGCGGATCGTGGGGATGTCAACCTTGTTCTGCTCGAGCGAAAGCACGATGCCCATAACAAAGGTGACAAGGAACGGGTGGGTGTTGAAGAACTCCAGGTTGTGGCTCATGGAAGCCGCGAGGTCGTTCTTGTTGGTGTGGATCTTCTCCAGACCGGGGATGATGGAGTAGAGCCAGCCAGCGGCCTGCATACGCTCGTAGTTGAACGAGGCCTGCAGGAAGCAGGAGCGCCAAGCCATCTTGTTGAGGGTCTTCTGGTCGAGCTGCGGAGCAGGAGTGAGATCCTCGTAGTGCTCCGGGATCACATACTCATTAGATGCCATCTTCGAAGTCACCTCCGTCAGAAACAGCTGCACCCTTCAGCTCGGTCTGCTGCTGGAAGTCCCAGAAAGCGATGCCGAAGCCGATGAGAGCGAGGATGAGCAGAGCAGGGGTTGCCAGCGAATCGTTGGCAACGGTGATGAGCGCGAGGCCAAAGCCCATGAGGAAGAAGCCCCACATATCGCGGTTCATCATAACCTTGAGCAGGACGGCGAAGCCGACGAAGCGCATCATGCCGCCTGCAGCGGACAGACCGGTCTGCAGCCAAGTCGGGATGGCAGAAGCGATGGTCTGACCGATGGTAGCGCCAGCGATGAAGAACAGGGTGACGACGACAGCGAAGATCAGGCCGAGCAGAGCCATGGCGAAGTAGTTCAGGCGCTCGATGCCCTTGGTGTCCGCGTTGTGAGCCATGTTATCGGCCGTGGACATAAGCGGGGACATAAGCGTGAAGACCAGGGTAACGCCAAGCTGGCCAAGCAGAGCGAACGGAATGGCGAGGCCGACTGCCGCGTTGGGCTCGAGGCCCGTGGCGATAGCGAGAATGGCTGCCATGATGCCGCCGATGACGGCGTTAGGCGGCTGAGCGCCTCCGATCGGCATGTTGCCGATCGTCATGAGCTGATAGGTACCACCCACGAGAAGACCGGTGTTGAGGTCGCCAAGGATAAGACCGATGACGGCGCCGGTGACGATGGGCTGATAGAGAGACTCGAGGAAGTCAAACTGGTCGATTGCCGCGATGAACGTAACAACGAAGACCAGAGCGATCTGGATGATCGAGTATTCCATCTTGCTCCTCCTTTCAAAATGTATGTACGCACTTTGGATATCACGTACAGAACGTCAGGGTTTCACTCCTGACAACGTGGATCACGAGGATTACGAGAAGAGCTTGCTCGTGTCCTCAACAGGCGTGCTCGGAACGCGCCTGATCTCCAACTCCACCCCCAATTCCTGCAGCTCTTTAAACGCAGCGACATCCTCGTCGTTAACTGCGACGGAGGTGGCGACTTGGCGCTTTCCTTCCGACATGTGCATGTTGCCGATGTTTACCTTCTTTATAGGCACACCGCCCTTGACGAGCGTAAGCACGTCTTCCGGTGTTTCGGCCACGATGAAGATCTTCTGGCGCGGGCTCGCCTTGCCAATGACGTCGATGGTCTTCTGCAGGGAGAAGAAACGCGTAGCGACGCCGGCGGGAGCGGCCATCTTCATGAGGTTCTGGCGCATGGTGTTGGACGCCACGTCGTCGTTGGCGACGAGGATGAGGTTGGAGCCCAGAGTGGAGTTCCACTGGGTGGCAACCTGACCATGAACCAGTCGGTTATCGATGCGGGTAAGAAGAATGTTGGGTTCTGCCATGTTGATCAGCTTCCTTTCGATATTTGCTGACGACAGTTACTTGATCTCCTGAATCGCGTAACGCGAAACATCTACGACGGCTCCGGATCGGACTTTGATCTGGACCTTCTCGCCTTCGATGCCTTTGACGGTTCCGTAGATACCGCCGGCGAAAAGAACCTCCTGACCCGGCTTGAGCTCGGTGTGCAGCTCCTTGAAGTACTTCTGCTTCTTCTTCATGTTGATTTGCGACCAGATGGTGTAAATCAAGCCCATGATGACAAGCAGGCCTAAAAGGGCGACCGAGGAGCTCAGGACGTTGGCTCCGAAATCGGCCATTAGATGCCGTCCTCGTCGCCGAAGATATCCTCTTCCTCGGAGCCGGCAACGGACGCGACCGTCTGGGCGGTGATGCCCGTCTGGCCAACGGTCACGGCCTGCTCGCCAAGCTCGGCGAGCGTGGCGTTACCGCGGAGGAACAGAAGCTCAATAACCATGGGAAGGTTGGTGCCAGTCAGAACCTCGACGTTGTCGACATCCTGGGCAATCATCATCGACTGGTTGAACGGGGTACCACCGAGCAGGTCGGTAAAGACGAGCACGCCATCGCACTCCTCGCGCATGGCGGTAATGGCGGCGCGGAGATCCTCACCGTAGGATGCGGCCTGGTCGCCCTCAAAAGGAACGACGGTAAAAGCAGGCTGGTCGCCGGCAACCATAGCGATAGCGCTTGCAAGGCCGGGTGCGAACTGTCCATGACCGGTAAGAATAAAGCCAACCATTCAAATTTCCCTTCCGAAGGTGTGTACGATCTGAGTCCGATGATTTTCGGAAGCCAGCGGGCACTCGCCCTTAAAGCTTCTTAGAAAGCGTTCTTTGAAGACCAGTGGTTTCTAAACTGGTAGTAACCACGTGACGTGTTGTTGTCACTATATCACCCCAGAAGAGGTCGCTTTCGTTGATTCATACGGTAAAACGTTTTTGCACCGCTCACGGTGATATTTCGACCGTTTACCGCCCGTTAACACTTCTACCTGCGGTTTTGAAACCGTTTCGAAGTGCTTTGGCAAAAGATCGAAACTTTTCCTGTGTCTAAACAACGCAGGGCGGCTAAAAATAGCGTAAAGAAAAATTGCAGGTCATTGTGAAGATATGTGAATTGGTCTTTTTGACTTAATACCAGTTAGAACCAGTTTTGAGATTATCGGTGAACGGTAGTTTTCGACCGTTCACCGGTTACTTGCAATCGTTTGCAGTTGTTTTCCCAGATGAATTAGGGAAACGCGATGGAACGCTTGCGCGGGCGCGAGGCCTATCCTATTGATTTCGGCAACAAAAAGCCCGCTAGAACGTTGTCCGTTCTAGCGGGCTTAATCAGGTGATCGGTTAGCGCGCAGTAGTGCAGGCAAACCTTACGCAAACAGGCCGTAGATGCTGATGTTGGCCTTGGCGTAGAGGCCGTTAGCATACTCGGTCCACTTGGAGCTAGCGCTCGAAGCCTGCGAGGAATACTGCTGGTAGGCGGTGTAATAGGCGGTCATGGCCTGCTTATAGGTAGCGCTATCGGCCGTAAAGGCATCGTCGGCAAAGGCCTTAGCATAGGTGCTATCGGCGTCCTTCCAAGCACCCTTTTCGCTATCCCACTCGTCGCCGGCAAGGTTGATGATGTAATCGGCATAGTCCTTGCTCGCGGTCTCCTCGTTGCCGTCAGCAGGCTCGGTCGGGGCGGTCGGCATGCTTGCGGAGCTATCGCCCACCTTCTTCTTGTAGAGCTTCTGCAGCGTCGCGGACTGGCGGACGATCTGCTTGGCCTGGTCCTTGGACACGCCGTACTGCGTGGCCATGGTCTTGTAGTCGGAGGTGCCGATGGAATCCTCGGCATACTGCTTCATTTCCTTGGAAGAGACGGTAATGCCCTCGTCCTCGGCAGCGTCCAGCAGAATCTGGTTGCGCACGTAGGACAGGATAACGTCGGCAGACGGAGCGGTGTAGTTGCCGTCGTCGTCCTTGACGGTGTCAAGGCTGTACTGGCTCTCGATGGCCTCACGCGCGGTGATGTCGCTCTTCTTGCCGTTGTAGCTATAGCTCGCCACGGTCGAATCGAGCTGGTCCTCGGACAGGGTCGCCGAGCCGACGCCCTTGCCGCCAAAACCACCGTTGCCGATAAAGAAGCCGACCACAGCAGCGATCACGACTGCAACCACGAAGGCGGCAATCATCGTCTTCTTGTGCTTGGATGCGCGGTCGTCTTCGTCGGAACCCAGGATATCGTCGTCCTCGTCCTGCTCCTCGGGCATGAGGTTCTCGTCGGCGGCGTCCGCGGCGATCTTTGCCTCCAGGCGAGCGTCCTCCTCCTCGGCCGTCGTACCGGCGGCAATATGTTCGGCAGACGTACCGGCGACCAGATCGATCTTCTCCTCCTCATCACCATCGGGGCCTTCGCCGCGCTCGATGATCTGGATGCCGTCGATCTCGTCCTTCTCGTCCTTCTTTTGAATCAGACCCATATCAGTTACTCCTTGTTAGGAAACATAGTCCGTAATAGAATACGCCCGACAAAGCGCCGGGCGTATTGATTCTCAGGTTATACGCAAACACTTAAGTACTATTTAGGCGTTTGCAGTCTGCATGCCTTAGGCCAGGTGCGCGATAACGGCATCGGCAAAGGCCTGCGTGCCCACAGCGCCCTCAACGGAGCCGGTCTGGGCACGACGAACGTCGCCGGTAACCTGCTCACCCTCGTCGAGCGTGGCAGAAACGGCGGCGCGGATGCGATTGGCCGCGTCGTTCTCGCCCAGGTGATCGAGCATCATAGCCGCGGACAGAATCTCGGCCGTGGGGTTAGCGATATCCTGGCCAGCGATATCGGGCGCGGAGCCGTGCGTCGCCTCGAAGATGGCGCAGTCGGCACCGATGTTGGAGCCGGGGGCCATCCCTAAGCCGCCCACCAGGCCGGCGCACAGGTCGCTGACGATGTCGCCGTACAGGTTGGGCAGAACCAGGACATCGAAGTCGTTAGGGTTCTGGACCAGGCCCATGCAGGTGGCGTCGACGATCTTATCGTTGAACTCGATATCGGAATAGTTGGCGGCCACCTCGCGCGCCACGCGCAGGAACAAGCCATCGGTCGCCTTCATGATGTTGGCCTTATGCACGGCCGTCACCTTTTTGCGGCCGCAGCGGCGGGCGTACTCAAAGGCATACTCCACAATGCGGCGGCTCTTGGCGATGGAGATGGGCTTGATCGAGATGGCGGAATCAGCGGCGAAGGTCTTCTGACCCGAGCGCTCGACAAGCTGCGAGAGCTCCTCGACCTCGGCAGTGCCCTCATCGAACTCGATGCCGGCGTAGAGGTCCTCGGTGTTCTCGCGCACGATGACCAGGTCGACGTCGCGGAAGCGCGAGCCGTCGCCCGGCTGCGACAGGCAAGGGCGCACGCAAGCATACAGGTCGAAGTGCTTTCGCAGGGCCACATTGACGCTGCGGAAACCCGTACCGACCGGCGTGGTGATGGGGCCCTTGATAGCAACCTTGGTCTCGGCGACCGCGTCGAGCACGTGCTGAGGCAGTGGCGTGCCAAACTCGTCCATGACGCCGGCACCGGCCTCTTGGACGTTCCAATTGATCTGGACACCGGTGGCCTCGACCACGCGGCGCATGGCCTGCGTAATCTCGGGACCGATACCGTCACCGGGAATCAGGACTACATCGTGCGCCATAATCTGTTACTCCTCGTCTTCGGCGTCGTCAGATTTTTTAACGCTAGCACGCTTCTTCTTTTTGGAGAGATCCAGGCCAAAACGTTTAACAAGCATTTCGCAAATCTCGCTCGAACGGGCCTTGAGATAGCTGCCCTTGCCGTTCTCGGCATCGAACTTAAGGCGCAGCGCAAGCTTCTCGGCGACCTCGGCGTCGATCTCGCCCTGGCCAAACTCGTACAGGCAACCGAGCATGTCGCGATACTCGAGGTCGCCGTGGTAGCACTGGATGGCCTCGTCCAGAATGGGCCAAGCCTCGCGCGAACGCCCGACGCTCGTGGCGCCCCACACGCACAGCAGGCGGAAGGCGGCATAGCGCAGCGTGGAGGAAATCTCGTCGAACAGCGCGGTCTCGGCGCCCTCAAAGGCATCGCCCAGCTGCTCGGGGCAGGTGGTGGCAAGCGCCGCCAGGGCATCGAGGGCCTCCCAGCGGGTCTGAGCCTCGGGGCGGTCGAGTGCCTCGATCAGCGCGGGCACGCAGGGCACGACACGCTGCGGATCGCGCTCGGCAAGCAGGTGCAGCACGCGGGCGGCAAACTGACGGATGCGGCGCGTGGGGCAGCCGAGCTCCTGGACCAGACGGTCGACGGCGTTCTCGTTCTCCTCTGCCAGCTGAAGCTGTGCCAGCTCCTCGTCGGTGAGCTGTTCTTCCTTGTTTTCTGCCATAGTTACCTCTTCTTACTATTTCTTAGCATGCTTGCCAGCACCCTTGCTGTCATCGGTGACCGAGATGAGCTGTCGGTCGGCCGCGCCATTGTGACGCGCACGGCGACGCTCCTCGGCATCGCCCGCGTCGGCGGCGGCGCGGTGAGCCTTGTTGACGTTAAAGACCTCATCGTGCTTGCGCCACGGGCCGACGGACTCGCCAAAGCTCATCTTAAGGCCGGCGATAAAGCCGCCGAGCCAGCCGATCGGCGCAAACTGCACCAGCGGGAACAGCGAAAACACCCAGGTCAGCAGGACGACTGCCGCCGCTCCCGCAAAGTTGGCGATCCAGTAGTCGCGCTTGGTGATGACGCGCTTTTCGCACGCCCACTGGCCGCACAAAAAGCCGATGTAGATCGCAAAGAGAAAGAGCACCAGCGCAAGCACCACGAACGTCCAGCTCATGGGCGCTACTCCTCGTGATGGTGGCCGCAGCAGCACTCGTGGCCGTCATCATGGCCGTGGCCGCCGCAGCACTCGTGGTCCTCGCCATGGTGGTGGCCACAACCGCACTCGTGGTCGTCACCATGCTCGCCGCAACCGCAGCCGTCCTCGTGGGCACCGTGCTCCTCGGGGCGATACTGCGACCAGTCCAGACCGGCAGCGATGGCGTCGGCCTCCTCCTTGTAGAGTACCGTGATGGCCTGGGTGCCCAGCTTGGCACCACCGATGGCGTCAAGCATGTCGTAGAGCGTAAAGGCCACGTCGGCACCGGGCAGAGCGAGCTCACGATCGTCGGCATAGGCGAGCGCCAAGCGCAGGTCCTTAATGAAGTGCTCGACCATAAAGCCGGGCTTGTAGTCGCCGTCAAGCGCCTTGGGCGCCAGGCTCTCCATAGCGCCGGACTTGCCGGTACCGCCCAGGATCATCTCGCGGGTCTTCTCCAGATCAAGGCCGCTCAGCTCGGCAAATGCCATGGCGTCTGCCATGCCGACCATGCAGGCGCCCAGCGACACCTGATTGGCGAGCTTGGCAGCCTGACCCTTGCCGGCGCCGTCGAAGCAGCAGATGTTTGCCGCAAAGGTGGCAAGGATGTCGCGGACCGGGGCGATGTCGTTCTCGGTAGCGCCCACGATAGCCGTGAGCGTGCCGGCGATAGCGCCCGACTCGCCGCCGGTGACGGGGCAGTCAAACGCCATGCGACTAGAAACTTGGGCGGCCTCGGCAATGTCACGGGCGAGCTCGGGCGAGCTCGTGGTGAGGTCGATCAAGACCGCGCCGGGCTTAGTGCACGCGAGCAGGCCGTCGCCCGCCAGGTAGAGCTCCTCGACCTCGGAGGGATAGCCCACCATGGTAAAGACGACATCGGCGTTAGCCACGGCTTCGGCCGGCGTATCGGCCCAGACGGCACCGCGCTCGATAAGCGTGGCGGCCTTGGACTTGGTGCGGTTGTTGACCGTGACGGGATAGCCGGCGTCCAGGATGTGGCCGGCGATGGGGGCACCCATGATTCCGGTGCCGATAAATGCGACAGAGAGCTTGTTTGCCATGAAACCTTTCCTTTTGGGTTGGGTGTTGTTACCAGGTTGAATACTCGGTGCCAGCGTTTGGGCTGTGACTTGAGGGCGCTTGCAGCCGCAGCGCCTGTCTACTCACCGCGTACACGGCGCGCGATGCGGTCGGAAAGCGAGGCTTTCTCGGCGCGATTCTTGCCCCAAAACGCGCAGGCCACCATGCCGGGGCCCACGTGCGAGCCAATGGTGGGACCCACAGAGCTGCGAATAATCGTGACGTCGGCGCAGCCTTCCTCCTTGCGGATGGCGGCCTCGAGCCAGTCGCCGTCCTTTTCGGCATCGGCCGTCATGATGGCGATGGGCATGGTGCGGTCGGGCACGTAGTTCTCGCGGAACGACTTGAGGATGGACTTGAGCGCCTTCTTGCGGCCGCGGTTGACGCCGATCAGCGACAGCGAGCCGGCCAGGTCGTAGGACAGCTCGGGTTTGACATCGAGCTTTGCCGTGAGCTGTGCCGCCGCGGGCGGAATGCGGCCGCCGGCAGCCAGTGCGTCGAAGCTCTCGAGCGTAAAGTAGCCGTGGACGTAGGTCTTTGCCTCGTTTGCCCAGTCGACCAGCTGCTTGGCGGTGAGTCCCGCCGAGCGTTGACGGACAGCCTCGAGCGCCAAGAGCGCGCCGGTCGCGCAAGGCAAAGCGTTGTCGACCACGTACAGCTCAAAATCGGGATACTCGGCGCGCACGGCATCTGCCGCCTGGCACGCGGAGTTGTAGCTCGACGACAGCGCCGAGGTAAAGCACAGGTAGACCGTGGGCGTGCCTTCTTTGGCGCACTCGGTAAAGAACTCGATATAGCGACCGAGCGACACAGCCGAGGTGGACACGCGGGCACCGGCGCGCATGCGGTCGTAGAACTCCTTAGGGCTCATGCTCGACCAGATATCGTCCGTGCGCTCCTCGCCATCGATAATGAAGGGGAAGCCCAAGATATCGACATCGAGGTTCGCGGCGACCTCGGGGCTAAAGTCGCAGCAGGTATCGACGACGATGCGGCAGCGGTCAGAATGGCCGGTAGATGCAGCCTTGTCCATCAAAGCGACTCCTTACGTAAAAAAGGCGGCCATCCGCATGGGATGACCGCCGGCCGTTAACTCATGCAAGTTAACGTATTTTACTCGTCAAGCGTTTCGATACGGGGCTTGATGATGCCATATCCACCATTCTTACGGTGATACACCACATTGATGAGGCCAGTCGTCGCGTTCTCGAACACGTAGAAGTCGTGGCCGAGCAGATCGGTCTGCACCAGCGCCTGCTCCTCAGTCATCGGGGTGACATCGATGACCTTCTCGCGGACGAGCAGGTCGTCCTCCTCCTCGGGCAGCAGCAGGTCGGCCAGATCCTCGACGCGCTCGACCGGTGCGACATCCGCTGCGCTGGCACCGCCCTGGCGGTTGTCCACGACCTTGGTCTTGAACTTGCGCAGCTGGCGGGTGACCTTATCGGCGGAGAGGTCGATGGCGGCGTACATATCTGCGCCGTGCTCGGCAACGCGAATCACCGAACCGCGGGCACGAACCGTAACCTCGACGATTGCCGGGTTGGGGTTCGAGGGGTTCTTCTCATAGCGAAGTACAACGTCGACCGTCATGGGCTCGATATCGAAAACCTTGAGCGCCTCGCCGATCTTCTCATCCACATGCGCACGCAGAGCATCGGTTACCGTCGTCTTGCGTCCAGAAACCTTGATATCCATACGTGGCTCCAATCTGCCTCGGGGACTTACTGTACTGGCTATGTACCCATTGCCGTGCATTTAATCACGCGGATTCCCAAAGACCCGAATAACGATTGCTTGATACCGCATACCGAAGTCTCGCACTTTTCTGTGGCAAAGTGCGCTATGGGAGGGCGACGGCGACTTAAGCTTTGCACCTAAAAAACGTCTTTGACCTGCTGGTTTTATGGAAACGAAAAAGCCGGGCCCCCCTGTTGGGAAAGCCCGGCAATGCGTGTTGAAACCGTGAAGAGGCGTCTCTCCTAGCGCATAGGAGACGCCACCCCTAGCAATAACTAGCTATTGAGCTTGTTAATGTCGTCGTCGGTGATAGTGCCCTCCTGGCTGGACGATTTATCCTCGGAGGTTGCACCCTCGCTGCTCGAATCGGAGGATGCGGACTCGCTGGATCCGGTGTCGGTCGACTGCACGTCGGCGCCCGAGACCGTTTTGGTGGTGAGGTCATAGGGCATCGTGCCGTACCAGGCGGAGTGGACCGCCTCGAGCGTGCCATCGACCGTGATACCGTCGAGGGCATCGCTCACGGCGCGGCATAGCTCATCGTTGGCCGCGAGGCCCGCGACGTCGAGCGTCGAGGGCGTCTCGAGCGCGCCGACGTAAGAGATCTGGCTCATCAGGCGCGCAAGGTAGCCGCCGGCCGTAGAGTCGCAAATCACGTAGTCGATCTCGCCGGACTCGAGCGCCTCAAAGCACTCGTTGATGTTGGAGAAGGTCTTTTGGTTGGCCGTGATGCTCTGCTTGGCGAGCGCTTCCTGCGAGGCCGAGGAGGTCTGAACGCCCAGGGTAGCGGTGTTAAGCGTTTCGGTGGAAACGCTCAGCGACTCGCCGTCGCTCGTCTTCCCAAACACTGCCGCAGCGTCGTACAGGCAAGTACCAAGCGTGCTGATGTCACCATCCGTGGAATTGATGTCGCCAATGAAGATGTCGGCCTTTTTGTCGCCAAGCGCGGAATCGGCAGAAGACGCATCGACGAAGGCAACCTTAAGGCCCATACGGCTTGCAAGGGCGCGGGCAGCATCGACCGCGTAGCCCGTGAGGTTACCATCGGCGCCCTGCATGGCCTGCGGGGCATCGGAGGTATCGAGGGCAACCGTCAGGGTACCTGGAGTGACCAGGGCATCGTCCGACACCGTAGGGGTAACGGTCTCGCGCTCGATCTGGTCAATCGTGGGTGTCGTGAACGTGGACAGTGGATTGAACGCGCATCCGCTCAAGCCCAATACGGCAATGACCACCGCGGTCCCAGCACCTAACCGAGCCGCGTGCATCAAGCTGCCCCTCACCATGTCCACTACCCTGCCTTCTGTGTCGTATACAATCCGTGCGTTGCGCGGAATAACGGGTGTTCCCACCAGCTGACCTGGTATTTGACCCCACACTTGCGCACCGGGGTGTTTGCTCGGGAGGCCGTAACCACCTTCACGACTGGCCCGCTCGCCCGCGAGGCGGTATTGCCCCAAAGAAAGTAGAACGGACGGTGCGGCTTACATCTAGGACGCGCCATGATCGCGCCGCGCGCACGCGGTCGCTTACGTGGATCCCTTTGACCGCGTCTGTCTTGGACTAGGATGGACATTTCGTCCGTCCGCAACCACAGCCTGGCAGGAACGTAGCGCATTATAGCTAAGTTCAAGCTAAAGTTTAAGGTTAGGGGCGTCATTCGCACCGTGAGCACAGATTTTGCAGGTCGGAGCGGACCGTGCGTGTTCCCATCAGAACCACCCTTAAAAAGGGTGGTTTGCTCTTAGGGTATAACCCACGGGCCCCGGGCTCGCGTCTAAAGGCGCGGGCCCGGACTTCGTCCAGGCCTAGTGCATCTTGACCCGTGG
>JAXIYS010000034.1:0-20684 GCA_036304385.1 Collinsella sp. | reverse complement strand
GTTGATCGCGAGTTCCGCACGAGCCGGAGAGCACTTAATGTGCTCTCCGTGCGAGCAGGACTGTCCGAGCAGGCAACCTTATGCCTCTCGGACTGTCCCGGACCAAGCCGCAGCTACGACAGCGCAATACCGCCGAGCCAGCCCCAGCGCACGCCAGAGCCAGTGCCGTAGAACCCAATGAACGAGTCAAGCGACCTCGACGTGATGGCGCCCTCGTTACTCATAACGATGCCGCCGCCAACATAGATGCCCACGTGTCCGTACAGCAGACCCGGCGTACCGGTGCCGCTGTGCGACGAGTCGGCCACGATCATGCCCACCTGCAGCGCCGAACGATTGGAGCTGTAGCACCAAGCGTTAAACATGTCGCACGCATTGCCGCCAAAGTAGCCCACGCCGGCGTTACGGAACACGTTGGTAACCCACGCCGCGCACCAGTTCTGGCCAGGCGAGGGCGTGGAGTAGCACGCGTTGACGACGGCCTGTTGCTTGCCCGAGCCGGCATTCTGTTGCGGAGTTCCGGGCGCATACGATCCGCCACCCGAGCTTGAACCACCCGAGTAGGAATTGTTCTTGTTTGCGGCAGCCGCGGCAGCGGCAGTCTTCTTGGCAGCCTCCTCAGCCTGAGCGGCAGCAAGAATCTCGGAATCGCGCTGGGCCATGAGCTCCTTGACATCGTCGGAGAGGCCGTTCAGAACCGTCTGGACCTCCTGCTGCTTGGCCTGCATGTCCTGCATCTGAGCAGTCTGCTGGTCCTTGAGCTTCTCCAAGTCGGCTTTTTGCGACTCGAGCTCGGACTTCTGTGTATCGAGCTCTTTCTGGATGGTCTGGATGTCCTCGATGGCGTCACGGTCGCTCTTGTTGATCTTCTCGACGTAATGCGCGTTGGCGACGAGCTCCTCAAACGAGCCAGAAGCGAGCAGCAACGACAGGATATTGGTACCGCCCGACTTGTAGCTGGCGGCAACGCGATCGGAAAGGTCGTTACGCTTCTTCTTGAGCTCCGACTTCTTGGTGTCGATCTGCTCCTGGGTGTCGTCGATCTGACCCTGCACGCCTTCGATATCGCTGAGGGTCTGGGCATTCTTGTTGGCGAGCGCCGCGTACTCATTGGCAATGCTGTCGAGCTGAGCCTGGACCTCGTCGAGCTGGGCCTGGGCGGCATTCAGTTTGTCGGTGGTTTCTTGACTGGCCTCAGCCGCATGGGCGCGGGCGGGCAGGCCAAAAAGAACAGCCGCGGAAGCAGCGCCGAAAAGAGCCTTAAGGGCAGTGCGGCGCGAAAGCTCCTGCGTAAAGATGGAATCGTTGTTTGGTGACATATGTACTCCGTTACATGCTTATTTATATGTCGCTCAACTCAAACATATTAACGCACATCGCGCTTGTCCCAACTATTTCCACGAACGGCTGGAAAAGCATGGTCAGCGGCTCGCAAATACGTCCCACACCAAAGGTAAGGATTATGCAAATAACACCCTATGAGTACGTTAACATCAATCCTCTGGTTTTCCTGCCCCGCGTGTTTTGGGCGTCCCCAGCTGCGCTATACTCCCCTCAAGAAGTGTTCCTGATTCGATAGGAGACTACATGTCCAAAGCACTCGACCCCAAAGACACCTGCGTCCTCGTTACCGGCGGCGCCGGCTTTATCGGCTCGCACACCGTCGTTCAGCTGCTCGAGGGTGGCTACCAGGTTGTCGTCGTCGATGACCTCTCCAACTCCAGCGCCGTTGCCATCAACCGCGTCAAGACCATCGTGGGCGACGAGGCCGCCAAGAACCTCACCTTCTACGAGGCCAACGTGCTCGACCGCGATGCGATGAACAAGATCTTCGATACCCACCAGATCGACCGCGTCATCCACTTCGCCGGCTTTAAGGCCGTTGGCGAGTCGGTGAGCAAGCCCGTCGAGTACTACCACAACAATATCGAGAACACCCTGGTGCTCATCGATGTCATGCGCAACCACGGCTGTAAGTCCATCATCTTCTCGAGCTCTTCGACCGTCTACGGCGATCCGGACAATCCGCCCGTCACCGAGGAAGACCCCAAGAAGCCCGCGACCAACCCCTATGGTTGGACCAAGTGGATGATTGAGCAGATCCTCATGGACGTCCACACCGCCGACCCCGAGTGGGACGTCGTGCTGCTCCGTTATTTCAATCCCATCGGTGCCCATCCGTCGGGCCTGATCGGCGAGGATCCCAAGGGTATCCCCAACAACCTGGTGCCTTACGTCGCCCAGGTCGCCGTCGGTAAGCTCGAGGCCGTTCAGGTCTTTGGCAACGACTACCCCACCCCCGACGGCACCGGTGTTCGCGACTACATCCACGTCTGCGACCTGGCATCTGGTCACGTTGCCGCCCTCAACTGGATGAACGGCAAAACCGGCGTCGAGATCTTTAACCTGGGCACCGGCACCGGCACCTCGGTACTCGAGGTCGTCGCCGCCTTCTCCAAGGCGTGCGGCAAGGAGCTGCCCTACGTGATCCGCGAGCGCCGTGCCGGCGATATCGCCGCCAACTGGTGCGATGCCTCCAAGGCCGAGCGCATGATGGGTTGGAAGGCCCAGTACGACATCGCGGATATGTGCCGTGACAGCTGGAATTGGCAGAGCCATAACCCCAACGGCTTCGCCGACGCCGAGTAGCAAAAAACCTACATAGCGTTCTTGCCCCGATCTCACGTCGTGAGGTCGGGGCTTTTTTTCATGGCATGTAACCATTCGCCAAAAATCGACCAACTTTATCATCTTGCCTATACATGTTTAAACAACATGTTCTACAATAGAGACATCGACTCTAAACTCGGGACGGGCTGTTCACCCATCTGCAGGCCGATCCCACAACAAGAAGGTTGGTGAGCACATCCATGGAGCGTGCAAGCGGTGTTCTCATGCCCATCTCGTCTCTGCCCGGACCGTATGGCATCGGCGGCTTTGGCTGGAACGCCTATGACTTTGTCGATTTCCTCGCCTCGTGCAAACAACATTATTGGCAGATTCTGCCCCTTACGACGACGAGCTATGGCGACTCGCCCTATCAGTCGTTCTCGGCCCGTGCGGGCAATCCCAATTTCATTGACTTTGCCGAGCTCATCGAGGCAGGTTACCTGGAGCAGCGCGATATCGACGGCGCGTACCTGGGCTCCGACCCCAGCAATGTCGACTATGGCGCCATCTTTGGTGGCCGTCGTCAGATTCTCGACCGCGCCGCCGAGCGCTTTGCCGCCGACAAGCCGGCCGACTTCGACGAGTTTGTCCAAACCAACGAAGACTGGCTCATCCCCTACTGCGAGTTCATGACCGTCAAGGAGGAGTGCGGTCTCAAGGCATTTTGGGAGTGGCCCGCAGAGCTCCGTACCCGCGGTGAGGCTTCTGCCAAGGTCTGCGCCGCCCATCCCGCGCGCATGCTCTACCACCAGATGACGCAGTACTTCTTCGATCGTCAGTGGAACCGCCTCAAGGCCTATGCCAACGAGCGCGACATCCTCATCATCGGCGACCTGCCCATCTATGTCTCGCGCGACTCCGTCGAGATGTGGGCCACACCCGAGCTCTTTAAGATCGACGCCGCCGGTAATCCCGTAAGTGTCGCCGGCACGCCGCCCGACCAGTTCTCGGCCACCGGCCAGTACTGGGGAAATCCCATCTACGACTGGGACGCCATGGAAGCCGACGGTTTCTCCTGGTGGGAGGGCCGCATCCGCGCCGCCCTCAACATGTACGATGTCATCCGCCTGGATCACTTCCGCGGCTTCGAGGCCTATTGGGAGGTGCCGTTCTCCTCACCCGATTCGTCCTACGGTTCGTGGACGCAGGGCCCCGGCCTCAAGTTCTTTAAGACGCTCGAGGAAAAGCTCGGCACGCTGCCCATCATCGCCGAAGACCTGGGCTTCCTCACCCCCGGCGTCATCGACATGCGCGACAACTCGGGCTTCCCCGGCATGAAGATCTTGCAGTTCGCCTTTGAGGGCACCAACTCGTACTACCTGCCGCACAACTACATTGCCAACACCGTCGCCTATGTGGGCACACACGACAACGAGACGGCGCGCGGTTGGTTTGAGGGAACGGCCACCCCGCGTCAGCGCGAGCAGACGGCCCTGTACACCCACCAGCAGGCAGGCGAGCCCATGGCCGATGCACTCAACCGCACCATCGCCGCCAGCGTAAGCGATACCTGTATCTACACCATGCAAGACCTGCTCAACCTGGGCAACGAGGCGCGCATCAACACCCCCGCCACCCTGGGCGGCAACTGGACCTGGCGTATGCTCGATGGCGCCATCACCCGCGAGCTCGAGCACAAACTCACCGACTGGACCGAAACCTACTTCCGCATCCCGTCGGAAGCCGAAATCGAGCTTCCCCAATAGGAGCCACCGCACCCGACCCCATTCCATCGTGCGGACGCGTCCGTTTTCCCCGCGCGAGGCCACTCCAATCCCTCGCGCGGGCTTCTTTTGAATTTCTGACATGTAATCAACCCATCACAGGAGGAAACATGCCCCGTATCAATCTTGCGGATCTTGCCGAGCAGTCCTTTGGCACCTCGCTCGAGCAGCTCGATGACCGTCGTATTTATAAGCTGCTGGCCAAGCTCGTGCAGGAGCGCTCTGCCGCCTGTCCTCTCAACAACGGCAAGAAAAAGCTCTACTACATCTCTGCCGAGTTTTTGATCGGCAAGCTGCTCATCAACAATATGATCGACCTTGGCATCTATGACGAGGTTAAGGACCAGCTCACCGCCGCGGGCCACGACCTCAACAAGATCGAGGAGTTCGAGGTCGAACCGTCGCTCGGCAACGGCGGCCTGGGCCGTCTGGCCGCATGCTTCCTGGATTCCATCGCCACGCTGGGCTTGACTGGCGATGGCGTGGGCCTCAACTACCATTACGGCCTGTTCCGCCAGCGCTTTGTCGACAACCAGCAGAAGGCCGTCCCCGACGAGTGGCTCGGTGAGCAGGACATCCTAGTCGACGACGACCGCTCCTACACCGTCGAGTTCGGTGATTTTGCCGTTACTTCCAAGCTCGTCAACATCGATGTACCCGGTTATGGCCAGCCCACCAAGAACCGCCTGCGCCTGTTCGACCTGGCAAGTGTCGACGACGGCCTGGTCCCCGGCAGCTCCATCGACTTCGACAAGACCGAGATCGCCAAGAACCTCACCTTGTTCCTCTATCCGGATGATTCCGACGAGCAGGGCCGCCTGCTTCGCATCTACCAGGAATACTTCATGGTGAGCAACGCCGCCCAGCTCCTGATCGACGAGGCCATCGAGCGCGGCAGCAACTTGCACGACCTGGCCGACTACGCCGTAGTCCAGATCAATGACACGCACCCCACCATGGTCATCCCCGAGCTCATTCGCTTGCTCACCACCGAGCATGGCATCGAGTTTGACGAGGCCGTGACCATCGTGCGCTCCATGGTCGCCTACACTAACCACACGATTCTTGCCGAGGCGCTCGAGAAGTGGCCGCTCACCAGCCTGCAGAAGGTCTCGCCCGCCATCGCCGACATCATCGTCAAGCTCGACGAGGTTGCCAAGGCCGAGCACGACGACCCGCGCGTCGCCATCATCGACGAGCACGACACCGTCCACATGGCCCACATGGACATCCACTTTGGCTTCTCCATCAACGGCGTCGCCGCACTCCACACCAAGATCCTGGAGGACACCGAGCTTCATCCGTTCTACGAGATCTACCCCGAGAAGTTCTCCAACAAGACCAACGGCATCACCTTCCGCCGCTGGATCCAGGGAGCCAACCCCGCGCTCGCCAACCTGCTCGACGATGTGATCGGCACCGACTGGCGCAGCACCGGCGATCTGAGCAAACTCGCCAAGTTCGCCGACGACAAAGATGTTCTTGAGCGCCTGGCTACCACCAAGACCGAGGCCAAGGCCATCATGCGCCAGTTCATGGCGCTCGAGCAGGGTGTGACCATTCCCTCCAACGCCATCATCGATGTTCAGGTCAAGCGTATCCACGAGTACAAGCGCCAGCAGATGCTCGCGCTCTACATCATCTGGAAGTATCTCGACATCAAAAACGGCAATAAGCCTAAGCACCCCGTCACCATCATCTTTGGCGGCAAGGCAGCGCCTGCCTATACCATCGCTCAGGACATCATCCACCTAATCCTGACGCTGTCCCAGTGGATAGCCAACGACCCCGACGTGGCCCCCTACCTGCAGGTCGTCATGATCGAGAACTACAACGTCACCGCCGCCGAGCGCGTAATCCCCGCCGCCGACATCTCCGAGCAGATCAGTCTGGCCTCCAAGGAGGCGAGCGGCACTTCCAACATGAAGTTCATGCTCAACGGCGCCCTGACCCTGTGCACGCTCGACGGTGCCAACGTGGAGATTGCTGAGCTCGTGGGCGACGAGAACATCTATACCTTTGGCGCCTCGTCCAAACAGGTCGAGCAGCTCTACGCCGACGGCACCTACAACGCCGGCGCGCTCTACCGCAAGCCCGGCATTAAACTGCTGGTGGACTTCATCACCAACCCGGCCTTTATGGCGACCGGCAACGCCGAGCGCCTGCAGCGTCTGCACGATGACATCAAGGGCAAGGACTGGTTTATGGCCCTGCTCGATATTGAAGAGTACATCCAGACCAAGGAGCGCGTGCTGGCCGACTACGAGGACCAGGATGCCTGGATGCGCAAGGCGCTGATCAACATCGCCAACGCCGGCACCTTCTCGTCCGACCGTACGATCTCCCAGTACAACGACGAGATTTGGCACCTGGACTAACCCATTCCCCTTACCATCCTCTTGAGGAACGGAGTCGTGGCAACACGGCTCCGTTTTTTGTGCCCGTGCGTTGCCCCTGTGAGCCGCCTCGACTAAATCGTCTCAATCTGTAACACCTATTCGGCCAAAACGGTCCTACCTGTTACAGATCAAGACAAACCGGTTCTTTCCCTAGGGTTTATCTCAATCTGTAACATCTAACGTCCGAAATCCGCCCTTACTGTTACAAATCGAGACAAATGGATAAGCCGGATAAAACAATCTCGATCTGTAACAGGTAACCGCCAAAATCAGTCCTTCGTGTTACGGATTGAGATGAAAAGACAGGCGGCTCAACTCAATCTCGTTCTGTAACATCTAGACCCAATTTGGCCCTCTACCTGTTACAGATCAAGACAAACTGACAGATGGACAACCCCGTCATAAAGAAAGGCTTCCCTCTCGCCCAGTGGACGGGAGGGAAGCCTTATATGTGACCACGGCAAAAGGATGGCAATACCGCAGTCGCCCAAAGGGAGGGCCTGGATGTACCGGGCCTAGATAAGGTTCTTACCAGACACCTTATCGAAGAGATGGGTCGCGTTCTTCTCGAACTTGAACCAGATGGTGTCGCCCGCCTTGAGCGCACCCTTGGCCTCGAGGTCGACGACGGGGATAATCAGGACAAACTGGCCGTCGGGAGCGGTCACGTGGACATGCTCGGTCGAGCCCATGAGCTCGGTCACCTCGACGGTGCCCTGGAGCGCACCCTCCTCGCCCTTGTCGGCAAGCAGAATCTGCTCGGGGCGCACGCCGGCCGTGATCTCCTTCACGTCGCCGTCGTCCCAGTTGAGAGCAAGCTGAGCGCAGGTCTCGGGGGCGAGCGCCACGTTCATATCCTCGGTCTTGACGGTGAAGCCGTCGCCCGAACGCACCAGCTGGGCATCGAAGAAGTTCATCTGCGGCACGCCGATAAAACCGGCGACGAAGATGTTCGCGGGATGGTTGAAGACCTCCTGCGGGGTGGCGATCTGCTGGACGGCGCCGTCCTTCATGACCACGATGCGGTCGCCGAGGGTCATGGCCTCGGTCTGATCGTGGGTAACGTAGATAAAGGTGCCCTTAATCTCGTGACGCAGCTTGATGAGCTCGGCACGCATCTGGTTACGCAGCTTGGCGTCCAAGTTGGACAGCGGCTCGTCCATCAGGAAGACCTTAGGATCACGCACGATGGCGCGGCCGATAGCGACACGCTGGCGCTGGCCGCCCGAAAGCGCCTTGGGCTTACGGTCGAGGTACTCGGTGATACCCAAGATCTCGGCAGCGGAGCGAACCTTGCGGTCAATCTCGTCCTTGGGGACCTTCTTGAGCTCAAGCGTAAACGCCATGTTCTCGTACACCGTCATGTTGGGGTACAGAGCATAGCTCTGGAACACCATGGCGATGTCGCGGTCCTTGGGAGCGACGTCGTTGACGCGCTTGCCGTCGATGAGCACATCGCCCGAGGTAATGTCCTCCAGGCCGGCGACCATGCGCATCGTCGTGGACTTACCGCAGCCAGAGGGGCCAACGAGGACGATGAACTCCTGGTCGTGAACGGTAAGGTTAAAGTCCTCTACAGCGAGCACGCCGTCCTCGGTAACCTCGAGGTTGTGCTTCTTCTCCTCGGTCTTCTTCTTTTTGCCAAAGAAGCCCTTCTTTTTGGACTCGTTGTTGGGATACACCTTCTGAACATGTTTGAGAACGATCTCGGCCATGTCTCTACCTTTCGATACGCGGCGCCGCGCTGAGGGGCGCCGCTAAAACTTGCAAAACAGTTACGGCATCAGCCCTTGACGGCACCTGCCACCACACCGTCGATGATGTACTTCTGGCAGAGGATGTACATGATGACGATGGGGACAACGACCATCATGATGCAGGCCATCATGGGGCCGAGCTCGACGTGGCCGTAGCCGCCGCGGAAGTACTGAATCAAGATAGGAATGGTCTTGTACTTGGTGGAGTCGAGCGTAAGGTAGGGCAGCAGATAGTCGTTCCAGACCCACATGGTCTCGAGGATGCCGACCGAAAGATAGGTGGGCTTCATGATGGGGAGGACGATCTTAAAGAACACCTGGACCGGGTTGCAGCCGTCGATCATGGCCGCCTCTTCGATCTCGAGCGGGATGTTCTTTACAAAGCCGGCGAACATAAAGACCGCCAGGCCCGCGCCAAAGCCAAGGTAGATAAAGCAGATGTTGAACGGCGTGTTGAAGCCGATGCGGTCCGCCAAATTGGACAGCGTGAACATGAGCATCTGGAACGGTACGACCATCGAGAACACGAACAGGTAATAGAAGAAGTTCGAGATCTTGCTGTTGACGCGCACTACGTACCAAGCGCACATGGAGCAGCACACCAAGATCAGAACGACCGACGTGACCGTGATGATGAGCGAGTACATAAATGCCGAGGCAAAGCCCTGCTCGTTAAGGGCGTGCATGTAGTTTGCGAGGCCGTTGAACGTCTCGGGCGTGAGCAGATCGAATGCCGTGGTGGTGCTGATTGCAGTTGCCTTTTTAAAGGAATTGAGCGCAATCATGAACACGGGGTAGATCCACGCGAGCGACAGAATCGTAAAGAAAATCGAGAGCGCGCGATTGATAACCTTATCGCGTTTCATTACTGCTGCACCTCCTTGGACCTCGTGGCCTTAAGCTGAATCATGGAGATGGCTACGACCAGGATGCAGAAGATAACCGCCTTGGCCTGACCGATACCCTGCCATGCGATACCGGCACGCGAATAGAACGTGTTGTAGATGTTCAGGGCGAGCATCTCGGTGGAGTGCGCGGGGGCGCCGCCGGTAAGGGCGAGGTTCTGGTCGAACAGCTTAAAGCCGTTGGTGATGGACAGGAACAGGCAGATGGTGATGGTCGGCATCAGGTTAGGGATCTTAACCTTCCAAAACGTCTGCCATGCCGTGGCACCGTCGACCTTGGCGGCCTCGATGTAGTCGGACGGAATGGACTGCAGACCAGCGATGTAGATAATCATCATGTAGCCGACCTGCTGCCACAGGGTCAGGATGATAAGGCCCCAGAAGCCAGCAGCAGAGTTAAGGGCGATGAGCTGGGCGCCCACGTTGGAGAGCAGGCAGTTGATCAGAATCTGCCAAATGTAGCCCAGCACGATGCCGCCGATCAGGTTAGGCATAAAGAAGATCGTACGGAAGATGTTGGTGCCTTTGAGCGCCTTGCGGGTGAGCGCCTGCGCAATGGCCAGGGCGATCACGTTGATGAGCACCGTCGACAGGAAGGCAAACGCCACGGTAAAGAAGAACGACGTGGAGAACTGCGGATCGGACAGCGCGCGCACGTAGTTCTCGATACCGACAAAGTGCGCGTTACTAATGATAATAAACTGGCAGAACGAGAGATAGAAGCCCTGGATAAAAGGGATCACGAACCCGATCATAAACGCCAGACACGTGGGCAGCATAAAGAGCGGCCACCAGCGCTTGAGTGCTTTGCCCATAAAAGGGTCCTTTCAATATGCAGGGGGCGGGCAAACCAACGTCTGCCCGCCCCCTGTCGCTAATCAGATAGCTTGGGCAGCAACTGCTTACTCGGAAGCGGCCTTCTCGGTCTTCCAGCCATCGACGAAGGCGTTCTTGACGCCGTCCCACTTGCTGTTATCGGCAGCGTAGGCAATCAGAGCCTGCTTGAGGTTCTTCTTCCACTCCTCGGAGGGAATGTAGACGAAGTCCCAAGCGACGGTCTTCTTGCCGTCCTTGGCCATGGCAACGGCCTGCTGCGAGAAGACGTTGGTGGTCTCCTTGGCGCTCTTGAACGGAGCGGTCAGACCCATCTTGTCGGCGATGATGCTGGTCGGGGTGTCAGCGGTGACGCACCAATACATGAAGTCCTCGGTGGCCTTCTGGGCATCCTCGGAAGCCTGGGAACTGACGCACCAGTAGTTCTCGCCGCCGGAGCACAGGCCCTGGTTCTCCTCGCCGTCAACACCGATGTAGATGGGCATCATGCCAATCTGATCGTCGGTCATGCCGGCCTTGACGAGGTCAGAGTAGGCCCAAGAGCCGTTCTGGTAGAAGACGGCCTTGCCGGTTGCGAACTCGTTGGTGGCGTCGTCGCCGGTCTTGGAAGCAAGCTGCGAAGGATCGCAGGTGGAGTCGGTGATGTACAGGTCGAAGATCTGCTTGTAGTTGTCGAGGAACTCACCCTTGATCTCGTCGTCCTCCTGGTTGTGCTCCTTCTCAAACTCGTAGTAGAGCGGCATGTTGGCAAGGTGGGTGGTGTAGCGCCAGCTGGAGGAGTCGTCCATGCCGGCGGAAGTGAAGGCACCCTCGACACCAAGCTCGTCCTTGCGGGCCTGGATGTCGTCGGCACAAGCCTTCAGCTTGTCGAAGGAGTTGATGTCCTCGGCCTTGTAGCCAGCCTTCTCGAGCAGCTGCTTGTTGTAAATAATGCCGAAGCTCTCCTGAACCCAGTCGATGCACACATCCTTGCCGTCGGATTGCAGAGCCAGGGAGTCGTCAATGAGCTCACCGCGGAGCTTGGTATCGGACAGGTCGGCGCAGTAATCCTTCCAGTTCTTAAGACCGGTGGGGCCGTTGACCTGGAACAGGGTCGGAGCGGAGCTCTTGACATCTCGGACTTGAGCTTCTCCTCGTAGGTGTTGGAGGCGGCGGTCACGATCTTGACCTCGACGCCCTTCTCCTCCTTGTACGCCTTGGCGATCTCCTTCCACTCCTTGTCGACCTCGGGCTTGAATTGGAGGAAGTAGACCTCGGCAGCGTCACCAGAAGCAGAGGAGCCGGAGCCGGCAGAACCACCGCAGCCCACGAGACCCAGACCAAGAACCGCAGCCGCGGAACCAGCAAAGCCCAGGAACTGCCTTCTGCTCATTTCGTTCTTCATTACAATCCACCCTTTCACACCGTGGCGGCACCCTTTGCCGCCGCCTTCGGAGATTGGCTCGGGGACTTTGCCCCTTTTGCTGATTTGTACAATACGCTATTTGGCTAGTTGTTTGAACAAGTATTACTAGAGCGGTAGGAAAACTTCGGTGAACGGTAATTTCAACTTGATACTTGACAAGTTTTGTATAAACAATTATTTGTTATCGAATGCAGAGAAAACGCCCGGTCAAGCCGATGCATCGTCGGTTTGACCGGGCGTTTTCGCTTTGAGGGCATGAGTCTCGTCAGGCTGCGAGCTAGCCGGCTATCGCTTGGAGTTGACGCGGTAGTGGAATATCTCGGGATGCGAGCGGGCATGCGTGACCTCGAACAAGATGCCGTCCGAGGTGTACGACTGGCTCTCCATGACGGCAACGCAGTTGTATTTGCCGAGGTCAAGATAACTGCAGTCCTCATCGTTGGCAAGCTCGACGCTCACCGTACGGCGACTCGCCATCACCTTGACGCCGCGTTTGTGCTCCAGATAGTCGTAAATTGACTTTGCGGCGATCTCGGGCGTCAGACCCTTGGCGATCGACTCCAAAAAGTAGCCGTGGTCCACCTGGCGAGCATTGCCGTTGAGGCTTCGGACACGCACTACACGAATCAGCTCCTCGCCCACCTTAAAGCCCAGGCGACGAGAAAGTTGCTCAGTGCAAATCAAATGTTCAAAAGACTTAACGTCCGTCGATGCAACGGCATTGTTGCGCTTTGCAAATTCGCCAAACGACTCGACTTCCTCGAGTGCGCCCAGCATGTCGGTTTCGCCCTTGAGCCAAATAACGCGCACGCCCTTGCCGTGTATAGGCTGCACAAACATCTGATCGGCCAGCATGCTCAAGGCGCGTCGAACGGTATTGCGCGTGCAGCCAAACTCCGCGGTCAGCTCGGCTTCGGTCGGCAGCATCTCCTGAAACGCATAGGTCCCATTAATGATGCGCGAACGTATTTCTCGGTAGATTCCTTCGTATATCGCTTTTGGCATTGTTTCACCTCTACATTATTTATTTCCGGCTAGGCACGATAGCATTTCTTAAAGTTGTTTAAGCCGAATATCGGTAAAGCGACAGGATTTAACCGTTGACGGTTTCTGTCGTGCCCAAATCGGTTTCGCTCAAAACTGCCGGCACAACAATCGTCTGGTCCTCTACAATGAATCCATTGTTTAAACGTTTCCCCACGCGCAACGCGCCTCGATATTCGGAAGGCAGAACATGCTGCAAAAAATCCAACGCTTTGGCGGGGCAATGTTCGCTCCCGCCATGCTGTTTTCTATATCGGGCCTCATGGTCGGCGTCTCCGCTCTCGCAACGACTGCGGACATCGTCGGCGATCTAGCCGTATACGGAACCCCTTGGTACGTTTTTTGGGCCATCATCCAGCGCGGCTCATGGACGGTCTTTAAGCGCCTCCCGCTCCTTTTTGCCGTAGCGCTGCCTATCGGTCTTGCCCAAAAGCAACCGGCACGCTGCTGCCTCGAGGCACTCGTGGCCTATTTTGCCTATTGCTTCTTTTTGAGCGAGATCATTAAGCTGAGCGGAGACAACCTTGGGCTTAAGTACCCGTCATCTTTGACCCCCGCCAACGGTATCACCGTCATCGACGGCATCAAGACGCTCGACACCGGCATTATCGGCCCGCTGGTGGTATCGGCAACCGTCGTCGCCATCCATGACCGCTTCTACGATGCCAAGGTTCCCGATTGGCTCGGCACCTTCTCGGGCTCCTCGCTGGTCTACCTCATCAGCTTTTTTGCCGTGTTTGCCCTTGCCGCTATCTCGGCCGCCATCGTGCCCTCCGTATACGCAATGACCGAAACGCTGCGCCATGCACTTACGAGCGTCGGCCCCTTTGGCGTGGGCATCTTTGTGTTTTTGGAGCGAGCGCTCGAGCCCATGGGGCTGCACCACCTGCTCTACATGCCGATTTACTACGACAACCTGGTCATTAACGACGGCATCTACGCCACGTGGAGCAGCTTGCTCCCCATCCTCTCCCATAGCACGCGCCCCCTTAATGAACTTGCGCCGTGGGCCGGTTTTACCGCCACCGGCTGGGTCAAGCTCTTTGGCCTTCCCGCCATCGCAGCCGCGTTCTACTCCACCGCAAAACCAGAACGCCGCGCCGGCCTCAGGATCATCCTTGTTCCCGCCATCATCGCCTCGGTGGTTTGCGGCGTTACCGAGCCACTCGAGTTTCTCTTTATGTTCACCCACCCCGGGCTCTTTTTTCTCTACGCCGTCTTATCGTCTTGCCTTGCCACAACCATGAATCTCTTTGGCATCGTCGGCATCTTCTCGGGCGGCCTCATGGAGATGGCAGCCTTCAACTTTATTCCGCTCATGCGCACGCATGCCGGTGCCTATCTTTTGGCGCTCGGTATCGGCCTTGCCTTTAGCCTCATCTTTTTTGCTAGTTTTCGAGCACTCATCTTGATCTATGACCTTAAGACGCCGGGCCGCGAGGATCATGTCGCCAATCGCGCGGCAATCGATCGTTTAACGGAAAGCGGCTTTGCCAAAGAGCAATCTCCCAATGACGAAGTCAATAGTCGATCCGATCAAGATCACATCCTCGCTGAGCGGGTAATTCAGCTTTTAGGTGGTGTTGGCAATATTGTGGGCGCAACCAACTGTGCCACGCGCCTGCGCGTCGAGGTCGCAGACCCTTCCATCGTTGCAGATAACGCGTCGTTTGTCGCGGTGGGCGCCAAGGGCCTCATCATTACGGGCAAGACCGCCCAGGTGATCATCGGCATCTCCGTTCCCCGCGTTAAAGAGCATTTTGACCAGATCATGGGCCTCGAGCCGGAATTTGTGCCCACCACCTCGGCCTCCCCTGCCGCCAGCGCAGCCCATAATCGCAGCGATATCTGTTTCTTCGACATCGACGGAACGCTCGCCTGGCAAGACCCTCGAGCGGCACAAGAGCTTCCCGAGAGCGAGCGTGACCTGTCCCCCTATCCCAACGAGGCGGTCTCGCAGGCCATCCGCGATTTCGTTGCAAATGGCAACATGGCCTTTATCTGCACAGGACGCACCCTCAGCTGCATCCATCCCAAGCTGCTCGAGCTGCCGTGGACGGGCGTCGTGTGTCTCGCGGGCGGTTACGCCGAACTCGAGGGACACATTGTGCGAAATGCAGCCATAAACCCTGGTCTGCTACAGCGCCTCGCCCCCTATGTTGAGCAATCGGGTGAGGTCATTCGCTTTGAGGGCATCGATCGCGTGGTGCGCATGAGTGCAGATGCCCCCGAGACGTACGGATACGCACGCACCGTGGGCGACGCCGTCACGCAACTTGAGCACTACAACGCCTATAAAATTCTTATGTCCACACCACTTGCCAACCGCATCGCCCAAGATGAAGAGCTTGGACCCCTACTCTGTTTCAACGAGCTCGAGCTCGAGGTCACAGAAATCTCGCCTCGTGAGTGCACCAAACGGGCCGGAATCAGTGCCGTGCTTGACGCCCTGGGGCCAGATCACGGCACCGTGTACGGCATTGGCGACGCGAGCAACGACATCGCCCTCATGGAGGCGGTCGATGTTGGCATCGCCATGGGCAACGCGCCGGACTTCCTCAAGGAAAAAGCCGACTACGTAACCGACAGCTTTGACCACGACGGCGTCGTCACCGCGCTCGAACACTTTGGGCTTATCTAGCCGAGCCCCTTGCCGCGTTTGCAGCCGCAAGACTCAATCGTCTTCAACCGCCGCGCTCGACGCCCTAATGTGGCAATATGTTGTCTGCATAATGCAACGATGCAACCTAAGAAAGAATGCGAGAACCCGTGTCCAGTCCGTTTACCAGCTTTTTAGCCCAGCACTTTGACCAGATTAACGACTATCTGGCCACGTTCTTTGACGGACAGGCGACCTCTGCCGATATCGAGTGCTACCTGTACGCGCCGCTCTCGGCTTTTACGGCCAACGCCGGCAAGCGCCACCGTCCGCTTATCTGCATGCTCGCCGCAACCGCAGTGGGCGGTAGCTTTGAGAGCGCCCGCAGCGCCGCGGCAGCTATCGAGCATTTCCAGTCGGGCGCGCTCATCCACGACGATATCGCCGACAACGGACAGCTGCGCCGCGGCAAGCCCTGCATGCACCTCACCGAGGGTACGGGCCTTGCCATCAATTGTGGCGACCTGGCGCTCACCATGGTCACCAAGACGGTTCTCGACGACCCCACGCTGGAGTCCGACGTGAAGCTGCGCGTGCTCCACGAGCTTACCGAGATGATCGTCCGCACCATCGAGGGTCAAGCGCTCGACCTGGGTTGGGTCCGTGACGGGCGCTTTGACATCTCGGTCGACGATTATCTAGGCATGGCGACGCACAAGACCGCGTACTACAGCGGAGCCACGCCGCTTGCCGCTGGAGCCATTATCGGCGGCGGCAGCGAGGAGCAAATTGAGGCACTGCGCGCCTTTGGCCTGCACACGGGCCTTGCCTTCCAGATTCAAGATGATCTGCTCAACTTGATCGGTACCAAAGAGGCCGCCAACAAGGACTTCCGTACCGATATCACCGAGGGTAAGCGCACGCTCGTTGCCGTGCACGCCCTGTCTGATGAGCACTATCACGATGAGATTGAAGCGATCCTCTCCTCGGGCACCGAGGACCCCGCGCAGCTCGCGCGCGCCGTGGAAATCTTCCAGGAGACCGGCTCTATCGATTACGCCCACGCCTACGCGCTGGACCTGACCGCTAAAGCCAAGGCCGCCATCGAGGACGTTTCGCTCGACCCGCATGCGCGCGAGTTGTTCGACTCCATGGCAGATTTCTTTGTGGAGCGCCTTAACTAGCGGGGGTTATAAAACCTGTCAGCAGCGTATTTGGGTACAACTTGCTACACTGTTGAGTGCATGTTTATGCATCCCTTTGCGTTGTCTATCCGACACACGCTCAAATAGTACGAATGGTACGCCGAAAGGGGTTCGTTCATGGAACCTATTACAACGGGCATGCAGGGAGCAGCCGTCGAGGACGTCCAGTCCCGCCTTCTGCAGCTCGGCTATACAATCGATGACACCGAGGTTGCCGACAAGCGCTTTGGCACCACCACCGAACAGGCTGTTGGCACCTTTAGGCTCGATAGCGGCCTTGCCGCTGGCTGTGCCGTCGATATCCCCTGTTGGAGCGCCCTGGTAGACGCCTCGTATAAGCTAGGCGACCGCACGCTCTATCTGCGCATGCCCAATTTCCATGGCGCCGATGTTCAGGCCCTGCAGCGCGCGCTCAACGTTTTGGGCTTTGCCTGCGGCGAGGACGATGGTTACTTTGGCCCTCACACCGAGGCGGCCCTTCAGCAGTTCCAGGAAAACGTCGGTCTGTTTGCCGACGGTATGGCTTTCCAGGATACCTACGCCTATATCAACCGCCTGCACCACGTATGGGAGGGTAAACCTTCGGTGACCGAGGCCGAATCGCGCATCGGCTTTGCCCGCGCGGCCAACGTACTCGAGCGTTTCCAGGTTGCCGTCATTGGCGAGGACCCCATCGCGCGCAGCGTAGCATCGCGCATGTGGAACATCGCCACGGCGACGACCGACAACAGCGGCATGATGCTTTGCGACTCCGAGGTTCCGACCGATGTCGACCTGGTACTCGAAATCGCAAGCGACGAGCTACCCGCCGACGCCGCTCCGCGCGCCACGATTGCCCTCGCCGAGTGCCACAACCTGGCCCAGCGCATCCGCACCGCCAATGTCGCCGCGCAGCAAAAGCCGGCACGCATCCGCATTGAGCTCACCGGCATGACGCGCTACAACGGCACCTTCACTGCCAGCGACGCCCAGACACTCGCCGTACGTCTGCTCGATGGCGTTTGCGATGCCCTCGCAGATTGGGTAAACTAGACGAGTTGCTTTTGTGCAACACCCATACTGGGACGTAGTTCAACGGTAGAACTCCGGTTTTTGGTGCCGGCTGTTGGGGGTTCGAATCCCTCCGTCCCAGCCAAAGAAACCAGCCTCTCGAACGCATAGCCGATCGGGAGGTTTTTCTTGTGGGCAAGCGGAGGGATTCGAACCCGCAAGGGTGCGGAGCTGAGGAAACGCGAAGCGTTTTCCAGCGCAGCACGCAAGAAGCGAAGCGACGCAGCGGAACGCGGCCGCCGACCAGGCGGACGCGGAATCCCTCCGTCCCATATCGGCCACAAGCTCCCCGCATCCCAACTTTTCAGCCAAGGGCAACAAGCGAAGGGATTCGAACCCGCAAGGCAACACAACTTCTCGTCCAGCACGGGAAAATCTACCTTCAAAAGACAGGCACCCCAAGCCCATTAGGACCAAGAGCGCCTTACATCTAGAAAATATCAGCCCAGTTCCGAAAAGCGAGCCGCCATCTACAAAATGCCGCGTGGCCCCGGCGGGCCGGGCATTAAGTTTGTCGCGAGTTCCGCACGCAAAGAAGGCAACATGACCTCGATGTTTTGGACGTGACAGCGAGAGGGGCCCTGGTATGGCAAGGTGACGTGAAACAAGGCGGCGCTGACCTTCTGGTCGCGCCGCCGAAGTTGAACGTCAGATTGCCGTGCCAGGGCCGCTCGCAGCGTCGAGAGGACCGCCGTTCGGTAGAACGGCGGAACTAATTGTTCAGCATGCGGTCGAAGCTTCCCGAGTCGCCATCCCGATAGTCGGCGGTCATCAGGATCTCCTGCGGAATACGCCCGCCTTCGCGCAGCACGTTGCGGAATTGCACGCGCGTGACCATGGGCAGGTCCTTGATCGTGGCGGCCAGATTCTGCGGCACGCCCTGGTTGGCAGCCGCGGGCTCGCACGCGCCGCCGGCCTTCACGCGACGCTTATGCTCGGCAAGCATGGCGCGATACATGCCAGCATGCAGACGAATCTCAACGACGTTGGCGTTGCGGGCCTGCTCGACGATACGCGCGCCCTCTCGATCGATGTCGCCCACGTAGTAGATATAGGTAAAGCGGTAGCCGATCTCAGCCAGATAATCATCCAGTGCATGAGAGACACTCGCCTTGCACCCGCCGCCAAAGATTACGCCGCCCACCTTGGTACCAAAGAGCTTGGCATGTTTACGTCCGCGCAAGAGCTTGACGATCTCGTCATAGGTATCCAGGTTCTCGACCATAATGAACGGCTTGTCGGCGCCCAGCGTAAAGAAGCCCGTAAAATGCACCGGACGGTTGGGGGCGACCTTGATCGCCTGCATGCTGATGCCCTTTTCGGTCATACGCCTGATCAGGCGCTCGCCATGCTTGCCGTCAAAAGCTTTTTCGTCATTGAAGATCTGGTAAGCGCGCTGGCGGCGCGAGGCAACCGGAGTATCGGCACCGCGGTTTTGCTCGACCCAAGCCTGGATGATTGCGATTTCCTCGGCAATCTTGCGATTGGACATCTCGTTGTGCTGGGCGCGCTGTGGAGCTTTCTTGCTGTCCTTGCCCTCGACCTTAATGATCTGGGTCTGCTGTTCCTTAATTTTGGAGAGCGCCGTGGGCGTGGGGACGACCTTGAGCAGCTGCCTGCCCAGAACGCGGGCCAGGGCAAACGCCGAAACCTCGCCATGGGTAGTCGACTCAGTCTGCTGGACAGTCGTATCTGCTGCGGCAGACTCGGGCTTCTTCTGAGACTTGCGCTTGGAATCTCCTTGGACATTGCGCTCACGTTTCGAAGTAGACGTCTGCTTCTGCGAACGCTCGGGCTTGCCCTCCTTCGCTGGCTGACGCTTGGGCTGCTCCATCGGAGCATCCACCTTCGCATCTTCGTCGCGCGGCGCTACATTCTCGACGGCATCTTGAGCGTTAGAGCTGCGACCGCCACGATGACGACGACGGCGAGGCTTGCTCGAAGTACCCTCCCCCGTCTGTTCAACCGCAGGTTGCTGGCCCTGAGTCTCCGTATCGGACGCAGTCTGCTCATCAACAGGCTTCTGTTCACGGACTCCCGACTCGGCTGGCTTCACGGCCTTCTCGGCCCGCGCCTCCGGAACCTGATTGACCTTCTCCTGACGCTTTACAGGGTACGCGCGACCTGCGAAGCCGCGACCGGGACGACACGAGTCTGAGGCCTTCTTGGCCGGCTTCTCGGAATCGTCCGCAACCTCGGCAGCCTCTTCGGCCTCGCGCACAACATCCTGCTGCTCGGCCTTAAAATGCGCGCCGCGACAACGCTTGGGTTCCTGAGGCTCAGCGGACTTTTCCTCTTTCACAGGCTCCTGCGGCTCGGCGACAGGCTCGTTCTCGACAACATCGGTAACGGCCCCATCCTTTTGAGCCACAGCACGACGGAATCGCTCCTGCTGAGCGCGGCGCTGCGCATCGCGCTTGCCGCCCCCGCCAAAGCCGCCTCGGCCCGCCTTGGCAGTAAAGGCACGCACGACATGCTCATCGAGCAGCTCGTCAGTATCGATATGCTCACGCGGGGCAACTTCTTCCGCAGCAGGAACCTCAACGGAATCCTCGACAGGCTGCTCCTGGGCATCATGAACCTCAGCATTGATGGTATAGAACGCCGGGCGGCCGTTAATGCCGCTGCCCTCGATCTTGGTCACAATCTTTGCCGCGATAAGCTCATCGCGCATCGCCTTGGTATCGCACTCCTTATCCACGGAGCGGAAGATTTGCGCCAGCGCGCTCGACTTGATCTTGAGCGCCTTGCGGCAGAGCAGGTCGTAGGCAACCAGCTTTGCCCGCTCGGCAGAAAGCGACGTTTGTCCGCTCAGACGCTCAGCCAGAGCATCGACATTTTGTTGGTTATCGGAATATACCGTCTTGGCCACGGGGCCCCTTTCATATGCACACATATACGTCTATATGGTACAACGCGTGAGCCTATACACGCAAAACATCTGCGAGGACGCCCTTGCATCACCCTTTCTCGCATCAGAACCACCCTTAAAAAGGGTGGTTTGCTCTTAGGGTATAACCCACGGGCCCCGGGCTCGCGTCTAAAGGCGCGGGCCCGGACTTCGTCCAGGCCTAGTGCATCTTGACCCGTGG
>JAXIYS010000033.1:0-26175 GCA_036304385.1 Collinsella sp. | reverse complement strand
CCGCAGGACGAAAGAACCCCCGCCGCACGTAGTGCGCAGCGGGGGTTCTTTCATGTCCGAGGACGCGCCGGAAAGGAAGGTCGCCCTCGGGCCGGACAGCTAAGACAGCTTACGCGACGGTGTAAACCCAGTTGTGCTTATCCTCAACAGCACCAGACTGGATGCCCGTCAGGGTCTCGCGGAGCTTCTTCATCACAGGACCGATCTCGGTGTAGCCAGCCGGGAAGGTCACAGTCTCGTCGGCACCGTAGACCTTGTTGTCGATCTCGCCGACCGGGGAGATAACGGCAGCGGTGCCGCACAAACCGCACTCAACAAAGGTGCCGGCCTTGACCTCGGCCCACTCGACGGGACGCTGGTCGACGGTCATGCCCAGGTCCTGAGCAACCTGAACGAGCGAACGGCGGGTGATGGAGGGCAGGATGGAGTCGGTGTGCGACTGCGGGACGACAAGCGTGCCGTCCTCCTTCACGAACAGGACGTTGGCGCCACCGGTCTCCTCGACATAGGTGCGGGACTCGGAGTCGAGATACAGGTTCTCGGCATAGCCCTCGCGGTGAGCCTCCATCGTGGGCTTAAGGGACATGGCGTAGTTGAGGCCAGCCTTGATGTTGCCGGTGCCGTGCGGTGCGGCGCGGTCGTACTCGGAAACGCGCAGCTTGACAGGCTTGAGGCCACCCTTAAAGTACGGACCGACCGGGGTCACGAGAATGCGGAACGTGTACTCAGGAGCGGGAGCCACGCCGATCACGTCACCGGAGCCGATCATAAACGGACGCACATACAGGGTTGCGCCAGAGCCGAAGGGCGGAACCCATGCGGCGTTGGCAGAGACGACCTGCTTGACGGCCTCAACGAACTTGTCCTTGGGGAACGGGGGCATCTCGAGGCGCTGAGCGGAGTTGTACATACGCTCGGCGTTCATGTCGGGACGGAAGCAGACGATGCTGCCGTCCTCGGCGGTGTAGGCCTTCAGGCCCTCAAAGACCTCCTGGCAGTAATGGAAGATGCCGCCGCACTCGGAGACATGCAGGGTGTGGTCGGTGGTCAGGCCGCCCTCGTCCCACTCGCCATCCTTCCAATGAGCCTCGTAGCTGTAATCGGTCTTCATGTAGCCAAAGCCGAGGCTACCCCAATCGATATCCTTCTTCTCGACAGTCATATGTCGCTCCTTACATACACGGTTGCATACTCGCGAACCCGCACGCAAGGACCGAAGCCAGCCGCGTCGCAACGTCGCATACCCGGAAGCGTAGAGCCGGGCAGGACACGCGGGCAGCATCGAAGCCGATGGCACGTCGATTCGCATGCAGGTGATTGTACTCCCCGCACGCCTTGGATAAAACGTTTTTCTTTAACTAAGTAAAGTATTTTCATTTGCCTTCAACACAAAAGGCCCGCCATCGAATCCGATGACGGGCCTTGGAATTAACGTCCGAAAACAAACTCGGACTAGGCGTTCTTTTTACCGAGCTTAGCCTTAACCAGGCCGACCACGGTCGGGATGATCGACACGGCGACGATGCCGATAATCAGCAGCTCAAAGTGCTCCTGCACAAACGGAATGCCACCAAAGAAGTAACCCAGCAGCGTAAAGACCGTTGACCAGGTAATTCCACCCAGCACGTTAAAGATGACAAAGTTGCGCCAGTGCATGCCGCCCATGCCGGCGATAAAAGGCACAAAGGTGCGGATGAACGGGAAGAAGCGACCGAGGAAGATGGCCAGATGGCCCCACTTATCCAGGAAATCCTCGGACTTTTTGATGCGCTCGGGCGTCATGGCCTTTACCTTGCCCGAGGCGATGATCTTGCGGCCAAAGAAGTGGCCGATCATAAAGTTGCACTGATCGCCCAGGATGGCTGCGGCCCATGCGGTGGCCAGAAGCGCCACGATGTTAAAGCCGCCGTTGTGGGCAAAGAAGCCCGAGGCAAACAGCAGCGAGTCGCCGGGAAGGAACGGGAAGAACACCACGCCCGTCTCGATAAAGATGATTAGGAACACGCAGCCGTAGGCCATAAGCGGGCCGGCGGCGATCCAGCTGGCGATCGCGGTGCGCGGGTCCTTAAGCAGCTCGGCGATAAAATTGATGAAACCCATGAAGTAAAACCTCTCAGTTGTGGGCGCGGACACGTCCAAGTTGACCAGTATACGGTTGCGGCGCGAGCACGGGCCAAACCCCTCAAAAGTCTTACTTCATTACCAGCAAGTTTGCATAACTGACACTTGTCGCCCAAAGCGAAGCAAGATCGCCCTTCCTAATCCCTAGCGAATCGCTATACTTTATTGAATCGCATTGTCACGGCGCTAAGGGAGGGCGGCCGGTGAGCTTTATCAATACCATTCGCGAGGACATCAAGACCGTCCAGGCGCAGGACCCTGCCGCGCAAAACGGCCTGGTCATCTTCCTTTCCTATCCTGGCCTGCACGCCAAGTGGAACCACGTGCCCGAGCACTGGCTGTGGGAGCACGGTCATCGCTCACTCGCCCGTGTGCTCTCGCAGTTAACCCGCCATATCACTGGTGTTGAGATTCATCCCGCCGCGCAGATCGGCAAGCACTTCTTTATCGACCACGCCATGGGCGTCGTTATTGGCGAGACTGCCATCGTGGGCGACAACTGTGTGCTCTACCAGGGCGTCACGCTCGGCGGCACCGGCAACGAGACCGGCAAGCGTCACCCCACCCTGGGCAACAATGTCACGGTGGGCACGGGCGCCAAGGTGCTTGGCAACATCCACATTGGCAACAACGTCAAAATCGGCGGCAACTCGGTCGTCGTCAAGGACGTGCCCGACAACTGCACCGTCGTGGGCGTGCCCGGGCGCATCATCAAGCGCAACGGCTGCCGCGTGTTCGAGGAGAGCTTCGACGCCAAGCAGCATCGCGAGTACATGCCCGACGATGCCGCCGAGCAGAGCGCCCTCAACCGTCAGGGCATCACCGAAAACGCCCGCCGCGTCAAGGAACTCGAGCAAGAGTTGGCCGAGCTCAAAGCCCTCGTCGCCAAGCTCGTGGACGAACGCTAGGGCCGCGGACAACCGCCACAGCATGAACGCCAACACAAAAGGCGCGCCGGGGAATCCGCCCCCGGTGCGCCTTCTTTTCGATGTGACATGCGGGACTGTCCCTTTGTCACATTATGCGAACTGGCTCAAGTAGAGGTCGGCGTAGGCGCCCTCGGCAGCCAGCAGCTCCCTGTGCGTACCCTGCTCGATGATATTGCCGTGATCCATGACCAGGATGAGGTCGGCATCGACGATCGTCGACAGACGGTGCGCGATCACAAAGCTCGTGCGCCCACGCATGAGCGCGTCCATGGCGCGGCCGATGGCGAGCTCGGTGCGCGTGTCCACACTCGACGTCGCCTCATCCAGGATGAGAATCGCTGGGTTGTTGAGCAGCACGCGCGCGATGGTCAGCAGCTGACGTTGGCCCTGGCTGATGCTCTCGGCATCGTTGGCCACACGCGTGTCGTAGCCCTGCGGCATAGTGCGCACAAAGAAGTCGACCTGAGCGGCACGCGCGGCCGCGACAATCTCTTCGCGCGTCGCCTCGGGACAGCCATAGGCGATGTTCTCGGCAATGGTGCCATCGAACAGCCAGGCGTCCTGCAGCACCATGCCAAACTGCTGGCGCAGCTCGCCGCGGTCCATGCGGCTCGTGTCCACACCGTCGAGAGTAATGCGGCCACCGTCGATCTCATAGAAGCGCATGAGCAGATTGATGAGCGTGGTCTTACCCGCACCCGTGGTTCCCACCACCGCGATCTTCTGACCCGGCTCGGCGGTAAACGACACGTCGCGCATAAGCGGCTTGTCGGGCGAATATCCAAAGCGCACGTGCTCAAAAGCGACACGGCCCTCCACCTTGCCCGGCAGCTTGGCGGCGGCCGCCGGCAACGGATCGGCTTCCATCTCGGGCTCATCGAGCAGGTCGAACACGCGCTCTGCGCTCGCCAGCGCGCTCTGCAGCGAGTTAAAGGTAAACGACAGCTGCGTCATGGGCTCGGATGCCTCATAGATAAACTGGAAGAACGCCTGGAACACGCCGACGGTCATATGCCCGGCAACCAGCATGCTGCAGCCCACCAGCGCGATCACAATCTGCGCCAGGCGGCCGATAAAGCGCACCGCGGGGCCGACGGCGTTAATCATGAAGTCGGCCTTGGCACTCACGCGTGCCAGCTCGCCCGAGGCCTGATGCACCTCGGCAGAGCTCTGGCGCTCGCGGTTAAACGCACGGATCACCAGACGGCCCGAGTAGCCTTCCTCGACCGCGCTCGTAATCTTGGACACCCACTCCTGGCGCTCGCCCGTCACATCGTGCGTGCGGCGCGAGACCACCTTGGTCACCAGCAGCGACAACGCCGTAAAGAACAAAAAGACGAGCGTGAGCGGCACGCTAAACACGAACATCACGCTCACGGCGCCCACCACGGTACCGATCGACACCAAAAGCTGCAGCAAGCCGCGCTGCATGCTCTCGGACATCTTGTCCAAGTCGTTGGTCGCACGGCTGACGACCTCACCGGGACGATGCGCGTCAAAGAAGGCAAGCGGCAGACGGTTGAGCTTTTGAGCGATGCGGTTGCGCAGGTGCAGGTTAAGGCGTTCGGCCACGCTCGACATCAAAAAGCTCTGGAGCGCGTAGAACGAGGCAGCGGCCGTCCAGATCATAAAGTAGATGAAGATGGTCCTGCCGCAGTTCTCCCAGGTGATGTTGAAGGTGGTGTCGTTGGCAAACGCCACCTGAATGTGGCCCCACAGCTCATCGATCACGCGGGCGCTATATGCCGGCGCAGCGGTGTTAAAGATGGCATAGAACACGATGCTCGCGAACACGATATAGAAGCGCCAATGGTCACCGGCAGCCTCGCTCCACAGGCGGCGCACCGTCGCCCAGGTGTCGCGGGGTTTCTCGTCCTCGTCCTCGTCGTCCACATCGCGCATGCGCTCTGCCTCAGCGCGGGCGCGCTCGTCCTCGGCGCGTTCGTTTTCCTCGTAGAGCGCTTGGCGGCGAGCCTCGCGCTCGGCTGCAGCCTTGGCGGCCTCGTCCAGCTCGGGTGCTACGGCAGCCGTTTCCTCAACCAGTCCCGCGGCAACGGCGTCATCAACGCTGGCCTGCTTCCTGAGCTCCTCGGTCATGCTACTCACCTCCCTTCATCTGCGATTCCGCGATGGCGCGGTACACCTCGCAGGTTTCCATAAGCTCGCCATGCGTGCCCAAGCCCACAACCTCGCCGTCCTTGAGCACGACGATCTGGTCGGCATGCAGAATGGTCGAGATACGCTGCGCGATGATGAGCACCGCGGCATCGCGCGTCTCGTCCTGCAGCGCATGGCGCAGGGCGGCATCGGTCTTAAAGTCCAAGGCCGAAAAACTGTCATCGAAGATATATAGATCGGCATGCTTCATGAGTGCGCGGGCGATCGCCAGGCGCTGACGCTGACCGCCCGAGAAGTTCGTACCGCCCTGGGATACCGGCGTATCGAGTCCCTGCGGCTGGTCGAGTACAAAGGTGCTCTGGGCAACCTCTAACGCATGGAGCATGTCAGCCTCGGTCGCACCCTCGTTACCAAAGCGCAGGTTGCTCGCCACCGTACCCGAGAACAGCCACGCCTTCTGCGGCACGTAAGCGATACGCCCGCGAATCTCACCTTGAGAAAGGTCGCGCAGGTCAACGCCATTCAGGCGAATGGCGCCCTTCGTGGCATCGTGGAAGCGAAGCAAGAGCTTGGCCACCGTTGACTTGCCCGAGCCCGTTGAGCCCACGATCGCGGTCGTCTGTCCGCGGCGGCAGGCAAAACTCAGGTCGCACAGGGTGTCCTCGTCGGCATCGTCAAAACGGAACGACATATGGTCGAACACGGCCACCGCGTCGGCCCCATCTGCGGACTCAGGCGCCCCGTCGCCCAGCGTAGCCTTGCCGTCCACAATGCTCGGCTCGATTTCGAGCACCTGTTGCGCGCGGTTGAGGCACGCCGCAGCGCGCGGAAGCGTTAGAATCACCATCTGCGCCATCATCACAAAGAACAGGATCAAGATCGCGTACTCCAGCACGGCCGAGATGCTGCCGATTTGCATGGCATGGACGCCCACGCGGTTGCCGCCCACCCACAGCACCGCCACCTCAGCGATGTTCATCAAAAAGAAGCTGGAGCTGTCGAGACCCACAAACAGGTGGTTGACCTTGATGGCGTTGGCCGCGTAATCGCTAAACACCTCGTCCAGGCGCTGCTCCTCGTGGCGCTCCTTGTTAAATGCGCGGATAACGCGCACGCCCACGATATTTTCGCGCAGCACCACGTTCATACGGTCGATAAAGCTCTGCAGGCGCATAAAGATCGGCGCGGCGTTGGCCACGGTAAAGACCGCCGCCACCAGCACGATCGCAACGACCACGCCCAGCAGCGTGCCCATGGCAGGATCGATAAACCAGGCAAAAATGATGCCCGCCACGGCCAAGAACGGTACCGGCAGCACCAACTGAATCGTCTGAAGGGCAGCCTGCTGAATCACGTTGATGTCGTTGAGTGAGCGCGTGATCATCGAACCCGTGCCAAAGCGCTCAAAGTCGCTAGCCGCGAGTTCGAGCGACTTGTCGTACACGGCATTGCGGATATCGCAGGCCACGTTGGCGGCCAGGCGCGCCGAAAGATAGCAGCCCAGCACCGTGCCGCCGCTGGCCATGCCGGTCGCGATAAGCATGTACAGGCCGTTGCGTAAAATATAGTCGATATCGCCCGTGGTAATACCGGTGTTGACCATGTTCGCCAGCATCGTGGGAACCAACAGCGTACCGACGTTATCTATCAGCACCGCAAACAGCGTCACCGCAATCAGCCCGCGATACGGCCTCATAAACCTCATTAAGAGTCGCATGTCTCCCCTTCGCTCTTATCGTCAGCCTCGTTCTCAGCGGCCACTTGCCGTTTAAATGCCTCGCACTCTTCGTTAAGAACATGGGAGAACTTACCGACCAAGCGCATGATCTCGCGCTGTTCCCACGGCTCGAGCGCCTCGAATGCCTGTTGCTCGGCTTTTTGCGCTGGCAACGCGTAGCGCTTGGCAAACCGCACGCCTTCTTCGGTTAGTCGCACAACCTTGTTCTTACGACTACCTTCGGCAAACTCCAACGTCGCAAGCCCTCGCGCCCTAAGCGTCTTGATCGCCGAATTGATGGTCTGTTTGCTGTAGAACCATTCACTCGTCAGCCGACTCACGGCAACGCTTCCGCCCGCCGCACTCGTGTCGACGAGCATCCAGTAGGCGCAGTCCGAAAGACCGCAGGCGCGCGCGAACTCCGAATAGATACGGTCAAGCCCGTTGAGCATCCGGTCGAAATCGACCGGGCTAACTGCACTATTCATCTCTCCCACCATTCGATAGTCCGAGTTTTGACCAATTAATATCTCTACATTAGTCCGAGTTTTGACTATCGTCAACAAGCTCGTTGTTTATGGTCGGCTCTACATAAGCATATCGACAAAAAAGACCGCCGGCGCGGGGGCGGCGCCGGCGGTTGCGAGAGAATATCGAGTGTTGGCTGTTAAGCAGCGACGGCCTCGTAGACCGTAGCGCCCGAGAAGCTGTCGTGCAGGCTCTTGCCGCAGATCCACGGCAGTTCGACGACCTCGCAGACCGTGTTGACCAGCTCGGAGCAGTCAGTAAAGTGGCCCTTATCGTTGAGGGCCTCGCAATCCTGAACACGCCAATAGCCATCGGTGTGCGTGATGTAGTACTCGTGATCGTTAATCGACACGAAAGCGCGCGTCTTGGAACGCAGCAGCTTCAGAAATCCTTCGAAGTCGGTCTCGACGACATCTCCAGCCTGGAACATGATGTTACCTCCTGGCCCGGCGCCACTATGGCGCGTTGATAAACGTTGATACTCCTTTAGTAAAACCTTTATCAGAGCTTATGCGCACATCATTTAGGCAAGTGGTAAAAAACCGCAGGGTAGACGGGATAAAACGTTTAACCATCCCACCGGTTTGTCACATTCTGGCTGAAGTTTTATGCAAACCAACTTTTCCACTTGGTAGCTTGCATTGTTTGGGGCCGACTGCGCGATTACGGTTTTGGTTCGGCGGGTAAGAACGAGGCATCGAAACCAACGTCAGGAGGACCCATGGAGACCATCGAAGCACTCATCCACCGCCGCAGTTGCCGTAACTATAGCGATCGCCCCGTCGAAGCCGAAAAGCTCGCACGCATTATCGAGGCAGGCCAGTACGCGCCCAGCGGCATGGGACGTCAGCCGGTGACATTTGTCGCCGTTACCGACCCCGCAACCGTCGAGCGCCTCTCGCAGCTCAACGCACAAGTTATGGGCAGCGAGGGAGATCCCTTCTACGGCGCCAAGACCGTTGTGGTGGTGCTCGTCGACCGCAGCGTGCCCACGCACCTGGAAGACGGCTCGCTCGCCATGGGCAACCTGCTCAACGCAGCCTATGCGCTGGGTGTCGATTCGTGCTGGATCCACCGTGCGCACGAAGTCTTCGACTCACCCGAGGGACTGGAACTGCTGGCCAAGTGGGGTCTGCCCGCCGACGGAAGCCTGCGCGGTGTGGGCCACTGCATTCTGGGCTACGCCGAGGGCACACTCCCCGAAGCCAAACCCCGTCGCGACAACGTGGTGTACGTCGGGTAGCCAAGGAGTGTCCCAACCGCCGGCAGAATAGGGACGTCCCTAGCTGCCGACAACGTCGATGTTTTGGCAACGCCAGCGAGCGAGCCGCATTTGCGCCAAGGTGACGTGAAACGAAAGGGCGCTGACCTTCTGGTCGCGCCCTTGAAGTTGAACGTCAAATTGGCGTGAATGCGGCTCGCGCAGCGTCGGCCGGTCCGCCGTTCGGCAGAACGGCGGAACCAATTAGTCTACGGGGTGGTAGAAGGTGTCGACGACCGTTTGCTTTACGTTATCCTGGTCCAGATAGAACTCGGCAAAGGTGTCGCCCTGCTGCATGGTGCCCTGCAGCGTCACGACATCAAACGAAGTCAGGCCGTGCTCGAGCATCGTGGTCGCCAGATAGCTAAACTCATCGAGACCCAAATTGGTCCACGTATAGTCGCCCATGGCCTGATACAGGCTGATGAGCATGGCGGGATTGCTCTTGGCACTGCTGAGCACCTTCGATGCAAACGCCTGCACGTAGCTCACCTGGCGTGCTGTACGATCCAGCGAAGACGTCAGATTCGTCGTGTCGCGCCACTGCACATACTTTTCCGCCGTTGTACCAAACAGCGTGGTCTCCTGGCCCTCGACAACCGACGTGCCTGGCACAGCCTGCGTAGGCACCAGCGTCACACCGCCGATGGAGTCATTAATGGGAGCCACGCCCTCGATATTGAGCGTGTAGTAATAGTCGACCGGAATGTTATCGAGCACGCGCGAGGCAGCGGCGGCCGTCAGTGCCGATGAGTTGTCGCCATCGGTGCCATAGGCAAATTGCAAGCACAGCTGCTCGGTCACCTGGCCGGCAAACGAACCATTGGAATACGTATCTACGGCAACCATGCTGTCACGCGGGATGATAATGCCGCGGGCCTCGCCCGTGTCGGTATTAAGCGCTACGACCATCACGGTATCGGACTGGCCCTTCTGGGTGCCGTCATCGTTATTGCGGCCATCAAAGCCGATAAACGCCACCGTGGCCATATGCTTGTTGAGCGCATACTTCTTGCCGTTATAGGTAATGGTGTCGCCCTTGGCCTTAATGACCTTTTCGGTCTTTTCCTCAATCTTCTTTTTGCCTTGATTCACGCTGTGATTCACAAAGCCCCAGCCGGCAGCAGCAACCGCACCAATCACGAGCAGCACGATCAGCAGCGTGCGGATACGGCGACGGCGCTTGATGCGCTTGATCGACTCTTTGGAGCGTCGACGACGCTGAGGTCCCGCCTCATCAAGCGAAGGCCACTCTACCTCATCAACAGGCTGCGCCGCAGCTTCATCGGTCTTTGCCGATGCGTCGGACGGAGTCTCGGCCTTGCCCTGGGATTTTTCGTCAGGTTGAGGCGTCGGAGTGCCTTTGGTCTCCCATTGAGGCTCGACAGGCTCCGCAACATCCTGAACCTGCTGCTCGGGATTGTTTACTTGATTTTCGTCGGGATCCACCGCATCGATAAAGTGCTTGCCACGGGGGTTCATGACTATTTTGTCTCCTGGTCGCTTGTTAACACACCGCTGACAATATAGCGCGAGTTGCCCTGCGAACTATCGAGCATGCAGGTGCTCAGCTGCACAATCTTACTATCTGCATCAAGTGTCACGCCGTCACGTACATTTTTGAGCAATGCGTCCGGATTACAGACCGAATTAAAGTAGTCCTGGCGCACGGCAGGGTCGGCAAAGTTAAACGAGTTGAGAATGTGGCGGTCGTCATATTGATAGGCCGAGACAATCTTGTACGTCAGAATATGGCCCGGCGTGTAGATATAGAACTCGCCGTTCTCGTTAAAGAAGTCCGCGTCCTCAAAGTTATGCAAGTTGTGGAACACGCCGCCGTTCACATGGCCGTAGATCACCGTGACGGGATCGCTAAAGTCGCGCGCGTTTGCCATCTGACTAAACGCTGTGCCGTAGGGGTCGTACTTGCCGTCCTTGTCGTGGTCCAGATAAAACAGGTCGTCCGTCGTGCTCTGCAGCAAGGGCGTGTTGATATCCGCACCCGGAATGTAGAGCCACGCATAGATATCGGCATTCTCTTGAATGAGCGGTGCAAAGTCGATGGGGTTGTCCGGCAGCTCCTTGCCCTTTGATTCGACCTTCGTGGCGGGCTTGCCTGTTGCACTCATCTCCTCGGCGCGCTGCTGCTCTAGATGATTCATATAGAGCACGTAGCCGCCGCAGCCGACTGCGACCAGCAACAACACTACGAAAACGCCCTTGAGTATCGTGGCGCGACGCTTTTTGTCCGAGTCGCCCATATGCTTAACTTCCATATGCTTGCCCTGCGGCTGCTGTGCCATGGTGTTCCCTTACCCTGTAAATCGGCCAAAAAAAGGACCCGCACAAGTACGGGTCCTTAAATCTTGCGGTTGAAACCGTATGTGTGCTAGTTGTTCTTGCGAAGAGCAACAAAAGCGCAGGCAGCGCCAGCAGCGGCAACAGCAGCCACAGCGGCAACAGCGGTGGTGTTCACGCCGGTAGCCGGGGACTTAGCACCGTTGTCAGTGGTAGCAGCGCCAGCAGCGGTCTTCTCAGCCACGATGGTGTAGGTGGAGAGCTTGGTGACCTTAAAGGTAACATTGCCGTTGTTGTCGGCAGTGAGGTTCAGGGTCTCCTTGCTACCGTCGTTGTGCTGGACATAGACGGTAACCTTGGCGTTGGCGTAAGCCTTGCCAAGGGTGAAGGTGACGGTCAGCGGGTTGGACTCAGAAACGGTACCCTCGACGGTCTCGGTGATCTCGAAGGAAGCGACCACGTTGGCGTCGGCAGGGGTGCCCTCGGCGTTCTTGGTGGTGGAAACAACCTTGACGTTAGCGTTGTTAACGCTGGCGGTCACGTTGTTGGCGCCGGTGGCGGTGGTGTTGGCAGGGCTCGGGGCGGCGAAAGCAGCCACGGGCAGAGCCAGGGCAAGAGCGAGAACGCTCAGTGCTGCCATGAATCTCTTCTTCATGTTAGGTACTCCTCAACTTGCAGCTTGTGGACCTTTAAGTGCCTAGTAGTATAGCCTTTTTTCAAATTGTGACTAATGAGTTCTATATGAAACAACATTGCTGCTTTTTTGCTCACTCATTGGCCCCAAACAGCGACTTAGTGTGATGGTTCTGTGACTTATTGGCCTTGTGTCACGGGCGTGACCTGCGAATCCACGCCGTTTGCACCGGTTTCGCTATCCTCGCTGTCCGCATCCTCGCCCTTTTGGGCATCGGCGATTGTTGCGGCAGCGGCAACAATACCGCGCTGAGGCGCCACACCCGTCTGGGCCTGAGCGCCCTCGACAAGCTCCGTGCCGGCATGCGCGAGCTCAGCAGACTTGAACATCGCACTCAGGTCGACGCCGCCGCCAGCGTAGCCGAGTGCGGCAAGCGCAATCACAACCACCGCAACAACAACTGCAATCGGCACGTAACGATGCCAGCCAGCAGGATTGAGCCCACTGCGGCGGGCAGCACCGCGGCTAATATAGCCCAGCGTTCCGTCGTGCTTAAGCTTAGAGCCCACCACGCGCTTGCGTCCCCACAGCGTCGACTCGGCCTGCATAGCCAAGCGAGCGCTTGCCGAAGGATAGCCGTATTTGGTGCGTTTGAACGAACCGTCGAACCCCGACGCGTGCTTGCCCCACGTCCGGGACGTCGTGCGGCGGTTAACTGGAGCCGCGCCCCGTCTATTCCGGTTTGGTTTTGAAGTCTCCGCCATACGCCCCCGCACGCCGTAACACAATCGAAACATTACTGATTTGGACTGTAGCACACGCGCCGCACGCGGTCACGGGCACCTCGCTCAGCGGTCGTCGTCCTTCAACAAGCGCCACAGGGTCGTGCGGCTTATTCCCAGCACCTCGGCAGCGCGGGTCCGGTTGCCCTGAAGGTAGCCCACGACCAGCCGCGCGATATCGCGTTCGGTATCGGCCAGTGGACGCAGGATATACAGGTCGCTGTCGAGCATCGGAGCGCCAAAGGTTGCGGTTTTGATGACGTCCTCCTGGGCGAGCACCTCCTCTGCCACCGCGCGCTCCGCCACACCCGACCCTACTAATATATAGAGTCGTTCCGAGACCTCGCGAAGCTGCAGGTAGTTGCGGGGCCAGCGATAGCCGTTGAGCATCGAGGCAGCCTCCTCGGACATACTCGGAGCGGCAGTTCCAAAGACATCTGACAGATATGACAAATACCGCGCAACCTTTTTCGATGCGCCACCCTGCTCGGCAATCGCAGGCGCCACACTTACTGCACACGCCAAGCGCTCGGTTACAAAAGCGGCCTGGTCGCTTTCGCCACCGCCCGGCATATCGTTTGCCGTCAGAACCACATGGCAACGCGCGGCCAGCGCCGTGTCGGTCATCGTAGAGACAAGCTCGCGCAGACGCTGCGGCGAAAGTGCATGCCAACCGCCAATACAAAGGGTCAGCCTTGCCTGGAACAGCGGCGATTCCGAGCTTTTGAGCAGATGGCGCCAGCCGCGATCTGTGAGCTCGTCAAGTGCCACGGACACAAAGGGTTCGTCAGCATAAGGCCCATCCAGATAGAGGCGTTTTGCAATCTCTGCCTGGCCAGCACCCAGCTCGCCTTCCAACATGAGGGGCACGCCGCGGGCATAGCTTTCGCTGACGGGGCCAGCGACCGCAGCGGCGCCCTCGACAATGCCGTACGCGCTTGCCTCGTAGCGCGCCTCGACCTCATCTGCGTTAAGCCACTCAATACCCGCGTGTGCCGCCACACCGTGCACCTCGCGGACCACGACTACCCAAAGCGCGCCGTATTCCTTGGCGACCGGACGCACCGTGAGGCTCAAGCGTCCTCCCGCATGCCCCATCACCAGACGCGCGCCGTCGCCCACGCGCCCCAGGCGCTCGGCGACAAATGCCGCGACATCTTGCTCGAGCGCGACATCATCCATGGTCGAAATCGCCACGTGTCCATGCCCATCGATTGCCAAAGCCGAGGCCCCGGCAGCAGCCAAGGCCTCGATCAAGATTTGTAGCTTGGCGTCACTGTTCATATTGCGCCCCGTCCTCGGCGCCACGCCGCCGGCGACGGCCGCGCGGGCGAGTGTTTCAAAATTGAACGATATTGCTCACCAAACACTATAGGGCAGAAGCCGCCGTCCTGCGAGTATATGAGTTGCCCCGCATCGCCATCCTGGCGGGGCGATAAGAGCTCTTCGGGACCTATAAACCTGCGGACAAGCCATACCCGCAAGAGCTCCTATCGCTCCACCGCGGACATGCGCTCGCCGGCACGCAGCACGCAAATAAGCTACTTCTCTACCAGATTCCCAGCACGTGCTGCATTCCCAAACTCATGCACGCAATGCCAATCCAGCAGCAAAAGCCCAGGGCGATGGGCTTGCCGCCCTTTTTGACCAGCTCGACGATATCGGTATTAAAACCAATAGCCGCCATGGCCATCACGATAAAGAACTTCGACAGCTCCTTGATGGGCGCCGTAATGGATGCAGGAAGCTGAAGCACCGTGGTGATTACGCTCGCCAGCACAAAGAACAGCACGAACATGGGAAACGCGCGTTTAAGCGAGAACGTGCTTTTGGCGTCGCCGCCGGCCTTGCGCGCCAGATGCATCTGCCAGCATGCGAGAACCAACGTAATGGGAATAATGGCCAGCGTCCTGGTGAGCTTGACCACCGTGGCGCTTTCGAGCACATTGGCGCCGGGATGCATACTGTCCCAGGCGCTCGCCGCAGCCGTTACCGACGAGGTGTCGTTGATGGCAGTGCCGGCAAACAAGCCAAAGCCTTCGTTGGTCAGCCCGAGCATGCCGCCGAGCGTCGGAAACACGAGCGCCGCGATAACGTTAAACAGGAAGATGACCGAAATAGCCTGGGCAATCTCGCGATCGTCGGCATCGATGACGGGCGCGGTCGCGGCGATGGCAGAACCGCCGCAAATCGACGAACCCACACCCACAAGCGTCGCGATCTTGCCCGGCACGTTCATAACGCGGCAGAGCACGAAGGCGATGACAAGCGAGGTCGAGATCGTCGCCACGATAATCGGCAGCGACTGAGCGCCTTTGGACAGAATCTGCGAGAGGTTCATGCCAAAGCCAAGCAAGATTACCGCGTACTGCAAGACTTTTTTAGACGTATAGGTGACACCGGCGGCGAGCTGTTTGCGACGATTCTTGGGAAAGACGAGCGCCAGGACCATGCCAAAGAGGATGGCAAACACCGGCCCGCCGACCACCTCAACCTGTTTGCCGAGCAACGTCGCGGGGATGGCGACGATCAGGCAGAACAAGACGCCCTTCCAGCGCTCGCGTACGATATTCGCCAGTTGCATATGGGATTCCTTCTTTCTATTTCACATTTGCGACGGCTTATGATACGGCAACATTGAGCACAGCCGCGTGCAAACACAGACTAAGGTGCCGCAATAGTTCTCGGACGACAGCCGAATTACCCACCGCGGAGAGCTGATTCGCGGCATAATTAACAGCTGATATATGAGTGTGATAGAACGGTTGTGAGGCACTATGGAAGAATCGATGCACGTCGGCGAGCAGGAAACGAGCCTACAGGACCAGTCCTACCACACCATTCGGCGCAAAATCGTCTACCTGGACTACAAGCCGGGCGAAAAGCTGGGCGTCAAGCAGCTTTGCGACGACCTGGATATGGGGCGCACCCCTATGCGCGAGGCGCTGGTGCGTCTGGCGCAAGAGGGCCTGGTGCGTACCGTGCCCCAAAGCGGCACCTATGTCTCGCCCATCAACCTCACTCTTGCCGAGAGCGCCTGCTACATTCGCGAGCATCTGGAAAAGCAGGTGATTGTGGAGTGCTGCGCCCGTGCCACCTCGGCAGGCATCGAGCAGCTCGACCGAGCCATCGCGCTGCAGGAAAAGACCATGGCCGAGGAGGATCGCATCGGCTTCTTTTTAAGCGACAACCTCATGCACCGCATGATCTTTAGCATCGCATGCCGCAGCACCGTATGGTCGTGGCTCGAAGAGACCAATGCCGACCTGGAGCGCTTCCGCTGGCTGCGCGCCGCCACGCAAACGCTCGACAATCAGGAGATTGTTAACGAGCACAAGCAAATCCGCCGCGCCATCGCCGGCCGCGACCCCATCGAGGCGAGCTTTTTGGTCAGCAAGCACCTGCATATGATGTTCCGCAACCAGACCGAGGTCCTGGACCAATATCCCAAGTACTTCGAGACCAGCAAGCTCCGCTAACCTGCCAAAAAGGGACAGGTTTATTTTGGCAGGTTTTATCTGAGCAAATGCAACAAGGCCCGACTCCGCCACAACGGAGCCGGGCCTTGGTCGCTAGAACGGCGGAACCAACTACTCTACTGTGACACTCTTCGCCAGGTTTCGGGGCTGATCGACGTCGCAGCCGCGCAGGATGGCAACCTCGCGGGCGAGCAGCTGCAGCGGGACGCTCGCCGTGATGGGGCTGAACACGTCGCGGACGGCCGGCACGCGGATGATACAATCGGCGATCTTGTTGATCTCCTCGTCGCCCTCGGTGGCAACGACGATGACCTTGGCGCCGCGCGCCTTGCACTCCATAAGGTTCGACACGGTCTTGTCGTAGGTAGCGCTCTTGGTGGCCACGGCGATGACGGGGAAGCCCGGATCGATCAGCGCGATGGGGCCGTGCTTCATCTCGCCGGCAGCATACGCCTCGGCGTGCAGATAGCTGACCTCCTTGAGCTTGAGTGCGCCCTCATAGGAAATAGCGGCACCCATGCCACGGCCCACGAACAGCGCCGACTGCGCGTCCTTGCACAGCAGGGCGGCCTCGTGCACGGCCTCGGTCTGCGTGTCCAAAATCCACTGGATCTGCTCGGCCGTATCGGAAAGCTCGCGGAACATCATGCGCGCCTGCTTGGTGGTCAGACGGTACTTGACCTGCGCCAGCAGCAGAGCCAGCAGCGTCAGGCTCACAACCTGGCCGATGAAGCTCTTGGTCGAGGCGACGGCGATCTCCTTGTTGGCCTTGGTATAGATGACGCCGTCGCTCTCGCGCGCCACGGGGCTGCCCACCACGTTGGTGATGCCAAAGACCTTGGCGCCCTTGATGCGCGCGTCACGAATGGCGGCGAGGGTATCGGCCGTCTCGCCCGACTGGGACACGGCAACGACGAGCGTCGTCGGTGTGATGATGGGGTTGCGATAGCGGAACTCGCTGGCAGCCTCAACCTCGGTGGGAATGCGCGCCCAGCCCTCAATAAGGTTCTTTGCGATGAGACCGGCATGGTAGCTGGTGCCGCAGGCAATCACATACACGCGGTCGATATCGTTGAGCTCCTCGAGAGACAAGCCCAGCTCGTCGATATCGAGCTCACCGGCAGGCGTCATACGGCCAACCAGCGTGTCGCGCACGACGCGCGGCTGCTCGTGAATCTCCTTGAGCATAAAGTCGGGATAGCCACCCTTTTCGGCCATGTCCAGATCCCAATCGATATGGGTGACCTTGGGCTCGATGACATTGCCGGCCTCGTCGGTATACTCGACGCCCGCGGGCGTGAGCTTGGCAAACTGACCGTCCTCGAGCACCACGACATCGCGGGTGGCGTCGATGAGCGCGATGACGTCGGAGGCAACGTAGGAACCGGTCTCGCCCACGCCGACCACGATCGGGGAGTCCTTGCGGGCAACGGCGATCACGCCAGGTTCGTCGGCGCACACGGCGGCCAAGCCATAAGCGCCCACAACGTGGGTGCAAGCCTCGCGCACGGAGGCCATCAGGTCGTGCGTCTCGGCATAGGCCTCTTCGATCAGATGCGCGAAGACCTCCGTATCGGTCTCGCTCTTAAAGTGATGGCCGCGGCCCTCCAGCTCCTCGCGCAGTTCGGCGAAGTTCTCGATAATGCCGTTGTGGACGATGGCGATGCGACCGTCGCAGCTGGTGTGGGGATGAGCGTTAACGACGGAAGGCTTGCCGTGAGTGGCCCAACGGGTGTGACCGATACCGCAGGTTGCGTCGCCATCGATATTGGAAAGCTCGCTCTCCAGACCCGCAACCTTACCCACGCGGCGGATAACGTCGAGGTGCGCCGCGGCGCCCTCGCCCACCTCGAGCGCGACGCCCGAGGAGTCATAGCCGCGATACTCCATGCGCTTAAGGCCTGTGACCAGGATGTTCTTTGCAATATCAGAGCCGGTGTAGCCCACGATTCCGCACATAGGATAAATCCCTTCGTTCGCATGACTGCAAAACGTCCACGCACGCGGGCGCTGAGACGTATAACGTTCGAGTATTGTACTCACGCAAGCGCAAGCTGATATACCAGAAGTGGTACCTCAACTTGGATACCACTCGATACACACACGTCCAGCCGGTCCAAACCACCACAATGGGGACAGGCACCTTTGTGGTGGCCTGGACTCCAGCGTTTACCCAGATAAAACCTGCCAAAATAAACCTGTCCCTAATTGGCAGGTTTTGACACCCTAGGGGCGGGCGATGCTACAATCTGGCTTGTACTTGAAACGCATCAAAGGGGCCGCTATGGCAAAGGTAAAAATCAGCGACGTCGCGCGCGAGGCAGGGGTTTCGCTGGGCACGGTTTCCAACGCACTCAACCACCCCGAAAAGCTGCGCCCCGAGACCCTCAAACTCATCAACGAGACCATCAATCGCCTTGGCTACCTGCCCAACCAAAGCGCCCGTCAGCTCGCGGGCGGCACCACCAAGTCCTTTGGCCTGGTCCTTCCCCGTCTCGACCACGGTTTTTCGCTCCAAATTGCCAGCGGCGCCCATAACGAGGCCCGCAAGCACGGTTACGACCTGCTCATCGCCAATGCCGATAACGACGATATTCTCCAGGACCATTACCTGCGTTACTTTATGGGCACGCAAATGTCCGGCGTCATGGTTCAGCCCATGGCATCCCCCGACTGGCACCCCGCTATGACCAAGATGCCCGTGCCGATTGTCCACCTGGACATCCATTGCTCCGCGCCCGGCTACTACGTAGCGGCCGACAACGAAGCGCAGGGGCGCATTATCGCCGAGCTCGCCATCGCCCGCGGCGCACGCCACATCACCGTTGTGGGCAGAGCGGCATTCATGCAGCTCACCCTGCGCGTACTTGGCATTCACAAGGCCCTCGCCCTGCATCCCGATATCAAAATCGAAGTCATTGACGCCGGAGAGTGGAATACCGCAGCCGACGGCTACAGCATTGGCGCTCAGATTGCCGGGCGCCCTGCCGACGAACGCCCCGATTTTGTCGTCGGCCTGACCGACGTGTTAGCCTCGGGCGTTATCTCGGCATTGGTCGACAAAGGCATCTCCGTCCCCGAGCAGGTTCGCGTGGCCGGATGCGACGGCAATCCACTCGCTTGGAGCGGTTCGGTCCCCCTCACCACGGTGGCACCGCCGGGTTACGAAATTGGCCGCAAGGGCGTTCAGTTGCTGATGGAGCAGATTGAGAACAAAGCCCCGGTAAAGACCAAGCATATCCGCGTCGGCTCTGCAGCGCGCACCGTCACCGCAGTCACCACCGCGGAGGATATCAACCGCCAAGAACTCGTGCGGCCGTTCCTCCTCGAGCGCGCCAGCACCCAGGCAAGCAACCACGCCGAAGCCACCGCCATCAACCTGGGCGCGTATCTATAGCACGTCGGCCAGTATGCCAAAATGCCGTTTAAGCAAAAGAGGCCCGACCATTGCCGGACCTCTTTTGCTTAGGCGCAAGGACGGCCAATTGCTCGCTTCAACGCCGCAATTGCCTAGTGCACGGCCTTGACCGCCGCCGCCAGATCGAACAGCGAATCGAGCACGGCCTCGCAGCCATCCACCACATCCTGCGGCAGCGGCACGATATCGGGGACGGCAAAGACATGGCAGCCGGCCGTGATGCCCGAGATGCAGCCGTTGCGCGAATCCTCGACCACGGCGCACTCCTCGGGGGCAAAGCCCGCGCGCTCGCAGGCGAGCAGATACATCTCGGGGTCTGGCTTGCCGTGCACGACGTCCTCGCCACAGGTCACCGTTTCAAACTTGTCAAAGAGGCCGACCATCTTAAGGTTGCGCTCGGCCGTGACATGGCGCGACGACGTCGCAAGGCCCACGTGATAGCCCGCAGCCAGCAGCTCGTCTATGCACTCGGCGGCGCCAGCCTTAAGCTCCAGTTCGGTCTTGACCATCTCATCGCGAATCTCCTTGTGGCGACGATAGATCGCCTCGGTGGTTTCATGGCTGCCGTAATGCTTATCGAGGATGTCCATGACATCGGGCAGCGTGCGACCGATAAACTGATGGATCAGCGCTTCATCAATCGCGACCCCCAGCTCGGCGGCACCCGCCTTCCATGCCTTAATGCCCAAACGCTCGGTATCGACCAGCGTTCCGTCCATGTCAAAAATAACAGCCTTGATCATATCGATCCCCTCACCGGATTGCGTTACTGACACTCTACCGCACTTTACAAATTTGTATATAACGTATATAGCATATTGTGCCTTCGTTACATAGATAGAAGTCTTATGACAAGCAGCCCGATAGGATTATAGTTTTCGACCGAGCACATATTGGTAAGGAACGTTTTATGCTTTCAGACACCACCGCACCTGCAGAGGAGCTTCAGTACAAACTCGCAGCGCTCGAGCAGCTGCTTTTGGCATACGGACGCGTCGCCATCGGCTTTTCCGGCGGCGTCGACAGCAGCTTTTTAGCCGCGGTCTGCGCCCGCATCATGCCTGACAGCACGCTTCTCGTCCACCTCACCACGCCGCTCATCGGCACGCCCGAACAGGCCTCGTTTGAGCGGTCCGTTGATGGACAAGCCAATGAAGGGGCGCATTTTAAGCTCCCCGTGCTCAATCTTTCGGTCGATCAGCTGCAGCTCCCCCAAGTAGCCTGCAACGATGCCAATCGCTGCTACCACTGCAAGCACGCTGGCTTTACCGCCATCGTCAACCACGCCAAGTCGCTCGGCTTTCCCACCGTCATCGATGGCAGCAATGCAAGCGATCTCGGTGACTACCGCCCCGGCATGCGTGCGGCAGAAGAGCTCGGCGTACGCTCCCCCCTCATGGAGGTCGGCTTTACCAAGGACGAGGAGCGCGAGCTGCTGCGCGCGTGGGGCTATCCCGTTTGGAACCTGCCGGCGGGAGCCTGTCTTGCCACGCGCGTCCCCACGGGCGAGGAGCTTACGCGCGAGAAGGTCGATTTAATCCGCGCCTGCGAGGACCACCTGCACGATCTTGACCTGGCGCAGGTTCGCGCGCGCCTGGTCGGCGGCTGCATGCATATCGAGGCCGCTCCCGCAGATGTCACCAAGATTGCCGCCCTCGGCGGCGCCGCCGTCGATGCCGAGGGCAAAACCCCGCTGCCCGCCGCCATCGAGTCCGCACTGCGCGAGCTGGGCTGCGGCCACATCTCCCCCGAGGTCACCCCCTACATCCACGGCAACATGAACCTTTAGGTTACGCCGTTTTACAAACGGCGTAACTACTCGGCGCTGCGCGGGCTCCGGGCACGGCAATCTGACGTTCAACTTCACGGGCGCGACCAAAAGGTCAGCGCCCGCTTGTTTCACGTCACCTTACCGCACCCGGAGCCCGCTCGCTCGCATATGCTCAACCTGGACTGCGTTAACTGACCTACCAAAAAGGAACAGGTTTGTTTTGGCAGGTTTTATCTGGTGAAACGCCGAATAGCTTTATATGCACAACCGCCGCAGCTCCATATGGGGCAAATGAATCAGTAACGTCTATCCCAAATCTTGAGTATTTATTCGACAGAACGGCCCCTGCCGGCACCTGCTAGACTGGTAGATTCCCAACCATCTAGCCAGGAGCCGCAATGTCGCGCAAGTCCGCCTACAGGCAAGCACTTTCCATCGGCACCGCCGTGGTGCTGGGGTTTGCGTTGTTTACGGGATCGCTCGACGGAGCTCCCAAGTTGCTGTCGCCGCAAAGCGATGAACAGGCGGCAGCTCTGGCCGAGAAGCAAAACGAGAGTCCCAGCCGATCCGACGACGAGGCAGACCTGGTTGCCCGGCTCGAATCGGGAACAGCGAGCTCCTCGGACTCTCAAAATAGCCAAGACTCTGGCGATGGCTCCGAATCCACCGCGACCAACACCAACGGCAACGTTGACTCCGCGGGCAGCGCCGCCACCCCCATCGACGAGGTGGAAAACCCCAACCTCAACCGCGCCCGCGGTGTTTATCTCAGCAGCATTCCCGACTATGCCGGCAACCCCTACGTTGCCCTTCGCGCCGACAGCACGCACCCGCTCGGCACGCCGTCGTTCACGCTTGACGAGTATGAGCGTGCCACCGAAGAAGGCTGCTTTAAGAAATTCTCCAAGCTCGACAGCCTGGGCCGCACTCGCAAGGCGCTCGCCTGCGTGGGTCCCGAATCGCTCGGACAGGGAAAGCGCGGCGATATCTCGCGTATCCATCCTGCCGGTTGGCATCAGCAGCGCTACGACTTTATTCCAGGCCAGAGCCTCTACAACCGCTGTCACCTCATCGCCTGGTCGCTCTGCGGTGAAAACGCCAATCGCAAGAATCTCCTCACCGGCACGCGCTATCTCAACGAGACGGGCATGCTGCCGTTTGAAGAGCAGGTCCTCGACTACATCCGCGACACGGGCAACCATGTGCTCTACCGCGTCACGCCCATGTACAACGAAGAGGAACTCGTCTGTCGCGGCGTTCGCCTTGAGGCGCAATCGATCGAGGACCACGGCAAGACCCTGTGCTTCCACGTGTACTGCTACAACCTGCAGCCGCACGTGCAGATCGACTACGCCACCGGCCGCAACCAGGCCTCGGGGGACTAGTCCCGAGCCACGCCAAGAAGCGATTTGCAGCCCCGCTGGGCATCAAAAAGGGCCGCCCTGGATTGCCCAGAGCGGCCCTTGCATCGGCACGCATGTTGCAGGCAACGCCACACGTTACTTGGCGCGGCCCTCCTCATAGCGCTCGACCAGCTTGGCCTGAACGTCATAAGGCACCTGCTCATAGCCTGCGGGCTTCATGGTAAAGTCGCCTGTGCCGCGCGTGATAGAGCGCAGGCGCGTCGAATAATCCGTCAGCTCGGCCAGCGGCGCCTGGGCAATAACAACGGTATCGCCGCGCTCATCGGTCTCCATACCCGTCACGCGACCGCGCGAGGCCGAGATGTCGCCCATCACGGCGCCGGCGTAGCTCTCGGGGATAGTCACCGTGATTTCCTCGATGGGCTCCAGCACCACCGGGTCGGCATCGGCGCATGCCTTGCGCAGGCCGATGCGAGCTGCCGCGCGAAACGCCATCTCGTTGGAGTCGACGCTATGATACGAGCCGTCGTACACAGCCACGCGGATGCCCGTGAGCGGGTAGCCGGCAATGATGCCGTCCTTCATGGTCTCCTGGACGCCCTTGTCCACGGCGGGAATCAGCGAGCGCGGAATGCGGCCGCCTACGACCTCATCCACAAACTCGTAGCCGTCGCTCGTGCCGTCGGGCCCAATAAGCGGCTCCACGCGTAGCCAGCAGTCGCCGTACTGACCGGCACCACCGGTCTGCTTCTTGTGGCGGCCCTGAGCGCTTGCCGTGCGGCGGATGGTCTCGCGATACGGAATGCGGATCGGAACGCTCTTTGCCGCGACCTTGGTGCGGTCCTCCAAACGGTTGAGCAGCACCGAAACCTGCGCCTCACCCACGGCGGAAATGATAGTCTGCCCGGTCTCCTCGTCACGATCGATGCTCATGGTCGGATCGGCCTTGCAGGCTTTCTCGATAAACGTGTAGAGCTTCTCTTCGTCGCCGCGGTTCTCGGCCTCAATGGCGATGCGGTACTGCGAGTTGGGGAACTTAAACGCCGCAGCCTCGACCTTGCCGGTAATCGAGAGCGTATCGCCCGTCTCGGCCGCCAGCTTAGGCGCCACGATGATGTCGCCGGCATAGGCGTGGCCGACCTCGGTCATGTCGCGGCCGCACATCACATACAGGTGAGCCAGACGATCGCTCTTGCGGGTACGCGCATTGATCAGCTCAAGGCCCGGCTCAAGCGTGCCCGTCAGCACCTTGATAAAGCTGATGCGGCCCTGCTGCGGATCGGCCAGCGTCTTAAACACAAACGCCACCGGACGGTCATCGTCGCTCGAAATCTTGAGCGAATCGCCGTCGATGAGCGGCATCTCGCCGTAGTCCGTCGGCGCCGGGAAGTATGTGGCGATGTCGTCCATCAGCGAGTTGACGCCCTGCTCCTTAATGCAATCGCCCGCAAAGACCGGCACAAAGATGCGCTCGGCGATCGCCTTCGACAGCAGGCCTTCAAGCTCCTCCTGCGTCAGCGTCTCCTCGCCTTCCAAATACTTCATCATCAGCTCATCGTCGGCCTCGGCCACCAACTCGCACAGATGGTCGTGGGCCTCCTCAGCCTGGGCACGATACTCCTCGGGGATCTCCGACTCAACGGCCTCGGTGCCGTTGCAATGGCGCGCCTTCATGCGCACCAGGTCGATGATGCCGTCAAAGTCCTCGCCCTCGCCCCAGGGGAGGGTCACGGCGCCTAGGCGCGTGCCAAAGCGCTCCTGCAGCAGGTCCATCGTGGTCGCAAAGCTGGCCTCGGAGCGCGACAGGCGGTTCACGAACACCGCACGCGCCAGGCGCAGGTCCTCGGCGGCATACCAGAGCTTAACCGTCGTCGGCTGCGGGCCGGCCTCGGCGTCGACCACAAACAGCGCCGTCTCGCAGACGCTCATCGCGGCAAAGGCGTCGCCGATAAAATCGGGGTAGCACGGGGCATCGAGCACGTTGATGCGGGCGCCCTTCCAATCGATCGGCGCGATGGTCGTCGAGATGGAGAATGAACGCTTGACCTCTTCGGGGTCATAGTCGAGCGTGGGCTTGGTGCCGTCGTGGCCGCCCAGGCGGGCGGTCTTACCAGAAAGGTGGAGCATGGCCTCGGCGAGTGAAGTCTTGCCCACCCCGCCTTGGCCTACGAGCACCACGTTCCTTACGTTGCCGGTCTTGGGAGCACCCATGATGACCTCCTTGCAGGGCCGCGCGCAATGCGCGACGCCAACGGGGAGAGTTCGCGGTCGGTGCCGTCCCGGGAGCAGCATGGTCGGCAGCCGAGCCGACTCACCCTCCAAATGTCCTATGCCACCACCCTACCCTCACAGGCGACTGTCCATGCACACCTTTCGGCGCACGTATGAATACAGGCGGCGAGAGGAAGGGGCGAGCTTGCGAGGCGATTATTGAACCCCACGGATGCAAATAAAATGCCGCCCCAGGCCGTAAGACCTGCGGCGGCATCACCTCAATAAGCAGTTGAGTAAATAGCTGAGCCTATCCCTCGATACGGCTCAAGAACTCGCGTGTACGCTGCTCGCGCGGATGATCGATAACCTGCTCGGCCGGACCCTCCTCGACAATGCGCCCGCCGTCCATGAAGACCACGCGGTCGGCAACGTCGCGGGCAAACTGCATCGCGTGCGTCACAATCACCATCGTCATATTCTGCGCGGCCAGATCCTTGATGACGCGCAGAACCTCGGCCGTCAGCTCGGGATCGAGCGCCGAGGTCGGCTCATCAAAGAACAAGATTTCCGGGTCGAGCGCCAGGGCGCGGGCAATACTTACGCGTTGCTGCTGACCGCCCGAAAGCTCGCAGGGCACCTTGTTCTCGTTACCCGTAAGCCCCATCTGTGCAATGAGCTCGTGTGCGCGAGCCTCCGCCTGCTCGCGCGGGCGCTTAAGCACGCGGATCGGTGCATCGGTGATGTTTTTCATCACGGTATAGTGCGGGAACAGATTGTAGTTCTGAAACACCAAACCAAACCGCGAGCGCGCCTGCTTGGGCACGTCGCCTTTCGCATATACCGCACCCGACCCCGTATCCGTCGCGACGGCAAGGTCGCCAAACGAGAGCGAGCCACCGTCGAGCGTCTCGAGCAGCGTGGCACAGCGCAGCAGCGTGGACTTACCGCCGCCCGAAGGCCCGATAATCGCCACGACCTCGCCACGCTTGACCTCGAGCGAGATATCCTTGAGCACCTCATTGCCGCCAAACGCCTTGCGCGCGTTCGATATATTCATTACCGAATTAATCATGGTAGTAATCCAATTTTTTCTCGGCAGCGCCCAGCAGCATCTCGACCACAAAGTTAAAGACCCAGTAGATCAGCGCCGCGATTGCGAACGGCACCATGCTCACCTGCGAGGCGACCAGCGCCTTGGCCGTCGAGAACATCTCGCCCACACCGATGGCAAACGCCAGCGACGTGTCCTTGACCAGTGTGATGATCTCGTTGCCCATCGCCGGCAAAATGCGCTTGGCAACCTGCGGCATCACGATATACAGAAACGTCTGCGTGCGCGAATAGCCCAGCACCTCGGCGGCCTCGTATTGACCGCGCGGAATGGACTGCAGGCCCGAGCGATAGATCTCGGCAAAGTAGCCGGCGTAGTTGATAATGAACGCCACGACGCACGCCGTCCACTTGGAATCGGGCGTGAGCGAAATGCCGAACACGTAGTACGGGGCAAAGTAGATGGCAAACATCTGCAGCATGAGCGGCGT
>JAXIYS010000032.1:0-12603 GCA_036304385.1 Collinsella sp. | reverse complement strand
CTCTTCTTGGGGCATCGCCTTTCCTTCCATTCGTCACCTTCATTACTCCAACGACGAATTCTAGGCGGTGTCCCCTCCCTTTCAAGAAAGGGCGGAGGCGGGGCATGCCCCGCCTCTTACACCACATCTCTGTGCGCTACCATTTCGTCTTGCTATCTAGCCTTATTAGTCCAAAATTGCTGCTACCAAATCGGTAACAGTACTCATATTTGATGTTTTTTGACCAGCAGGTCTCCCCCGCCTTAGCAAATCTAAGACAAAACGGGCTCCAGACCGCTGAATCGTGCCGCATATGGCATGTCCGCAGTCCGGAACCCGGTCCAAATTGAGTTATTTCGCTGTATTAGGCCAAAACGTCCGACAAAATCTCGATCAGGCTGTCCACGTCGGCTTCCTCGCAGATAAGCGGCGGCAGGAAACGCAGCGTATGAGCTCCGGTCGCGTTAATCACGGCGCCAGCGGCCAGCGCGCGGGCAACAATATCATGCGCATCGCCCGCAGCGTCATCCAGATCGCAGCCGAGCATTAAGCCGCGACCGCGTACCTCGACCACATGCGGCAGCTTGGTGAGCTTTGCCTCCATATAAGCACCCACCTTGGCGGCATGGTCGGCATAATCGCCGCGCACGAGCGCGGAGAGCGTCGCGGCGCACGCCGTGACGGCCAAGCAGCTACCGCCAAAGGTCGAGCCGTGGTCGCCGGGCTTAAACACGTCGGCGATCTCCTTCTTTGCCACCACGGCACCCATGGGCACGCCATCGGCAATGCCCTTGGCAAGGCTCATAATGTCGGGCTCCACGCCATAGGTCTGGAATGCAAACGGCTTGCCGGAGCGGAAGATGCCACACTGGACCTCGTCGGCGATAAGAACGGCGCCCACCTCGTGCGCCAAGTCGCGCGCAGCCGCCATAAACTCCTCGGTCATGGGATGCACGCCGCTCTCGCCCTGGATCGGCTCGAGCATCACGGCGCAAATCTCGCTTCCGAGCTGCTTAAAGATTGCGCGCAGTTCATCGACATCGTTGGGCGTGCAGGCCACAAAGCCGCCCGGCAGCGGACGAAAACTGTCCTGCAGCCAATCCTGCATGGTCGCCGCAATGGTCTCGAGCGTACGACCGTGGAAACCGCCGCGCATGCACACGATGGTGTTGCCACCGTTGCCGGCACGCTTGGCGTACAGGCGCGCGAGCTTCATCGAGCCCTCGTTGGCCTCGGCACCGGAGTTGGCAAAGAACGTCTCCCACACCTGCTCGCCCGCAGCCGGAACGCCAAGCGCCGCCGCCGTAGTCTCGTCGCCGGCGGCAATCGCGTCGGCAAGCACGCACGCGCCATCCACATCGTCGTTAGCGAGCTTGGACAGTAGCGCCGCGACCTGGCCACGCTGCTCGATGTAGAAGTAATTGGAGACATGCATGAGCTTTTTGGTCTGCGTCTCGAGCGCCGAAAGCACTGCAGGGTTGCCGTGGCCAAGGCTGCACACGCCAATACCAGCAAGAAAGTCGAGATACTCACGACCATCGTCACCGGTGAGCTTCATGCCGTGGCCTTCGACAAACTCTACCGGAGAGCGACCAAAGGTATGCATAACGTAATGGGATTCGAGCGATTGTTGAGTTGCAAGTGACATGGGATGCCTTTCGTTGGGCGCCGTACGGCGCAGGGCTATGGGTGCAGGGACGCGACGACCGCGGGTCGGCTAGACCGTCTGGAGCTTCTCGACCTCGTCGAGGTTCTCGGTCAGGCGCGCCGCAAACGTCGAAAGCGGGTGCGGATGCGTATCGAACTCGTAGGCCGTCTCGGTGGAGTGAATCACGGTACCGACGCCAGCATCGGTCAGCAGCTCCAAAAGCAGCGAGTGCGGCGTCGTGCCATTGATGATGTGGGCTCGGAACACGCCAGCGGTAAGCGCATCGACGGCGGCGCGCAGCTTGGGGATCATGCCCTTGTCAACCTCGCCGCCGTAGAGCATCTCATTGACCTCGTCGAGCGTCAGGTTGGAGATAAGCGAATCCTTGTCGCTAAAGTCCTTGTACAGACCGTCGACGTCGGTCAAAAAAATCGCCTTGTGCGCATGGAGCGCCGCCGCAACGGCGCCAGCTGCGGTATCGGCGTTGATGTTGAAGAAGCCACCGTCCTCCCCCGCCGCGACCGTGGCGATAACGGGAATGTACTCGCTGTCGAGCAAACGCTCGATATAGTCGGTGTTGACGTGCGTGACCTTGCCTACGCGGCCGAGCTCTGGGTCGAGCGGCTCGGCGATAAGGGTACCGGCGTCGCTGCCGGACACGCCCACGGCCAGGTTGCCGTGGTGGTTGAGCGCCGCGACCAGCTCCTGATTGACCTTGCCACCCAGTACCTCGCGCACGATGTCCATGGTGGCAGGCGTAGTCACGCGCTGGCCGTTCTTAAACTCGACGGGGATGTCGTAGTGGCTGAGCGCCTCGTTGATGGCCTTGCCGCCACCGTGCACGATAACAGGGCGCATGCCGATAATCTTGAGCAGGACGATGTCGCTCATCACGTCACGACGCAACTGCTCGTCGACCATGGCGGCACCGCCGTACTTGATAACGACCGTCTTACCGGTCAGGTTCTTAATCCACGGCAGCGCCTCGAACAGCAGCTGCGCGGTAACTTCGTTGGATTCGCTCGAGCGACAATCGCGTGCGAACTTCATAGTCAGCCTCGTCTTTCGTGTAGCTATTGCGCCGTCCCTCGTTGCCCGCGATTGCAGCGGGACGCGCGGCACATCGGGAGTCTAGGAACGGTAGTCGCCGTTAATGGAGATGTACTCGTGCGTGAGGTCGCAAGTCCACACGGTGGTCGCCGCGTCCCCTGCGCCCAGGTCTGCCGAGATCACAATCTCGGGCGCCTCAAAGCGACGCAGCGCCTCGTCCTCGTCAAAAGGAACGGTCAGGCCATCACGGCAGACGGGCATACCCATCATGTCGATGGACACATCTTCTTGGTTAAACTGCACGCCGCACTTGCCGAGCGCCATGGCAACGCGGCCCCAGTTGCAGTCGTGGCCGGCGATGCAGGTCTTGACGAGCGGCGAGTTGGCAACAGCACGGGCGGCGATATCGGCCTCCTCGTCGTTCGCGGCGCCGGTGACATTAACCGTCACGAGCTTGGATGCGCCCTCGCCATCTGCGGCGATGTTGCGCGCCAGGCTCTCGCACACCTCATGCACGGCAAAGGCCAACTCGTCAAAGGCATCGGAGCCCTCGACAATAGGCTCGGCATTTGCGGCAGCGCCGGAAGCGAGCATGATGCAGGTGTCGTTGGTCGAAGTATCGGAGTCGACCGTTACCTTGTTGAAGGTCTGCTTGACGGTGGAGAGTAACAGGGCGTGAAGCGCCGCCGGCTCGACGGGGGCATCGGTAGTGATGACTGCGATCATGGTGGCCATGTTGGGCATGATCATACCCGAGCCTTTGCACATACCGCCCACCGTATAGGCATTACCTGCGTGCCCCGCGGCCTCGCTGCGGTAACACACGGCATACTCCTTGGAATGCGTGTCGGTCGTCATGATAGCGCGAGCGGCATCGGCGCCGCCGTGGGCGGAGAGCGCCTCGTAGGCGGCAGGAACGGCGGTCTCAAACGTGTCGATCGGCAGAATCTGACCAATTACGCCCGTGGAGGCGACCAGAATCTGCTGGGGCTCGCAGCCGATGACCTGCGAGGCGATGTTGCAGGTCTCGCGCGCGCAGGCAAGACCGGTTTCACCCGTGGCGGCGTTGGCGTTGCCAGAGTTGATAGAAACACCGGCGATGATGCCATAGCCCTTGTCGGCGCCGCCCAGGTTGGCACGGCTCACCTGCACGGGCGCCGCACAAAAGCGGTTAGTCGTAAACACGCCGGCCCCGGGACAGGGTTTATCGGGCACGACGAGCGCGTAATCCAGGCGCTCGGGATTCTTGCGGAATCCGGCATGGATGCCCGCCGCCTTAAAGCCGGCTGCCGCCGTTACGCCGCCCTCTACGGCACGAATCTTGATATCGAACTGCTCAGCATTCATCGTCTTTATGACTCCTTATGTCAAACAAAAAATGGGCATCGGTTGGTGCGCCATGCCAGCCACAATCATGAGACCAGCTTAAGAGTGGCGCCCCACTCGATGCCCGATTACCAAATCGCTAACAATCGAATGTGCTACACCGGGCACGCCACTGTGGGCAAGCCTCGTCGCTCGTCAAAACCAAAGACGATGTTGGCGCACTGGACCGCCTGGCCTGCTGCACCCTTGCACAGATTGTCGATGGCGCCCGTGGCCACCAGAACGCCCGCGCGCTCGTTGAGCGCGAGGCCGATCTGGGCGGCGTTGGTGCCGACGACCGAAGCCGTCTTGGGCTGCTGACCGGCATCGAGTACGCGCACGAAGGTGCGACCGGCGTAGAACTGCTTGTAATGGTCGACAACGTCCTCAAGGGTCAAGGCATCGATAGCCCGCGGCGTAAGCGGCATCGTCACCGTAGAGAGCAGACCGCGCTTGAGCGGTGCCAGGTGCGGGGTAAAGACGACACGATCGGTTAGGCCCAAGATCTGCTCGATTTCGGGCGTGTGACGATGCTTGCCCACGCCATAGGCCTCCAGGTTTTCGTCCGCGCTGCAAAAATGCGTACGGGCGTTGCAGGACTTACCGGCACCCGTTACACCGCTGATAGCGTCAACGATCACGGGGCCGCTCTGGGCAACCCAGCCGGCGCGCACGGCAGGCGCGGCGGCAAGGCTCGTTGCAGTGGGATAGCAACCGGCGCAGGCGACCAGTACGGGCTTGCCGTCGGCGTGGTCGGATGCAGCGGTCTCCAAATCCTGGGAGAACAGCTCGGGCAGACCAAAGGCGCGGCTCTTGAGTAGCTCGGGGCTCGTGTGCTCGGCGGCATACCAGGCCTCAAAGGCGGCCGGATCGCTCAGGCGATAGTCGGCCGAGAGGTCAATGCAGGAAACTCCCGCGGCAAGCAGGGCGGGCACCCGTGCCATGGCAGCCGTGTGCGGCACGGCCAAAAAGACCGCATCGCAGTTCTTGAGCTCGGGGGCGTCATGCGTCGTGAAGACAAGATCGCTTACGCCGGTGAAGCTCGGGTACACCGCAGACAACGGCTGGCCGGCATCGGCGTTGGACGTGATGGCAACAAGTTCAAACTCGGGATGGCCGAGCACGAGGCGAATGAGCTCGGCGCCGGCATATCCAGCCGCACCGACGATTCCAACCTTTAAAGACATATCAGACTCCTTGCCCGCACAGTTATGCACCAATACGTATCTCGCAGCCGTAGTTATGAAGTGGGTTGAAACTTTAGCACCAAAAGATGCATGGATACGCAAATCTTTTGCATATTCATGCATTGAAACAGTCCCGACACATTCACTCGAAGGAATTGACAAATGAATACGGGCCCCATATTGCCCAGTGCACCTTACGGTGACGTTGCAATGTGGGGCCCGCTACATGCGAGAATTTGAATTGTCGAAGCTTGCTGAGAGACTCGTTTAGAGCTCGACCGGCACCCATTCGTCATGGTTGCAGATGAAAGTCTCCGGCTCCTCGACGCTAAAGAAGACGAGCGTGGGGTCGTTGGGCCCCTCATAATGCTCGCCCAAGCGCTCCAGGTGCTTCCAGCCTGCCTCGCGCATATCGGAAGCGGCCTGGTCATCCAGACCCGCACGCCCGCGCAAGATGAGCCAGCCATGGCCCGGCCACCAACTCGTGGCCTCAAAGCGTTGATTTTGCAGCAGCTCTTGCCACACGTCTTTGGTGCGCGCCGTTACAAACCACAGCTTGCCGTCCTGAATCTGCGCAAACGAAAACGGACGCACATGCGGCTGTCCGTCAACGCTCGTCGCCAAATACCATGCCGGCACCGACGTCAGATACTCCAAAACCGTATTCAATCCGTCCATGTGTCCCCCTGTCACTAGTCTTTTTGGGTCGGGGCTGTTTTAGCTACCCTATGGTTAAAGCTCCAGGCGCTCTTCGCTGCCGTCGATATCACAGAAGCGGGCGGCGATATTGCGCACCGAGAAGAACGCAAGGCGACCGTCGTTGGCGCTCTCGTGATTCTCGCCGATGCCCACCATGTGCTTAAAGCCGGCTTGGCGCACCCGGTCGCTCACGACCGCGTCGTCCTCGAGCGCGGCCTCGCCAGTTAATACGATCCAGCACTCCCCCGGTTTCCAACCCGAAACCTCAAACTTGGGGTTCGCGCTAAGCTCGGCCCACACATCCTTATCGCGCGAGGTGCAAAACCACAGCTTGCCATCATCGACCATGGCAAACGAGAACGGCCTCACGCGCGGCTGATGTCCGTCCGTCACGTCGATCGTGGCGAGATACCACGCCGGAATACGCCTAAGATACGAACAGGCGCGCTCGAGCTGCGCCGTGCGGTCGTTGTCGGTCATAGGGACCCCTTTCCTGCGCTCGAATCGCGCCTAAACAAGTTGAAGATTGATGACGATGACGCAGATGAGCAGCAACGCCGTCACCACCGCCGCCAACGCATCGCCGCGGCCAAATGCAAGCGCATGCAGACGTGTGCGGCCCTGCTCGCCATGATAGCAACGGGCATCCATGGCGGCAGACAACGTCTCGGCATGACGGAACACGCCCGTGAACAGTGGAATCGCCACACTGCCGAGCATACGCACGCCGCCGAGCGGGCCTCCCGTCACGCGCGCACCGCGGCTCGCCTGCGCATCGGCCGTCTGCTTCATCTCGGTGGCGAACTGCGGCATAAAGCGCAGCGCGATACCCATGATCATGCCGAGCTCGTGCGCAGGAAGTCCCACACACGCAAACGGCGCGAGCAGGCGCTCAAAACCCGCGGTGAGGTCGAGCGTCGGTGTGGTGAGCGTGATAGCGCTCATGCCGGCCATCATCAAGGTCAGGCGGCACGCCATAAAGGCGGCGGAATGTAGCGAGCCCTCGCTTATCTGCAAAAAGCCGAACTGCCACAGAATGCGCCCGCTCTGGTCGGAAAACAGGTTGAGCACCGCGACCACCGCGACGATCGCCAGCAGCGGCGCCATCGATGACAGGACGCGACGAGCCGGCACCCGGGACACGGTATAGATCAGGACAACGAAGATTGCGACCGGGACCAGTCCGCGGAAGCTACTGACCGTGAGCGTCATGATCAGAAACACGAAGCCCAAGAGCAACTTGGTTCGCGGGTCCAGGCGGTGGATTGCGCTATCGCCGGGATAGTAGCTGCCAAACGAAAACGCCTCCATTAGCAGCCCTCCTCTCGCGCGATCGTTTCGGGTTTGACTTTGTCCGAGACGTTAGAAGTACCGCCTGAGCGACCGTTTAGCAGGTCCACCAACTCGTCCGCCAACGACTCAACCGTATAGAGGCCGTCAAAGTGCAGCGGCACGCCCGCTTCCGCGAGCGCCAGCGCCATGCGCTGGGCAGCGGGAACACCCAAGCCGATTGATTTAAGCTCATCCGCATGCGCAAACACCTGAGCGGGCGTGCCCTCGGCAAACACCGCACCTTTGTTCATTACGACGATACGGTCGCAGCAATTGGCAAGGTCATCCATGCTGTGTGAGACCATGACGACGGTCAGACCCCCATGGTGAAGTCGATCGATGAGCTCCAGAAAATCCCTGCGCGCCGCCGGATCGAGTCCCGCCATGGGCTCATCGAGCACCAGGACCTCGGGCTCCATGGCAAGCACGCCAGCAAACGCCACGCGCCGCTGCTGCCCGCCCGAGAGCTCAAAGGGGCTCTTGTCGCCCACCGTAGCCAGGTCGAGGCCCACGCGCGCGAGCGATGACTCAACGCGGCGGGCAACCTCGGCCTGCGACAAGCCAAGGTTGTGCGGGCCAAACGCCACGTCCTGTGCCACGGTCTCGGCAAACAGCTGACGCTCTGGATACTGAAACACCACGCCGACCTTTGCCTTAACCGCGGCGGCATCTTTCTTGTTTGCCAGGTCGAGCCCCAGCGCGTAAACGGAACCCTCCTGGGGACGAATCAGGCCGTTGAGATGCTGAACCAGCGTCGACTTACCCGAACCGGTATGGCCCGCAAGGCCCAGGAACTCGCCACGACGCACCGTTAGCGACACATTGCGCAACGCCCAGGGGCTGCTAGGGTCGTTGCCCCAGAGGGCCTGTTTGCTCGATGCACCCTCGGCGGCCGAGCGCTTGTGCCAACGGCGACGCTCGCGGGCGCTCAGCGAATAGCTATACGAAAGATGCGAAATCTCGATGACGGGCTCCGGCGCGTCTGCGCCATCGAGCGCAGAGGAAACGTTGTCGGGAATACGAAGATCGGACGCAAAAGGCCGCCCGACGATGCCTGTCCTACTCCGCTCGGCATAAGCCTGCGCTATATCGGCGACCATATCCGCCTCGCGCACCTGTGCGCAAATGGGCACGCCCTTCGCGCGAAGCGCCTTGCCAAGACAGCACGATGCCGGCATATCCAGGTTCAGCCGTGCAAGTTCGTCCGCCCGCGTCAAGATCTCCTCGGGCGTACCGAGCATGGCAACGCGGCCCGCCTGGAAGACAGCAACGCGATCGGCCTCAGCGGCCTCTTCCATAAAGTGCGTAATCATCACGATGGTCATACCGCGTTCGTGCAGCGCGTGACAGGCCTTCATAAGGCCCTTGCGCCCGCGCGGGTCGAGCATCGAGGAGGCCTCATCCAAGATGAGCACGCGCGGCTCCATGGCGAGCACACCGGCAAGCGCCACGCGCTGCTTTTGTCCGCCCGAGAGAGCGTGGGTCTCGTGGCGCTCAAAGCCCACCAGACCCACGGCCTTCAGCGCCTCGCGCACGCGCTGCACGATCTGGGCCGACTCGACCCCTAAGTTCTCGGGACCAAACGCAACATCGTCCTCGACAAGCGTCGCCACAAGCTGGTCGTCGGGATTCTGGAACACCATGCCCGCAGTCGAGCGGATATCGTAGACCAGCTCGGGATCGGACGCGTCCATGCCGTTGACGCACACCGTTCCCGCATCGGGCTGCAGCAGCGCGTTCAAATGCTTGGCAAACGTCGACTTGCCCGACCCGTTTCCGCCGAGGATGCAGAAAAACTCGCCATCCTCGATGTTCAGATCGATGCCATCGAGCGCCGGTGCAGCACCGTCATAGCTAAAGGAAACGCCCCGACACTCAATCATGCGCGGCCTTTGACCTGGTCCTTTTTAGGCGTGATGAGGTTGGAGACCGCCTTGTACACTGCAAGCGTCAATACCGAGTTAAGCACGGTCTTGATAAGGTTGAACGGCAGAACAGCAGGAAGCATGAGTGGCAAAATCACATCGGCCGAGCCATACCAGAACCAAACGCCGATGGTCAGGTTCGCAACCATAGAAAGCGCCGTAGCGGCAATAACGCCCAGCGCCAGGCCAATCACGGCACCCTTGTAGGTGTGCATCCTCTGATAGACGATAGCCGCAGGCAGAATATAGCCCAGCGTAGCCACCAGGTTCATAAGCGCGCCGACCCAGTCGCCCGTGGTAAGCGCATGGATAACGATCGCCATAGCGGCAACAGCGGTGCCGGCACCAGGGCCATACGCAAATCCACACACCATCGCCGGCACCAGCGACGGGTCATACGTCAAAAACGGCGCCGAGGGGAGGATGGGCAGCTGCACATACATAAACAGTGCTCCCAAGGCGCACATCAACGCCATGGTAACGAGCTGTTTGGTGCTCCACCTATTCGTGTTCTCAAAATGGATATGCTGCGACTGTTCAGACATAAGATCACCTGCCTCTTTCATCCGGACTCTAACCGTTGGTACTGGGATCTCACCAGTTCAGCCGGCATGCGAACCAACGCACACACGGGTCGCGGACTCATCGGCTCGGCCGCAGGCACGTTTCCTGCGCCACGGTACCCCTTTGGCACCGCCCGATTTACCGCCAGTGGGGAATTTCACCCCGCCCTGAAACAGCAATTGCAAGTGTAGCACCAGTAGGCTTTCGCGCAAGTATGCCGAGGGTAATTTATGGCGGGGGAACGCCCCACAAATACGCCCGGGATAGAGCGGCGGTTCGAACAAGTTGCCCGCCCTTCCCAAAGTAGCGCGCCTTTCGCGCAAAGCGCGAAACAGCGAAAGGGACATGTATCCCCAACAGCTACGTCCTCCGCCCACCCCAAAGTGGTGCGCCTTTCGCGCAAAGCGCGAAACAGCAACCGGGACACGTATCCCCATCAACCACGTTCTCCGCGCCGCCGACCTCAAGGCCGTAAACGCAGGGAATCCGAGGACGTTCCGGAGAGAAGCCCCCGTCACGCCCCCGGATTCCCGGTGGGAGTTCTAGACCTTGTCGGCCTTAGTACATACCGCCGCCCTGCTGACCAGCGGTGGCAGCAGCGATAGCGTCCTCAAGCTGAGTGTTCTTGGGCACATCGGAGACGGTGGCCTCGGTGATGAGGATCAGGCTGGCGACAGAAGCAGCGTTCTGCAGGGTGACGCGGCTGACCTTGACGGGGTCGAGGACGCCCATCTCGATCATGTCGCCCCACTCGCCGTTGGCAGAGTTGAGACCCTGGCCGGCGGGCAGCTCGGCAACCTTGTCGACCACGACAGCGCCCTCAAAGCCAGCGTTCTTGGCGATGGTAGCGACCGGAGCGGTCAGAGCCTTCTTGACGATATCGACGCCAATCTTCTCCTCGGGGTCGTCGATCTCAACAGCGTCGAGCGCAGGAGCAGCGTCCATGAAGGCGACGCCGCCGCCAGCGACAATGCCCTCCTCGACAGCAGCGCGGGTAGCCTGCAGGGCGTCCTCGACGCGATGCTTGATCTCCTTGAGCTCGGACTCGGTAGCAGCGCCGACCTTGATGACGGCAACGCCACCGGAGAGCTTGGCCAGGCGCTCCTGGAGCTTCTCGCGGTCGAAGTCAGAGGTGGTGTTCTCCATCTCGCCCTTGATCTGAGCGATACGGGCGTCGATGGCCTCCTTGGAGCCAGCACCGCCGACGACGACGGTGTTGTCCTTGGAGATGGTGACGGACTTAGCGGTACCGAGCATATCGGCGGTAATGTCAGCGACCTTCACGCCCAGCTCGTCCAGAGCGGCCTGGCCACCGGTGAGGACGGCGATGTCCTCGAGGATGCGCTTGCGGCGATCGCCGTAGCCCGGAGCCTTGACGGCGCAGACGTTGAGGGCGCCACGGATCTTGTTGAGGACCAGGGTCGGCAGAGCCTCGCCGTCGATGTCCTCAGCGATGATGAGCAGGCCACGGCCGGCGCGCTGGACAGCCTCGAGAACAGGCATGATGTCCTGGACGCTGGAGATCTTCTGGTCGGTGATGAGGATGTACGGATCCTTCATCACGGCCTCCATGCGGTCGTTGTCCGTGACGAAGTAAGCGGAGACATAGCCCTTGTCGAACTGCATGCCCTCGACAGTGTCGATGGTAATGTCGAACGTCTGGGAATCCTCGACGGTGATGACGCCGTCCTTACCCACGACCTCCATGGCCTCGGCGATCTTCTCGCCAACCTCGGGGTCACCAGCGGAGATGGTGCCGACGGAAGCGATCTGCTCCTTGGTCTCGACCGGCTTGGCCTGCTTCTTCATCTCGGCGACGGCGGCGTTGACGGCCTTGTCGATGCCGCGACGGATGGCCAGCGGGTTAGCGCCAGCGGCGACGTTGCGCAGACCGTCGTTGACGATAGCCTGAGCGAGCAGGGTTGCGGTGGTGGTGCCGTCACCCACGGTGTCGTTGGTCTTGGTGGCGACCTCCTTCACCAGCTGAGCGCCCATGTTCTCGATGTTGTCCTCGAGCTCGATCTCCTTAGCGACGGAAACGCCGTCGTTGGTGATGGTCGGGGCACCGAACGTGCGCTGCAGAGCGACGTAACGGCCCTTGGGGCCCATGGTGACGGTAACGGCATCGGCCAGAGTGTTGACGCCCTTTGCGAGCTTGGCGCGGGCATCGGTGTTGAACGTAATGTTCTTTGCCATGGTAGGTAATCCTCCAAAAGAAATGTGACTCGCGTCGCCGCTTCCGAGTCCTATGCGGCAGGCGCGTTCAAAGACGAATCAGAGATTCTGACGAGGCTAGGCCTCGACGACGGCGTAGATGTCGTCGGCGCGCATCAGCAGATACTTCTCGCCGTCGACCTTGACCTCGTTGCCACCAAACTTACCGTAGATGACAACGTCGCCGACCTGAACGTCCATGGGAATGCGCTCGCCCTTGTCGTTGACCTTACCGGCGCCAACGGCAACGATGGTGCCGCGCTGCGGCTTCTCCTGAGCGTTGCTGGCGATGTACAGACCAGAAGCGGTCTTCTGCTCGGCCTCGTCGGGCTTGACCAGGACGCGATCTGCAAGCGGCTTCAAAGACGACATGCTTGTTTCCTCCTTTGTGGGCCGCGCGGTCATGCCGCGCGGGTTAACCCTTTTTGTTTGCGTACGCGTTGAATGGTACCCACGAATGGCGGGTTATACAACACGGAGTCAAAAAATCTTATTTTTTGGCACTTAGATTTTCTGAATGCCGGGGGATAACTTAGAGGTGGCTCCCGGGGCGGACCGGAGGGCATGAAGTTTGCTGCTCTACAGTCCTGCGCAAGACGGAAAGCACATTAAGTGCTTTCCTTTGCGTGCGGAACTCGCG